>NC_011312.1:2400000-2708388 GCF_000196495.1 Aliivibrio salmonicida LFI1238
TATTAACGGACAACTACATTAATTTACTTTTTAAATCGGCACCATTGCATGACGTAGGTAAAGTCGGTATCCCGGATGATATTTTACTTAAACCGGGGAAATTGACAGAAGAAGAATTTGAGATAATGAAAGGCCATGCGGCCATCGGAGCAAAAGCACTTTCTGTTGCGGAGGCACAAATGCAAGGCGAAAGTTCTTTCTTACAATTAGCGAAAGAAATTGCATTAACTCATCATGAAAAATGGAATGGCAGTGGTTATCCTCAACAACTTAAAGGTAAAGATATCCCATTATCTGGCCGATTAATGGCTTTAGCGGATGTTTATGACGCATTGATATCAAAACGGGTATACAAGCCAGGCTTTAGTCATGAAAAAGCCAAAGAAATTATTTTAGAAGGAAAGGGGAGTCATTTTGATCCCATGATTGTAGATTCATTTTTAAATGTAGAAACGCAATTTCAAAAGATAGCGAAAAAATATCAAGATAATTAGATAAAAAAATCCCGATAAGCGCAATGCTATCGGGATTTTTCATCAAGGGTTTGTGTATTACTGGCTAACTACTTTATAAATAGGATCTTCTTTCACATTGATTTCAACAAGACTACCGGCTTTATTTAGTAAAGCATGGCAATCTTGGCTTAAGTGATGTAAATGCACTTTCTTACCTGCTTTTGAGTATCGCTCGGCAATGGTTTCTATCGCTTCAATTGCTGAATGATCAACAACTCGCGAAGAAGCAAAATCAATAATAATATCTTGTGGGTCATTTTCTAAATCAAATAGCTCTAGAAAGTTCGCTGCTGAACCAAAGAATATTGGGCCATTAATTTCATATACTTTAGATCCGTCTTCACTCAATGAATTCGTTGAGTAAATGTGTTTTGCGTGTTGCCATGCAAACATAAGAGCAGAAGCAACAACACCCACACCTACTGCAACAGCAAGGTCAGTAAGTACGGTTACAACCGTCACTAATACAATAACAAAAAAATCTTGTTTTGGTACTCGTCGAGCTAACTTAAAGGTGGCCCATTCAAATGTACCAATCACGACCATGAACATGACACCAACTAATGCTGCTAATGGGATCATCTCAATTAAGCCTGAAGCAAATAAGATAAAACCAAGTAGGGCAAGTGCGGCTGTAATGCCAGATAAACGACCACGACCACCTGAGTTAACGTTGATCATTGATTGGCCAATCATCGCACAGCCACCCATCGCGCCAAAGACTGAACAAGTAACGTTTGCAACGCCTTGGCCAACACACTCACGGTTAGATTGACCACGAGTCCCTGTCATTTCATCAATTACTGTTAGTGTTAGTAATGATTCGATTAGACCGATAGCCGCTAAAATAAGTGCGTAAGGGAAAATGATATAAAGTGTTTCTAAAGATAATGGAACGTTAGGCACCGAAAAAGTAGGTAGAGAACCCGCCAATGTTGCCGCTTCATCACCACTCATCGTACGCAGGAAATCAACAACAGTACGAGTATCTAAATCTAAACCTTGAACTAAACCAGTAACAACAATAATAGCAACCAATGAAGAAGGTACTGCTGTTGTTAATTTAGGTAAGAAATGAATGATAGCCATTGTTAATGCAACAAGTCCTAGCATAAGCATCATTTCAGGGCCCTGAAGCCAATCTAAATTACCTAGAGCATCAGGGGCTTTAAACTGACCTAATTGAGCAAGGAAAATAACGATAGCAAGACCGTTTACAAATCCGATCATTACCGGATGTGGAACGATACGAATAAATTTACCTAACTTAAATAAGCCTGCGGTAATTTGCAGAAGACCGGCGAGTAAAATTGCGGCAAAAAGATATTGAACGCCGTGCATTGCGACTAAGCTAACCATTACAACAGCCATTGCACCAGTTGCACCTGAAATCATCCCAGGGCGACCACCAATAATTGAGGTAATTAAGCCAACGATGAATGCAGCGTAAAGGCCAACCATTGGGTCAACACCAGCAACAAAAGCAAAAGCAACTGCTTCAGGGACTAGAGCTAACGCAACGGTTAGCCCTGATAGAACATCATTCTTCACTGAATGATTAGAAAATTTTGGGAATTCAAACATTATTTTTAGATATCTTCTTGGTTGTTTTTCAAGCATGTATGGCGAGAATCGTACAGAAAAGCGTGATGAACTTCAATGTTTATTCAGTTTATCAATATAAAAAAAAGCAAGTCACATCGAAATGTAACTTGCTTAATTTATTGGTTATTCTTTTAAAGACTAAGGTCTAAAAAATTATAAACCTGCTGTTTTTGCCATTGCTGCACTTGCATGACCAGTAGCGGTTTGGCTACCTGCTTGCTTAGGAGCAAAGCGTTCAGTTTTAAAGGCTGCTGCAGAAACAGTGATTTCTTTAATCTCTGTCGGTCCGCTCGCTTTCGTCATACCTGAACCGGCATGTCCTTTATATTGAGGTTTTGCAACAACATTTGTTGTTTGAAGAGGTGCTTCAACTGGTGTTTCCACTTGAGCGACTGTTTCTACTACTGCGTGTTCTACAGGAATAGCCACTTCTTCTTTTATTTCGACGACTTCTTCGATAATTACTGGTGATTCTACTTGTGTAGTTTCCTCAATAACAACGATAGGCGTTTCAATAACCACATTATCAATAATGGTTGCTTCTACTGGAGTCGCTTCAATTACAACGGCTTCCACAGCAACATAAGGAAGTAATACTTTACCCATTGCCATTTCTGGGAATGCAACACCACCAACTTGAGCTTTTACAGCATTAGTTTGAGCTGCTTTATCTTGTGCATTTTGGGTGTCGTTATCAACAAATTTATCTTGTTGTAGATTCGCTTTTGCTAGTTCTAATGTTTTAGCAAAGTCTGGCCATACTTTACCCATTGCCATCTCAGGAGAATAAACACCTGAGTAAAGGCGAGCGGGGTTCACTGGACGACGATCACGACGACGACGGCGTTGGCCACTTGCACGTAAATGACGAGGTGAACGACGATTACGACGCTGACCTTCTTTACGTTCTGTGTTCTCTGCATTTGTTTCAGTTGTTGCTGTATCTTGTACTTCTAGCGTTTCTACTGCATCAACAGGTTGAGCAATAGGAGCGACAAGTACTTCTTCAGCTTCAACTGCTTTACCTGTACGAACTTTTTTCTGTAACTGACGACGTTGACGACGTTGTTTAACTTGAACGCTTTTCTCACGTTTTTCGTTTGTCTTCTCAGTTGCCTGTACTTGTTGTTCAGGAGATAGTTGCGCTTCAGCGGCTAATTGTTGACCTTGCTCAGCAATTTCTTTACGAACTTTAGGTTGCTTAGCTGGTTTGTTTTCAACAGGTTTAACTTGAGCTGGTATTGGTGTTGGTGCTGGATCTTGAGCTGCTAAAGGTGCTGCCGCTTCATCTTGTTTTTTACCACGACGATTATCGTTACGCGTGTCATTACGACGGTTGCTGTTACGATTATTACGACCATTTTCATTACGACGGTTGTTATTACGTTGTTGATTACGGCGTTGTGGTTGAGCAGGTTTCTCTTCTTCTTCCTTTGGCTCTGATTTAGTAGACACAGCCTCAGGCGTTGAGAAAAAGTTAGTAATAGCTGAGAAACAACGGCTGATTAGGCCTGGTTTTTCATCTTTAGCCATTACCGTTTTCGGTTCAGCTATTTTTTCTTCTGGAGCTTTAGACATTGGCGCAGCTTGTGTAGGAGCACTAAAACCTTGAAGAACTGGTTCTTCACGTTTCTTCGGTGCAGAATACATTGCAGGCGTTTCTTTGGCTTCAGCTTCACGTAATGCTTCTAAATTCTTAGGAAGAAGATAAGACAGCATTTCTTGTTCTTCACCTTCACGGATACGGACCACTTCGAAGTGTGGTGTTTCCATGTCAGAGTTAGGAACAATAATAACGCGTACATTATGGAATTTTTCAATGTGTTGAACTGAACGGCGTTTCTCATTCAATAAGTAAGAAGCGATAGCGACAGGGACAACAGCAAGAACTTGAGTTGTATTGTCTTTTAAAGATTCTTCTTCGATTAAACGAAGTACTGAAAGCGCTAGAGATTCATTATCACGAACCACACCAGTACCCGTACAACGAGGACAGATATGGTGACTTGCTTCTGCTAAAGATGGACTTAAGCGTTGGCGAGACATTTCTAATAAACCAAAGCGAGAAATACGACCGATTTGAACACGAGCACGATCCATACGAACCGCTTCACGCATACGGTTTTCTACTTCACGTTGATGACGAACTGGCGTCATGTCAATGAAATCGATAACCACTAAACCACCTAAATCACGTAGACGTAATTGACGAGCAATTTCATCGGCTGCTTCTAGGTTAGTATTTAATGCAGTTTCTTCGATATCGCCGCCTTTAGTAGCACGAGCAGAGTTGATATCAATAGAAGTTAGAGCTTCAGTAGGGTCAATAACAATTGAGCCGCCAGAAGGTAGGCGCACTTCACGATCAAAAGCTGATTCAATTTGGCTTTCAATTTGGTAGTGGCTAAACAGTGGTACTTCACCTTCATATAACTTAACTCGTGACAAAAAGTCAGGACGAATAAGTTGGATATGTTGGCGAGCACGATCGAAGATTTTAGGGCTGTCAATCAGGATTTCACCAATATCACGTCGTAAGTAATCACGAATTGCGCGAACAATTACGTTACTTTCTTGGTGTATTAGGAAAGGGGCTTGATTTGATTCAGAAGCGTGTTTAACGGCTTCCCAATGGTTTAATAGAACATTTAAGTCCCATTCAAGCTCTTCTGCTGATTTTCCAACGCCTGCTGTACGTACGATTAAGCCCATACCTTGAGGTAGTTCTAATGTACTTAGTGCCGCTTTAAGTTGTGTGCGTTCATCACCTTCGATACGACGAGAAATACCGCCAGCACGAGGGTTATTAGGCATAAGAACAAGGTAGCTACCAGCAAGAGATATAAAAGTTGTTAAAGCCGCGCCTTTGTTGCCACGCTCTTCTTTTTCAACTTGAACAATAACTTCTTGGCCTTCTTTCAAAACGTCCTTGATGTTTGGACGACCTTGATAAGTGTAACCTTGAGGGAAATATTCTTTTGCGATTTCTTTAAGGGGAAGGAAACCGTGGCGATCAGCACCGTAATCAACGAAAGCTGCTTCCAAGCTTGGTTCGATACGTGTGATACGGCCTTTATAAATATTAGCTTTCTTAGATTCGTGACCTGGGCTTTCGATATCTAAATCAAAAAGGCGCTGGCCATCAACTAATGCGACGCGCAACTCTTCCTTTTGGGTTGCGTTAATCAACATTCTTTTCATTAGGGAATACTCATTACAAATTGTCGAGCTTGTTTGTCCACATCCATTTCAAATGGTGCCAGATCCCAAGGCTGATTACATGTGCAGCCTCACGGCTGGAACTCAGGGATGCTCTAGGGCACAATCCACATCAACACAATCTATAAAATCGTGCTGATCCGCAATTATTCGCGGTCGTTAAAACATAAAAAATGGTTTAGGCATAACAAGCAAAAAAACTCAAAGCAGTGTAGATGTCTTACGCCAATTGCTGCATCACCGCATTCGAGCAGTATATTTTAGTTCTTGTTGGTGCTTTTATGCTCACCAAGGTGAAGAAATAGCCATCTGGGCTGATTTCAGAGTGCAACTATAACAGTCAGATCAAGCCTCAGCAATCTTCATTATTTGAAACTGCGGTAAAAAAGTTTTATCAAAAGGAAATATGGCAGTAGAATGGCGTTATGACTGAAGATAAACCTAAAGTGCAATTCGTCGAAATAGATGACGATTTTGCAGGGCAACGAATCGATAACTATCTTCTTGCCCGCTTAAAAAATGTACCAAAAAGTATGATTTACCGAATTGTCCGTAAAGGCGAAGTTCGTGTAAATAAAAAACGCATCAAACCAGAGTATAAAATTCAAGAGGGGGATATAGTTCGAATTCCTCCAGTGAAGTTACCTGAATCAACAGCTGTAGAGCTACCTAGTGTTAAATTAGCCAAAGTATCTGAACTTGAGAGTTGCATCATATATGAAGATGATCATCTTCTTATTTTGAATAAACCTTCTGGTACCGCTGTTCATGGTGGCAGTGGTTTGAAGTTTGGAGCAATCGAAGCGTTAAGAGCGTTACGCCCTGATGCACGCTATTTAGAATTAGTGCATCGAATTGATAGAGATACGTCTGGTATTCTTTTAATTGCAAAAAAACGTTCGGCTTTACGTCGATTACAAGAACAATTCAGAAATAAAACCGTTCAAAAATATTATTTTGCTTTGGTTATGGGACATTGGAAGAGCACCTGTAAAGTGGTTAATGTTCCTTTGCTTAAAAACGAAGTGAACAGTATTGTACGTGTTAATCCAAATGGTAAGCCTTCTGAAACTCGTTTTAAAATTTTAGAAAAATTTGAGCAAGCGACATTGATTCAGGCAAGCCCAATTACAGGGCGTACTCATCAAATTCGTGTACATGCTCAACATGCTGGTCACCCAATTGGTTGGGATGATCGCTATGGCGATAGACGATTTGATGCCTATACGGGTCAATTTGGTCTTGATCGACTTTTCTTACATGCAGCGAATATTAAATTTACTCACCCAAGTACTGAAGAGTTGATGGATATTAGCGCGCCGATGGAAAAACGATTAGAAAGAGTATTAACCGGTTTACGCACGACAAAGTAATCTTTTAATATGTCACTCGATTTTGCGATAAGTGTTGTCACAAACACTTATCGCTTTTTTAGTGCGTGCTATCTTTCACTATAATACGGTAAAATTTTGACGTTCTAGCATATCAATGAGTGATATAAGAGGAAGGCCAATTAGTGCGTTAGGGTCTTTACCTTCTAATTTATCAAACAAAGCAATTCCTAATCCCTCGCATTTAAAACTACCTGCACAATACAGTGGCATTTCTTTATTAACATAGTTTTGAATTTGCTTTGTGGTTAGTTGACGAAAATGAACGTGGAACTCTTCACAGACGGTTTCTGCTATCATTGTTGTTGTATTTAATAATGATAAACCAGTATAAAACGTAATTATTTGACCACTGGCTGTCTGTAATTGCTGAATTGCATTTTCTTGTGTTAATGGTTTTCCTATAATTTGATTGTTGATCACGCACACTTGGTCGGATCCTATGATCAAGTAATTAGGATCTTTTATATTGCAAGAAAGGGCTTTTTGTTCGGCCAATCGAGTGACTAAGGTTATAGGTGATTCATTTTCCAATGGTGTTTCATCACAGTTGGGTGAAATAGCATCAAAAGGGACTTGGATCTTCTCTAAGATCGAGCGACGAAAAGGCGATGTTGAGGCTAGAATGAGTTTTGGTTGCATAATGGGTTCTTCTTCTTTAAATTTTCGTTTATTATTAGTAACTCTGCTGAAATAGCAACTGGGAAGAAAAAAAGCATAATTTTTGCCATTTTTCTTTGACTCGAAGGCTTTAGAAAGATAAGATGCGCGCCCTATGCAAAAGGTAAAATTACCACGAACAGTTGATGCAATCCAAAACGCTCAACGAAGATTAGACTACGATGGAATCATCCAATCTGATATTTTAAAGCGTTTGGCTGAATCTACTGTAGATGTGAAAAGTGATGCTGAAGTCACAATGTCGTTTAAAGTTGACGAACAACGATTAGCCGTTATCTCTGGTAAAGCTAACGTCGATGTATTGTTGGAATGTCAACGCTGTAATAAAAATTTTGAACATCACCTAAATGTATCATTTACGTGTACGCCTTTTTTAAGCGAAGAAAAGGCAGCTCTTATTCCTGAGGAATATGAGCTTGTAGATTTAAATGAAGTAGGTGAAGTTGATCTCGTTGAGTTGGTAACTGACGAGTTTATTCTAGCGTTGCCGCAAGTCGCTATGCATGACATTAAAGATTGTCAGGTCAAATCTAACAATTTGGTATTTGGCGAACTTCCTGAAGAGGAAGAGAAACCGAATCCGTTTGATGTTTTAAAATCTTTAAAACAACAGTAATTGAGGAGTAGGGTCCATGGCCGTACAAAAGAGCAAGAAATCACGTTCAATGCGTGGCATGCGTCGTTCACATGATGCACTAACTACAATGGCATTGTCTGTAGACCCAACTAGTGGCGAAACTCACCTTCGTCATAATGTTACAGCTGACGGTTTTTACCGTGGCCGCAAGGTAATCAACAAGTAAGGTTGACGCTTTGCAGCAGCTAACCATTGCAATTGATGCGATGGGAGGGGACTTCGGTCCCCAAGTTACAGTGCCTGCCGTCGTGCAGGCATTGTCGCAATTCCCTGAGCTAAAAGTTACTGTCGTTGGAGATCGTGATGCGATTTCTACACAATTAACTCATCTGAATTATACTCTAAATCCCCGATTTTCTATTGTTCATAGCGATAGCGTTATAGGCAATAACACACAACCTTCAAAAGCACTCCGTCATAGTCGTGGCAGCTCAATGCGTATGGCTCTGGATCTTGTTGCTAGTAAAGACGTTGATGCTTGTATTAGTGCTGGTAATACCGGTGCATTGATGGGGTTATCTCGCTTTACATTAAAACTTCTTCCTGGCGTTGAACGCCCTGCATTAATAAGTCCGTTACCAACAAAAAACAATCAGCGCACTTGGATGCTTGATCTTGGCGCGAATGTCTCTTGCGATGCAGAAACATTGTTCCAATTTGCCGTTATGGGCTCTGAGTTAGCTGAACAAAGCATTGGACGAAAAGCCAAAGTTGCGTTATTAAATATTGGCGAAGAAGAAATTAAAGGCAACGATCAAATTAAGCGTTGTGCGGAAATGTTGAATCAATGTCAAAATATCGAGTTTATCGGCTATATTGAAGGTGATAAACTTTATCAAGGCATTGCTGATGTAGTAGTGTGTGATGGCTTTGTGGGAAATGTATGTTTAAAAACCAGTGAAGGTGTCGCACATTTATTTTTAGATCAACTTAAATCACAGCTTTTAACGTCGAAATTCAAACAAATTCTAGCGAAATGGCTCTTTGGTGATGTCATTTCTAGCTTAAAAGGGTTGAACCCCGACCAGTATAACGGCGCAAGTCTGATAGGATTGCGCGGCATTGTTGTAAAAAGTCATGGAAGTGCAGATATATCTGCCTTTAACAATGCCATCAAGGAAGCGGTTCATGAGATCAAGCGTCAAATACCTAATCGTATTAGTGACCGCTTGGAGGCAGTTTTACTCGAGAGGCATTATTAGTCTTCATGTATAGCAAAATTTTAGGCACTGGTAGCTATTTACCAGCACAAGTTCGCACTAACGCGGACTTAGAAAAAATGGTCGATACTAGTGATGAGTGGATTCTAGCTCGTACAGGTATTAGTGAGCGTCGTATTGCTGGTGAAGGCGAATCAGTTGCTACTATGGGGCATCTTGCTTCTGTTAAAGCAATTGAAATGGCTGGAATTGATAAGAATGATATTGATCTGATTATCCTAGCTACAAGTACGCCAACGTATTCATTTCCGTCTTCCGCATGTGAAGTTCAAGGGTTATTAGAGATCCAAGGCTGCCCAGCTTTTGATCTATCTGCCGCTTGTTCTGGTTTTGTTTATGCTTTAAGTGTTGCAGACCAACATATTAAAACAGGCATGGCAAAGAATGTTTTAGTGATCGGCTCTGATGCTGTATCACACACATGTGATCCTACCGATCGTTCTACCGTTATCTTATTTGGTGATGGTGCGGGTGCGGTTGTTGTTGGTCAAAGTGAAGAGCCTGGAATTATTTCTACTCATCTTCATGCTGATGGTAAATTTGGTGAGTTGCTTTCATTGCCAGTTCCTTCACGTCGTAATGAAGAAGCTGATAAGTGGTTGTACATGGCCGGTAATGAAGTGTTCAAAGTTGCCGTTACGCAGCTTTCTAATTTGGTGAAGGAAACCCTTCATAAAAACCAAATGGACAAATCGGAACTTGATTGGTTAGTACCACACCAAGCTAATTTACGAATTATTAAAGCAACCGCAAAAAAGCTGTCGATGTCAATGGATCAAGTTGTTGTTACTTTAGATCGTCATGGTAATACTTCAGCAGCGACAGTTCCGACTGCGTTAGATGAAGCAGTACGTGACGGCCGAATCAAACGAGGCCAAACCTTATTGCTTGAAGCATTCGGTGGTGGCTTTACGTGGGGCTCTGCGCTCGTTAAATTTTAGTTTGATTGTTGGGATGTCATCCCACTTTCTTTCTTTGTTTATTTAAAGGAAATAATACCCATGAGCAATTTTGCTATCGTTTTTCCAGGCCAAGGCTCACAAGCTGTAGGCATGCTTGCTGAATTAGGTGAGCAACATGAAGTGGTAACACAAACTTTTGCAGAAGCATCTGAAGCATTAGGTTATGACTTATGGTCTTTGGTTCAAAATGGTCCAGCTGAAGATTTAAATCAAACATTTCGCACTCAGCCAGCATTATTAGCAACCTCTGTTGCATTATGGCGTGTGTGGCAAGAACAAGGCTTAGCACAACCAAGTGTTTTAGCTGGTCATAGTCTTGGTGAGTATTCTGCTCTTGTCTGTGCTGGTGTTATTGACTTTAAAGAAGCGATAAAATTAGTTGAGCTACGTGGTCAATTAATGCAAGAAGCGGTTCCTGCGGGGGTTGGTGCTATGTTTGCTATCATCGGCTTAGACAATGATTCTATTGCTAAAGCATGTGAAGATGCAGCACAAGATGAAGTCGTTTCTCCTGTTAACTTTAATTCTCCAGGTCAAGTTGTTATTGCGGGTAATAAAGATGCTGTTGAGCGTGCTGGTGTATTGTGTAAAGAAGCGGGCGCTAAGCGAGCACTTCCTCTACCAGTATCAGTGCCTTCTCATTGTGCATTAATGAAGCCTGCAGCTGATAAATTAGCCGTTGCGTTAGAAAGCATTGAGTTCTCAACACCTGTTTTACCTGTTATTAATAACGTTGATGTTATTGCAGAGACGGATCCTGAAAAAATTAAAGACGCACTTGTTCGTCAATTATATTGTCCAGTACGTTGGACTGAAGTCGTTGAACAAATGGCTGAACAAGGTGTCGAAATGTTGTATGAAGTTGGTCCAGGTAAAGTACTTACTGGTTTAACTAAACGAATCGTAAAATCACTTAGCGCTGCAGCGGTTAATGATGCCGCTTCTCTTGAAGCTGCTAAGTAATTAAAGGGAAAATTAAATGATGAATTTAGAAGGCAAAATTGCCTTAGTTACTGGCGCTAGCCGTGGTATTGGTCGTGCTATTGCTGAGCAATTAGTGTCTTGCGGTGCGACAGTTATTGGTACTGCAACTTCTGAAAATGGTGCAGCGGCAATCGGTGACTATTTAGGCGAAAATGGTAAGGGCCTTGCATTAAATGTAACTGATGCTGAGTCTATTGCTGCTGTACTTAAAACAATCAATGATGAGTTTGGTGCGATTGATATCTTAGTTAATAACGCTGGTATTACTCGTGATAACCTACTTATGCGCATGAAAGACGATGAATGGATGGATATTTTAGATACTAACCTAACGTCTATTTTCCGTTTATCTAAAGCGGTTCTTCGTGGCATGATGAAAAAACGTAATGGCCGTATTATCAACGTAGGTTCTGTTGTTGGTACTATGGGTAATGCGGGTCAAACAAACTATGCAGCTGCAAAAGCTGGTGTAATTGGTTTTACTAAATCAATGGCACGTGAAGTCGCTTCTCGTGGTATAACCGTGAATACTGTTGCTCCTGGTTTTATCGAAACTGATATGACAAAAGCCTTGAATGATGAGCAACGAGCTGCAACACTATCATCTGTACCTGCGGGTCGTTTAGGTGACCCTAAAGAAATCGCTGCTGCGGTTGTCTTTTTAGCGTCCCCAGAAGCCGCTTATATCACGGGCGAAACTTTGCACGTGAATGGCGGCATGTACATGGTTTAATTTATAAAGTTGGCTTGAGAGTGACTTAAGTCAATTTTGGGTTAAAATTGCACTAAAAATTACGAATTTCGTGGTTTGACCAGCAATCTTAGCCTTGTAACTTTCTTATTAATGAATAAAATACAGCAAGTATCGCAAATCAGCGAAATCTGTAATTAGGAAAATAAAATGAGCAATCTTGAAGAACGCGTAAAGAAAATCATCATTGAGCAACTAGGTGTTGATGAAGCTGAAGTTAAAAACGAATCATCATTTGTTGACGACCTAGGCGCAGATTCACTAGATACAGTTGAACTAGTTATGGCTCTAGAAGAAGAGTTTGACACTGAGATTCCAGATGAAGAAGCTGAGAAAATCACTACTGTTCAAGCTGCTATCGACTACGTAACTAGCGCACAGTAAGAAATACCCTCCAGGCGGTCACTCTTGACCGCCTGAGTTTTTTTATACGCTACAATCCCTATCTAATTCAATTAATTCCGGAGAAATATATCGTGTCCAAACGTCGTGTAGTAGTTACAGGCATGGGTATGCTAACACCGGTGGGTAACACTGTTGAAGCAGCCTGGAAAGCGCTGTTAGCAGGCCAAAGTGGTATCGTTAATATCGAGCACTTTGATACCACTGAGTTTACGACTCGTTTTGCAGGTCTCGTTAAAGACTTTAATGCTGAAGAGTACATGTCTAAGAAAGACGCTCGTAAAATGGATTTATTCATCCAATACGGTGTGGCTGCTGGCATTCAGGCATTAGATGACTCGGGTTTTAAAGTTACTGAAGAAAATGCACACCGCATTGGTGCTGCTATTGGTTCAGGTATTGGTGGTCTTGGCTTAATTGAAGCCGGTCACAAAGCCTTTACTGCAAAAGGTCCTCGTAAGATCAGCCCGTTTTTCGTGCCTTCAACTATCGTAAATATGATTTCTGGTCATATGTCGATCATGCGCGGTCTACGTGGTCCTAATATCGCAATTTCAACGGCTTGTACGACAGGTCTTCATAATATCGGTCATGCTGCACGTATGATCGCTTATGGTGATGCTGACGCAATGCTAGCGGGTGGTGCAGAAAAAGCATCAACAGAGCTAGGTATGGGCGGTTTCGGTGCAGCTAAAGCACTGTCTACAAATAATGAGAATCCACAAGCGGCTTCACGCCCATGGGATAAGAACCGTGATGGTTTTGTTCTAGGTGATGGCGCAGGCATGATGGTTCTTGAAGAGTATGAACACGCAAAAGCGCGTGGTGCTAAAATCTACGCTGAATTAGTCGGTTTTGGTATGAGCGGCGATGCTTACCATATGACTTCTCCTACTCCAGATGGTTCTGGTGGTGCGTTAGCTATGGAAGCGGCAATGCGTGATGCAAATGTAACGGGTGAACAAATCGGTTATGTTAACGCGCATGGTACATCAACACCTGCGGGTGATGTTGCTGAAATCAAAGGCATCAAACGTGCTTTAGGTGAAGAAGGTTCTAAGAAAGTATTAGTGTCATCAACAAAATCAATGACAGGTCACCTATTAGGTGCTGCGGGTTCTGTTGAAGCGATTATTACGGTTATGTCTTTGATTGATCAAATAGCGCCACCAACGATTAATCTTGATGATCCTGAAGAAGGTTTAGACATTGATCTTGTTCCGCATACTGCTCGTAAAGTTGAGATGGAATACGCTATTTGTAATTCATTCGGCTTTGGTGGTACAAACGGCACATTAATATTTAAGAAAATGTAATAACTTGTTTGTGAGGCTTAATTAGTTTCACTCAGTTAGTTATACTAGAAAGCGGCTTGATATTATATCAAGCCGCTTTTTTCTGTTTGGAGTACTGTATGTATTGGGTTAACGGGGTAGTTACGGATTCATTACCACTCACTGATCGTAGTATTCAATATGGTGATGGTTCTTTTACGACCATGAAAGTTGAGCGGGGGAGAGTCCGTTTATGGGACTTGCACTTAGCTCGTTTAAAAGAAGCGTCAAAACGATTAGACATCAAGATTGAAGATTGGCTTCTTCTTGAAACGCAAATTGAATCTTGCGCCCATGAGCTTCAAGATGGTGGCATTAAGATACTGATCAGTCGAGGGAGTGGTGGACGAGGTTATTCTCCTGAGGGCTGCCATGATACACAAATTATTGTGTCGACTTTTTCTTATCCAACGTATTATCAGAATTGGAAAGAAGGCGGTATTAGTTTGATGCTTTGTGAAACCCAGTTAGGGTTGTCACCATTACTTGCAGGTATGAAGCATACAAACCGATTAGAACAAGTTTTGATTAAGAAAGAAATAGCAAAAACAACGTATCTTGATGGCGTGGTTCTTGATCTTAATAACAAAGTTATAGAGACTTCAATAGGCAATATTTTTTGGGTGAAGGGTGATAATATTTACACCCCTAATTTATCAAACTCTGGTGTTGAAGGTGTGATGAAAGCACACATTTATGCATTGGCTAATTTACATGGGCTAACGTTGTTCGAAACATCAATTTATGTAGACGAACTATGCATGGCCGATGAAGTTTTTATTAGTAATTCATTATTTGAAATAGTGCCAATTAACGCAATTGGCAATACGACTTTTGACAGTCATAAGTTGTCTCATTGGTTTCAGGAGAAATTGTACTCGTGCTAAAGAAATTTTTATTCCTTATTTTAATTATCATCATTGGATCTGTAGGTTTTGGATTTTGGATCTATCAACAAGCAATTAAATTTACAGAGCAACCAGTTTTATTAGAAAAAGCCCAACTAATTGAAGTAAAACCAGGTACAAGCTACCGTAAGTTGATTCGTGAATTTGAAAAGAATAAATGGGTATCGAATACTAAATGGGCTCGTTTTACTCATAAAATATCACCAGAATTGACTGAAATTAAAGCGGGTACTTATTGGATTGAACCTAATCAATCACTTGCTTCGGTTTTGACGCAGCTAAAAACAGGTAAAGAGCATCAATTTTCGATTACTTTTGTTGAAGGTAGCCGTTTTTCTGAGTGGCAAGCGCAATTAGAAAAAGCCCCTTATTTAAAGCATGAGTTAAGCGGGTTATCTGAAAAAGAAGTGGCCAATAAATTGGGCATTGATCGCGCGAAGGTTGAAGGATTATTTCTGGCTGAGACATACCATTATACTGCGGGTATGAGTGATTTTGATATTTTAGCTCGCTCTCATAAAGCATTGGTCACGGTATTAAACGAAGAATGGCAGACTAAATCGGTAAATCTACCTTTAAAATCCTCTTATGAAGCATTGATTTTGGCCTCTATTATAGAAAAAGAAACGGCCATTGATTCAGAAAGAGAACGCGTTTCATCTGTATTTGTTAACCGTTTGAAACGTGGAATGCGTTTACAAACAGATCCTACTGTAATTTATGGTATGGGTGACAAATATGATGGCAATATTCGTAAAAAAGATTTACGTACCCCAACGGCTTACAATACGTATACCATTAATGGATTACCACCAACGCCGATTGCAATGGCTGGACCTGCATCAATTAAAGCAGCATTACATCCAGAAACTAGCCGGTATCTTTATTTTGTTGCGGATGGAACGGGTGGTCATAAATTCACTAAATCATTAGTTGAGCATAACAAAGCAGTTAGAGCTTACTTAAGAACCTTAAGAAATTAATTATGTCTAAATTTATTGTTATTGAAGGCCTTGAAGGCGCGGGTAAAAGCACCGCAATTAAGAACGTATTAGCAACACTGGCTAAGCATGGAATTACAGCACCAGTGACGACAAGAGAGCCCGGTGGAACGCCGTTAGCCGAAAAAATGCGCGAACTAGTAAAGCAAGGACATCCTGATGAGCCATTAACGGACATGGCCGAGTTATTACTATTGTATGCAGCACGAGCTCAGTTAGTTGGTAATGTTATTAAACCAGCTTTAGCCGCAGGTAATTGGGTGGTTGGTGATCGTCATGATCTGTCATCTCAGGCTTATCAAGGCGGTGGTCGTGGTTTTGACCGTGAGTTAATGGCGACCATGAAAAGAACAGTACTTGGTGATTTTACACCAGACTTAACTATCTATATGGATATTGATCCGAAGTTAGGGTTACAGCGTGCTTCTGCTCGTGGTGAGCTAGATAGAATCGAACAAATGAAACTGGATTTCTTTGAACGCAGTCGTGAACGTTATTTAGAATTTGCTAATAATGACGAAAGTATTATAACCATTGATGCAGGACAAGACTTAGATACGGTAACAGCATCGATTATTGCCGCTTTAGAAATATGGTTAGCGACGAATGGCAACTAAACTCTATCCTTGGCAGAAAGAGGTTTGGTCGCAATGGCAACAATTGATTGAAAAGGATCGATTGCCACACGCCATTTTATGCGCTATGCCTGATGGCGTTGGTCGAGACCGCCTTGCTCAATATTTTGCTGATACATTAGTTTGCTTGACACAAGGAACGGAACCTTGTGGTTTTTGCCATAGCTGTGGATTAATTGAATCAGGTAATCATCCTGATTTGCATTGGATCAGACCTGAAGTTGAAGGAAAATCTATTTCTGTCGATCAAATTAGGCAGTGTAATCAATGGGCTTTAGAATCTTCTCAATTTAATGCAAAACGCGTCATTATTATTGATCCTGCCGAAAAAATGACAGAGTCTGCCGCGAATGCTTTATTAAAGACATTAGAAGCGCCCCCAAAGAACTGCCATTTTGTTTTACTTGCTAGTTCACCGCACAAACTATTACCGACGGTTCGGAGTCGATGTCAGGTCTGGCATCAACCAAGTATCCCTGTTCCTGTTATCCGCGATTGGTTAATGGAGACTGAGCAATTAGATGTGACGCAACAATCGATTATAATAAATGGTTATTCGCCTTTACTTGTTCGTGGTTATTATCAGGACAAAAAAGTCATCCAGCATAAACAACTACTTGCTGAATTCGCGGTTTATGCGGACTCTTACTTTACCAATATTTCAGGAATATTACCTTTATTGGTTAAATTAGGGGATGAAGGCTTATGTTGGTTAAGCTATTTATTATCTGATATACAAAAAGTACAGCTAGGAGTAGGCACTAACTTAGTGCATTGTGATGAACTTACTTACGTTCAAAAACATGCAATTAAGCTCAACGCTGATTTAGTATACAAACAATATTTATCATTAAATGAGTTGCGACAACAGTTAAATAGTCATCCTGGATTGAATAAAGAATTATTAATTACTCAATGGTTATTTGAGTTTATTGGAGCGTAATGTGTTAATTGATTCACACTGTCACCTTGATAAATTAAATTATGATGATCTGCATGTTAGTGTCGGTGATGTTATAGAAAAAGCAAAACAACGTGGGGTTAGTCAGTTTTTAACGGTAGGCGTTACGCTTGATGCTTTTCCAAATATGATGGAAATGATTGAAGACCATCCAGAAGTTCATGCTTCTTGTGGCATCCACCCACTTGATGTTGAATCTAATTTCGACTTAGCGCTTTTCCGTGAGTACGCATCAAATAAAAGAGTGATTGCGATTGGTGAAACAGGGCTTGATTACTTTTATCAGCCAGAAACAGCAGAAAGACAGCGTGACTTGTTTACCCAACAAGTAGATGTTGCTGTTGAATATAATAAACCTCTTATTATCCATACTCGCCAAGCAAGAGAAGACACATTAGCGATTTTAAAAAATGGTCATGCTGAAAAGTGTGGTGGGGTGATACATTGTTTTACTGAAGATTGGGCATTTGCTCAAGCGGCAATTGAACTTGGGTTTTATATCTCTATTTCTGGGATTGTTACTTTTAATAAAGCTTCTGAATTAAAAGATATAGTGCGTCGCTTACCTCTGGATAGGTTATTAGTTGAAACGGATTCTCCGTATTTAGCACCGGTACCTTACCGTGGTAAAGAAAACCAACCTGCCTATGTGAAAGAAGTCGCAGAGTATATTGCGCTGTTAAAATCGACTTCAGTTGAAGACGTTGCGGAAAACACGACAAATAATTTTAAAAATCTTTTTTTGAAACGATAAATAGCATTTGTTGATAAAGCAATCAAAAGGGAGGGAATTACCTCTCTTTTTTTTTGTAAATTGATTTAATACAGGTTTATGTAACTATTTTACTAAGTAAACGTTTTGTAAGCGTGCGGGGAACTACACCTAACAAATAAAATTCATTATGCGTATCTTACGATCTTTCATTTAACGAGAACGTAATTATGCAAAAAGATAAAAAGAGAACACCAGAGCAATGGCACGCTCTATTTGAATCTCAGCAATCTAGCAAGCTTAGTGCCGCTGAATTTTGTCGTAACCATAATATTCTGCCAAAGACATTTAGTGCACGTAAAGCACGATGGAAACAAAAGATTAACGCTTCTACTTTCTTGAAAGTAGAAGCGTTAACATCAACTATCATCGCCACTCCACAATTACCAGATATTCAACTTTCTATCGGAAAATTGCGATTAACATTGCCAGCTAATACTGAACCTCACTGGATAGGACTCTTATTAAAAGGGTATCAATCATGAATGTATTTACTGATGTTTCCACCATTTATCTTCATCGTGATTTTGTCGATTTTCGCAAGGCCATTAATGGCCTTGTCGTGATTGTTGAGCAAGAAATGCAACTATCACCGTTTAGTGATGCTCTATTTATATTTTGCAATAAGCCTCGTGATAAACTCAAAATATTGTATTGGGATAAAACAGGATTCGCTTTATGGTACAAGCGATTAGATGAAGACCGCTTCAAATGGCCACGAAATATAAATAACGATACGTTAGCATTATCAGAGCAGCAACTGACACTGCTATTACAAGGTTTTGATATCTTAGGACATCAACCGGTACATTATCAAACAACCCTTTAAATAGTTGATTCTCAGTCAAGAATAGGAGGCAACCGATTGATTACCTGTATTATCGTTATATAGTCATCTACATGATTGATAAAATAAAACCACTTCCTGATACCATTGACGAGCTGAAAGCACTTGTGCTTCAGCTTGAAAATAAATATAACCGTCTTCTAGAGCAATTTCGACTGGCTCAACATCAGCGCTTTGGTAAAAGCAGTGAATCTGACTCGACTCAATTTGATTTATTCAATGAAACAGAAGAAGAAATCATCATTGAAAATGATGACACACAAACGATTACCTACACTCGTCAAAAGCCAAAACGCCAACGCTTACCTGAAGACTTACCGCGTACTGTTATTATCCACGACATAAAAGATAAAACTTGTAAGTGTTGCGGTCTAGAGATGCATGCGATGGGTAAAGACATCAGTGAAAAGTTGGAATTTGTACCAGCTAAAGTGGAAGTTATTCAACATGTTCGTCCTAAATATGCTTGCCGAAATTGTGAAAAAAACAATACTTCAGTAGACATTAAACAAGCCCCAATGCCAGCGTCACCAATCCCTAAAGGGATTGCGACCGCAAGTTTACTTGCTCAAATTATTACGGCTAAATTTCAATACAGTCTTCCACTTTATCGTCAAGAAACGTTATTTCAGCAATGGGGTATCATTATTGGACGGCGAACGATGGCGGATTGGTTAATAAAATGCTCGGTACTATTTACCCCTCTTAATAACGAGTTACATCGTATTTTGCTTGAACAACCCACTCTGCATTGTGATGAAACAACGGTAAATGTGTTGGATGTTGAAAAAGCAAAATGTTATATGTGGGTCTACTGCTCTGGCTATGATTCTCCAGGCTCTGGTGTTTTGCCTGGAATTGTATTTTATGATTATCAATCTAGCAGGCATGGCTACCATCCAGTTAACTTTTTAAAAGGTTATAACGGGTATTTACATACCGATGGTTACCAAGGTTATGAACAAACTGAAGCGATTTTAGTTGGCTGTTGGGCACACGCACGTCGACGATTTATTGAGGCTCAACGTGTTCAAGTAAAAGGGAAAACAGGGAGTGCAGATTGGGTATTGAGTAAAATCCAAAAGCTATACCGGATCGAATCGTTATTAAAAGAGGCTTCCCCTGAAGCCAAGTATGTTGCTAGGCAGACAGAAGCCCGCGATTTACTTAAAGAGCTCCGTGATTGGCTTGATAGCGCAGTTAGTCGAGTATCACCTAAAACAAAATTAGGTGAGGCGATTAGCTATACATTAAATCAATGGGATAAATTAGTTCGTTATATTGATGATGGATTGTTATCTATTGATAACAATCGAGCAGAGCGAGCGGTTAAACCGTTTGTTATCGGCCGGAAAAACTGGTTATTTTCGGGTTCAACGGCTGGTGCAGATTCAAGTGCAATGCTTTACAGCATTGTAGAAACAGCAAAGGCAAACGGATTAATCCCTTACGATTATATTAGGTATTGTCTAGATCGTTTATGTGTTGGATCGCCAGATATCGATTCACTTTTACCTTGGAATGTAAAAGACAAGGTGTAGTTCCCCGCACGCTTACAACGTTTTCGTTAGATGCTTATTTACTCGATCTATTTTTGTTGCTAAAAATAACATTCCACTTTATGAGAATATTATCAATAGTTGTTATTTTTCAATATGATAGAGTAAAGTCGACTTTTATGTGCAACTTTTATAAAGACTTGCTTTTGTGATCACTGCAGGGTTTAAAACAATAAATGAAAACATGCTAGAAAGTGTTTTTACATAGGTCTATATTTAGCGACAGTTTGATTATAGATACGAATACTTACAATTTGTTGATTACATAAGGCAAGGGGGATATTGCCGTAATGAGTAAGTAAGTAGGGTTCTTTATAATTGTATTTAACCTGAATTCTGGATAAGGCTGAACTAATTGCCCACCTAACGATCAGATCTTTCGACCAAGAATTATTTGAACGTATTTTAAAAGGTGGGCAAGATGAATAAATTAGTTGATATATTTTGTGATGTCGATGATTTTTGTTATCAATTCTTATCTCAATGGGAAAAATACCTTGTTGAGGCTAGTGAGAGAAAAAGAAAACGTCAGTCAGTAATGTCTACTAGTGAATGTATGACTATTGTCATCGCTTTTCATCAATCAAATCATAGAGATTTCAAGAACTTCTATATCGGGTTAGTTCATCAATATTGGAAAGGATACTTTCCAAATTTACTTAGCTACACTCGATTTGTGAGCAAAATGCCTAGCCTAATCGCCCCAATGTGTGCCTATTTTCAATCTATCAAAGGTAAGCCGACTGGCATTGCTTTTGTTGACTCCACGAGTCTTAAAGTATGCCATAACATTCGAATTCCTCGCCATAAAGTCTTTGATGGTGTTGCGAAAAGAGGAAAAGGTACCATGGGATGGTTTTTCGGCTTCAAACTTCATTTATTGATTAACCATCTTGGAGAAATTATTTCGCTGAAAATCACAGCTGGCAATGTAAATGATAGGACTCCTGTACCTGATTTATGCAAAGAACTCTCGGGGAAATTGTACGCTGATAAAGGGTACATAGGTAAAAAGTTGAGTGAGAGCTTAAAGAACTCTGATGTCGATTTAGTGACTACCTCGCGAAAAAACATGAAAGCAAAAGAGATAAGTGCTTTTGATAAGGCTATGTTATCAAAGAGATACATTATCGAAACGATAAATGACCAATTGAAGAATATCTCTCAAATTGAACATAGCCGTCATCGTAGCGTGACTGGTTTCATGCTAAATGTAATTTCAGGCGTTGTGGCTTATTGTTTAAAAAAACAAAAGCCACGAATTAAGCTATCAGAATGTGAATTTGAACTAATCCTCGCTTAAAGCATGTTTTATCCAGAATTCAGGTTATTTATAAATATTAGGAGCAAAACATGTTTAAAAACCTTTTTGCCAGTTTACAGAAAGTTGGTAAGGCACTTATGTTGCCAGTATCAGTTCTTCCTGTTGCTGGTATTCTTTTAGGAGTTGGTGCAGCCAACTTTAGTTTCCTTCCAGAAGTTGTTTCTCATTTAATGGAACAAGCTGGTGGTTCAGTATTCGGCCAAATGGCACTACTCTTTGCAGTTGGTGTTGCTCTTGGTTTCACAAATAATGACGGTGTAGCAGGTCTTTCTGCTATCGTTGGTTATGGCATCATGACAGCAACACTAGGCGTAATGGCTGAAGTGATGGGTGTTGATGGCATCGAAACGGGTGTTCTTGGTGGTATTCTTGCGGGTGGTGTTGCTGGTTGGGCATTTAATCGTTTTTACCGTATTCAACTTCCTGAATATTTAGGCTTCTTTGCTGGTAAACGTGCAGTACCTATCATTACTGGTTTTGTATCAATTGCTTTGGGTGTGATTTTATCTGTTATCTGGCCACCAATTGGTTCAGTAATCGCGTCTTTCTCTGATTGGGCTGCTCATCAGAACCCAGTAGCTGCTTTTGGTATCTACGGTGTTGTTGAACGTTCTCTAATTCCTTTTGGTTTACACCATATCTGGAACGTACCATTCTTCTATGAAGCGGGTTCTTGTGTAAATAATGCGGGTGAACAAGTTCACGGTATTATGACTTGTTTCCTAACCGCTGATGATGCGTCTCGTGCTGCGAGTAATGGTTTCGGTCAACTTGCTGGTGGTTACTTGTTTAAAATGTTCGGTCTTCCTGCTGCTGCAATCGCGATTGCACATTCAGCAAAACCTGAAAACCGTGCAAAAGTAATGGGTATCATGGCATCTGCTGCGTTAACTTCATTCCTTACTGGTATTACAGAACCGATTGAATTTGCATTCTTATTTGTTGCTCCTGTTCTTTATGCTATTCACGCAGCTCTTGCTGGCGTGGCATACATGCTGACTAACGCATTAGGTATTGTTCACGGTCACACATTCTCAAATGGTTTCATTGACTTCATTGTTCAATCTCCACATGCTGAGAAAATGCCTCTTCTAATTGGATTAGGTCTTGTTTACGCTGCTGTTTACTACATCGTATTCCGCTTTGTGATTAAAGCAATGAACCTTAAAACGCCAGGTCGTGAAGATGAAGATGACAATGCAGCTCCAGTAGTAACTGGTACTGAATTGGCAGGTGAACTTGTTGCTGCCTTTGGTGGTAAAGAGAACATCACCAACTTAGATGCTTGTATTACTCGCTTACGCGTTTCTGTAGCAAGTGTAGAAGCGGTAAACCAAGACAGACTGAAACAACTAGGTGCAGCAGGCGTTGTTGTTGCTGGTTCTGGTGTTCAGGCAATTTTTGGTACTAAATCAGATAACTTGAAAACAGACATGAATGAATGGATTAGCCATAACTAATTCCTGATTTTATGAATGAAAAAAAGGAGACTTTCGAGTCTCCTTTTTTATTGCCAGTCTAAAGAGTACGGTCTTTATTTTGAGGGAAACTGACTTCATGTTGTGAGTCTAACCAAGTCGGGTATTTTGTCATAATGGAAAGGAATAAGTGTGACTCTATAAAGTGATCAAGCCATTGTCGAGTAAGAGTATAGTTACTTTGTTTGAACCATTGAATATCCACAAAAGCAAATTGTCTGATAAAGGGTAAAATGGCAATATCTGCAAAGCTGTATTGTTCATTAAAAAGCATTGTTGATTTTGATAATCGACTCTCTATCTTTTCCAAGAATATCTCTCCTTGTTCGCGATAATAGGCTTCGGAATGTTCAGGGTAGCGATCTGAGTATTTATATTTATCTAGCCATCCTTTGAATTCATGATCATTTTCTTGAATTAAAAGATGCATCTCTTCTGTGGCATTAATAAGAAGATCTGAGTCGATTAAAGCCCACTTCATAATGTCCAAACTCTCATCTATAACACAGCCATTATCTTTAACTAAAACAGGCACCGTTCCCTTAGAGGATGCTATAAGTAGGGCTTCTGGTTTATGCTTTAATTCTATCTCCCGTAGCATCACGGTACGATGAGAGAGTAAAAGACTTAATCGAGCGCGCATTGCATAAGGACAGCGTCGAAATGAATAAAGTATCGTCATTAATTTACACCTTAGGAGAAATAAAAAAAGCAGATCCGAAGATCTGCTTTATATTACTATTGTTTAGGGCTGAGGTTATTCACTTTTCATCGCTTTACGAATACAGATGGCAGCGCCACCCCAAGTAATTCCTAAACCAATAACCATCATAATAATTGCACCAGTTGTCATATTAAGCTTCCTTACTTGTTTTATTAATAACAATCCCAACAACTAACATTGCAGCGATAAGACCCCAACCAAGGATCAGTAGATCTGATTGTGCATAACCACCGTAACCATCTGTAATCGTATTTACAATATTAGTTCCAAGGATAACGATTAAGAATGCCGGGCTAATAAAGCGGAGGCAGATTTCAAACCATTTACCTATTGTAAATTCAGATATTGCATTTACATGCTTACGAATATCAGTAAGTTTAACTAACCACCCCATAATAATGAGTTCAAGTAAGCAACTTGCAAGTAGAGCTATGTTATTAATAAAGTAATCGACTAGGTCAAGTAATAACAGACCGCCATTGGTTGCAAAGGCCATTGACACAACTAAACCTGTACCACAAACAACAGACGCTGCTTTTTTACGTGACCAGTTTAACTTATCAATAAAGGCAGAAGTCACGGCCTCAATAATAGAAATATGAGAGCTTAGTCCTGCAACAACAAGAGCAAGGAAAAACAGAGGACCTAAAATATAAGGAGCAGGCAATAAGTTAATGGCAGCAGGGATAGTTACAAAGGCAAGACCCACACCAGCACTAACAACTTCTGTTAATGGTTTCCCTTGTTCTTGGGCCATATTGCCTAAGATAGAGAAGATTAAGATACCAGCAATAATAGAAAAACCACAGTTGATCAATACGGTCATGAAAGCATTGTTATTTATATCTGATTTCTCAGGTAAGTAACTTGAATAAGCTAACATGATTGCAAAACCAACACTTAATGTGAAAAATATTTGTCCATAAGCCGCTGACCATACTTTAGGGTCGGTTATTTTGCTGAAATCAGGTTGGAATAGATAGTTAAGACCATCTAATGCGCCCGGTAAGAAGACCATACGTCCAATAAGTGCGATAACCATGATAAAGAGTAAAGGCATCATGATTTTACTTGCTCGTTCAATACCGCTCTTAACACCGCCAAAAATAGCGGCGAAGGTAATCGCCCAAGCAATCACCATTGGAATTGCTATATGCCATTGAATGCTACCTAGTTTGCTTGGAGAGTTATCACCTAGTTGTAGGTACTCACCAAAGAAAAAGGCATTCGTGTCTTGTCCCCAACTTTGTGAAAAAGACATACTGAAGTAAGAGATAGCCCAACCAATAACGGCCACGTAATAAACGGCAATTACCGCTGCGATTAATACTTGGAACCAACCAAGCCATTCATATTTTTGATTTAATTTTGCAAAGGCACGAGGTGCAGAACCTCTGTATTTATGACCCATACCAAATTCCATTATCATAAATGGAATACCAGCAGTTAGCATGGCAAATAGATAAGGAATAAAGAAAGCACCACCACCATTTTCATAAGCCATATATGGAAAACGCCAAATATTACCTAATCCGATAGCAGAACCTACTGCGGCAAGAATAAATCCTGCTCGAGAACCCCATTGTTCACGCTTCATAAAACACTCCTTTAAAAAACTTTTCCCTGAGAATTGAAGCTTGTTTAGTATCATTCTCTATTAAATTTGAAATAAATTTGCTCAAACTAGATGGATTAGCTAAGCATTACAGGCAGATTACCTATTAATACTTGTTAAGGCAATATGAATAAAAGGTAGTGCAATTTGTACTAAATAGTCGATTATGCTGATTTTTTGGTTATAACTAGAGTATGGTTTTATAGGGGGGAATGTATATAAAGTTTACTATTGTTAATTAATGGTTAAATAATTGATTGTGTTTTTTTATAAAAAAGCCCAAATGATGGGAAAATAAGCATTTCATTTTAAATTAATGAAAATGAAATGCTTAATAGTCGAAGTATTGTGTTTTTTTAATTGTTAGAAATTGAAACGAAAGCCTACGTTAGCTTGAAATTGGTTCACCCAATCACTTTCGTATTTTATTACACAAGTGCTGCTTGTTGAGTTTGAAGCGCAGGTGCTATCAACACTACTATTCATAGAAGTCCCTAACCAACGGCCCTCGAACTGCA
This sequence comes from Aliivibrio salmonicida LFI1238, assembly GCF_000196495.1. NCBI lineage: Bacteria > Pseudomonadati > Pseudomonadota > Gammaproteobacteria > Vibrionales > Vibrionaceae > Aliivibrio > Aliivibrio salmonicida. Next base: position 2,426,044 of record NC_011312.1, read on the forward strand.
ATGCAAAATGATCCGTAAAATGGTATTGCAAACCAGCAAATGCGCCTGCTGAAAAGTGAAGACTGTCATCAACCCAATCAACATCAGAGTAAGTTGTACCAATACTTAAACCTAAGAAAGAGCTTAGGTTATGTGTTAATTGATAATCTAAAGCGCTTTGAAAATGCAAATATTGAAGTTTTGATTTGAGGTTTACACCATCAACATCATTGGTTTGATTGCTATAAAATAAGCCAATTCGACCTAAATCATAATCGGTCTCAATACTTAATGAATAAGCGGTATCTGCTTTTAAATCGAGAATGTCATCATTAACGGTTTCAACTTCACCGCCAGAAGCGTAGCCAATGGAAGGCGTGATATAGATCTGAGAAAAGGCAGAAAGTGGCGTAAAAGCTAATAGTGTAAATAATGTTAATCGATTCATGTGTTCCCCTAGAATTCCATTTCATAGAAGTGATTATTATGCTGACATTGTGACTCTAATACCAACTTGATTGATTAACTGTGTCTATTCCTTGAACATACTTCAAATTGGTGTTAATTTTTTGTTACAAACAACATGGCAAGGAGCTATTATGGATCGTGATTTTAAATTCGCACTTATTACTACTGTCGCTGTATTTTCAGGCCTAGCATTTTTTGGAACGTTAGTTCTAACAGCCTAGAATGAATAGAATAAAAAAAGAGTAATAAAGTTTAATCTTTATTGCTCTTTTTAATGGGTCGAATGTGGCGTTTTGAGAGTGAAAAAGCACATTTTGTATCGATTACAATAGGAATGAATACAGAATCACGGCTTTTATTGATAAGTGTAGAGAGTTTTTTTATTATGTAAGTCTTTCACTTATCAATATATCAAGGCGAGTAGATGTCTTTCATTAAAATACTTTTTACAAGTGTTTGCCTTCTTTTCTCTGCTTCAAGCTTTTCTCTTTCAGAAAATTTTATTTTTTACCCTATGCCTATCTATGCTGATGGACAATACATTACGGCGCAACAACTCTTCCTTCGAGAAGATGGAGCGTTGTGGATGTATGATGTTTATGGTCAACTGCATTTGTTTGATGGTAAAAATATTTTCACGCTAGGTAAAAAATCTCAAACTGAATTACCAAGAAAAATTACCTTATTTGATGGGCGTTTTTGGTATATCAAAGACAATGTAATTAAATCATGGTCTCATAAAGAGGGGTTTAGGGACGAGCAGCCTTTACCTGCCTCAAAAAAAGTGAGCATGCTTAATAGTACCAATGGGATGCTGTGGGGAAACGATGACGAGTACTTCTTTGTTTATAATCCGTTAACCGAATCTTTCTCGTCTTCAATGATAAATGAATCAAATACAAGCGTTATTCTGGATCAAATCACGATCACTGGTGCTATCAATGTTAATGGGCGTTGGTTAGTTTCTATCTCTGAAGGGATTTTTGAATTTGATACGATAACAGAAAGTTTTGCCCCTTTATATTTAGGGCAATATATAGATACGATTTTTTATTCGAAGGTGACAAATCAAATCATTCTAGGGACACATGACAGCATTTGGATGATGGAGTTAACAAAAAATAACCTATTGATTAAACAAAAGTTACCGATAAACGCGTCATTTATTTCTTTTGCCGAGACGGATGGGCTTTTTTGGTTTGGGACTGATGGTGGGTTATATCAATGGAATATAAAAAATACCACAAATTTAATTCAGTTCTTAGAGATGATTACTCTCTTGAAGGAAATAAAATTTATGCATTACTTGCCGATAAAAATAATGGGTTATGGATAGCGACAGATAATGGCGTCAGTTATTACTCGGATAGTAGTCGATTATTTACACGCATTCGTTATAAAGAAGCCAATGGCAGTTTAGACGTGAATGAAATTAATTCGGTCTTACAAACACCAGATGAATTGGCATGGTTAGGCTCATCTACTGGCTTGTTTTTGGTTGATTCACATAATATAAAGAAAAGCTTACGAAAAATAATAGCAAAGCCAATTAATGATCTTTCTTATGATTCTGACTCAATATGGGCAGCAACGTCTTTTGGCGTGGAGAGAATTGATCGGTATAACCAGAAAAGAACGACTCCGAATGCATTAAAATCGTTATCGACACAAAACATCGAACATATCTTTATTGATTCAACCCAAACATTATGGTTTTCAAGCAAAAAGGGGCTGTATAAATACAATGTAGCAGAAAATAAATTGGTTCCTTTAGGTTTTTATTGGGCAATTCAACAGAAATACTCCACTCAAATTACGCATATTTATGAGAATAAAGATGGACGAGTTTCTATTGGCACAAATGTTGGTTTGTATCAATATTCTAATGGAGCATTAACGTTTGATTATGCTTATAGCCATACAGGCAGCATTTTAGATATGGCTGATACTGAATATGGTAATTCATGGATAGTAAGTAACTACGGCCTACAATTGACCCTACTTAATGGGGTTCGTAAAGACATCAAACTCCCTGCTGAATATATAACCCCTCATTGTGTACTGCCAAGTAGCAAAGGTGTATGGCTATCTTCTAGTAAAGGGCTTTCTTTATACACCCACCAAGGCCGCTTAATGAAACATTTTGGTAGCCAAAGAGGGTTAATTAATAATGAATTATTGCCTAATCTTTGTTCTATTTCTCCTGCGGGTAAAATGCTTTTCGCAAGCAAAGATGGTGTGATCTTTGTTAATGAGCAAGATCTTATTGAGTATCAAATAACGAAGCCGAAGGTGGTCTTTGGCAAAGTAAAAGTGGGGGATCGTATTGTTAGTTATGGCGAGGATAATAAATTAACAAAACAAGTCCCTTATGGTTCTAGTATCTCTTTCTTATTTGGTATTTTACCGGAATTTCAGAATAAATATTTATCGTTTCAATTGATGGGTTCTAATGATGAATCGTGGTTAGATTTTGAAGGTAACTTGTTGATTTTTGACTCATTAAATCCAGGTAAGTACACACTACGGATCAGACCTAAGAATGATGGGCAAAGAAGCAGTAATGTCACAGAGTTTATTTTCTATATTGAAGTACCCTGGTTTTTTGCTCCTTGGTTTGTTTTTTTACTTTTTGTCAGCTTGGTTAGCGTTGTCATTGCTATATATTACTGGCGCTCTAAAGAAATTAAGAGAAGTAATGAAAATTTAAGAAAAAGCGTGGGAGTAAAAACGAAGCAATTGAGTAATCAAGGGAAGGTATTAACATCAAGTAATCGCCAGTTGCAAAAGTTACTTACTGTGCGACAACATGTTATTGCTGAGATGGCAGAGCAAGCGCAACAACCGATTAAAGACATTCAAGTAAACCTATACAAAAAGGGATCGTTAACTAACTTGTCATTGGCTAATCAGTGTGAGTATAGCTTACAGCTTTTACAGCAATTAACTCAATTAGAGTCGTTTGCCGATTTGCAAAAAAATAGAAGAATGAATCAAGTACTACAGCCGTTACTTACTGCCGCTATTAAGAGTTGGAAAGATGAGTTTTACTCTAAAGGAGTGGAGTTAATATTATGTGATGATTCTAAAGGGTGTTCTATTTTTGTTGAGCCTCTTTTTATCGATACGATTTTTAATAATATGCTATTTAATTTATTAAAAAGAAGTGATTTTGGACAACAAGTAGAAATTGTTTTATTTCATGATAATGGGGAGATCCACGTGCAATTCTTAAGCTCAGGAGAGGTCATCAATGACAATGAACTCGATGAGCTAAAACGAATTGATCTTTCTCAACACCTTCAAATCATGAGTCAAGCAGCGTTAGGGTTATCATCTGTAAAATTGCTTACCATACAAAATGGTGGGCATTTTGTATTAGTTAAAAATGAAGCCAGTAATGGTGAAATAAAATTATCTTGGCCTGTGGCTGTTGATGCGTTAGTAGAAAGACCAGAGAAATTTAATTATAAGATTGATAATGATAAAGATGATAATCAACAACAATGGTTAATTGATGTATATCGTTTAGTTGAACAGTCTTACGGTGACCCTACTTTTGGTACAAGTGCGGCAGCTAAATTGCTATACACCTCTGAACGCAATCTGCAGAGAAAGTTTAAACAAATAACGCAACGTTCATTCATGGAGTATGTGACAGAAATCAGATTAGAAAAAGCGTGTGAAATGTTAATTTCAGGAAATAAAGTGGCTAATGCAGCGTTTGAATCCAGATTTAATGATCCTTCTTATTTTAGTAAGCGCTTTAAGCGTCATTATGGTTTATCACCGACACAGTTTGTTTCTGAGAATGAAATTTTATAGCTATGGGATTTTATATTGTAGATATAAGGTAAGGGACTTAATAAGGAAAGAAAAAAAAGATCGTGGCGTCGCCGGGGGGACGACGCCACGGGTACCAAAGGCACCTTCGCTTGCTGCCGAGGAAGTAAGATTTCTCTTGTTTCCTCTTATAGAATAAAAATTAAGAGGTCTCCCTCTCGATGGAATAACTATAATCCCACCGCCTTTTTTTACATATCAAAATAACGCCAATCGATAAGGATAAATACGACAAATCGATATTTTTAATTTAAGTTGTTGTTTTTAAATAACTATATTCCCATGTCGCATTTGTCCTATATTTGTGTCATTTTCGACGTCAATTCAATACATATTTAAATTAACGTGATTGACGTTTTTTTTGAAGCAGTATCACGATCTTATTTTCGATTAAAAATCGTTATTTATAGTATTTTTGTCAATTTACTGAAAAAAATTGATTTAGCGCAAGATAAAAGTAACAGTTAGTTATAAAATGAAACGAAATAATAATGATTCTCACTATCGTGGAGCTTTGAATGAATTTAGCGCAATTAGAAAGCGGTAAAAAAGCCGTTGTAACAGACATGTCTTTATTACCAACGGATACAAGAAAGAAATTAATGGTAATGGGAATGCTGCCACATACTGAAATTTCTATATTGCGTAAGGCTCCAATGGGTGACCCGTTACAGATCAGTGTAAGAGGTACTTCTCTTGCCATTCGTAAAAATCTAGCAGAACAGATTACAGTTAAGGAATTATAAAATGCAGTATCAGGTATTAACTGTAGGAAATCCAAACAGCGGTAAAACAACCTTATTTAATGGATTAACAGGTGCAAAGCAACAAGTTGGTAATTGGGCTGGTGTTACGGTCGAGAAGAAAACAGGTAAATATATCTGTTCTGGCGATGAATTTTTATTAACGGATTTACCGGGTATCTACGCGCTGGATAGTGGTAATGATGTAAACAGTCTTGATGAAACCATTGCCTCACGCGCCGTGCTTACTCATGATGCCGACGTTATTATTAATGTGGTTGATGCGTCGTGCTTAGAGCGCAGTTTATACATGACATTGCAGTTACGTGAATTGGGTCGACCAATGATTGTTGTGCTAAATAAGATGGATGTATTAAAGCGTCAACGACAAGTATTAGATATCAAGGGATTAGAAAAAACGTTAGGTTGCCCAGTTTTAGCTCTTTCTGCGAATAATAATGGTCAAGTACATATGTTTAAAGAAAAACTGCATAAATCCATTGCCCAAGGCATTAAAATGGCACCGCTTGAATTATCGTATGGTGATAGAGTTGAAGCGGCAATAAAAGAAGCGTCTCATTTATTCTCAAGTAAATACGCATCAAGTCGTTCTTTAGCGATCAGAGCATTAGAGAATGATGCATTAGTGTTAAATACATTAGAAGCTGATAAACGAAATGCGATTGCTAACATTGCGAATGTCTTAACGACCGAAGTTGAAGCGGATTTCCATATTGCAGATTGTCGATATACTTTTTTACATCAACTATGCCAAAAGTTACGTCGTCAAGAAGGTGGACTAAGCCACAGCGTAAGCGAAAAAATTGATAGTGTAATTTTGAATAAATGGGTTGGTATTCCTTTCTTTTTCTTCGTTATGTACTTAATGTTCATGTTTTCTATCAATATAGGCAGCGCATTTATCGATTTCTTTGATATCGGTGTGGGTGCATTATTGGTAGATGGAAGTCATTATTTATTAGATAACCATTTACCGGTTTGGCTAGTGACATTGATTGCTGATGGTGTTGGTGGTGGTATTCAAACTGTTGCAACATTTATTCCTGTTATCGGTTGTTTATACCTATTTTTATCTTTGCTTGAAAGCTCAGGCTACATGGCTCGTGCTGCTTTTGTTCTTGATAAAGTAATGCAAAAAATTGGTTTACCTGGTAAAGCGTTTGTTCCTTTAGTGCTTGGTTTTGGTTGTAACGTTCCTGCCATTATGGCAACTCGAACGTTAGAGCAGGAGCGTGAACGTAAACTAGCGGCTTCAATGGCGCCATTTATGTCATGTGGTGCACGCTTGCCTGTTTATGCGTTGTTTGCTGCGGCATTCTTTCCAGAAAATGGACAAAATGTTGTGTTTGGTTTGTACTTTTTAGGTATTTTAGCCGCTGTATTTACCGGCTTACTGCTAAAACATACTATCTATCCTGGTCGTAGTGATACGTTCATTATGGAAATTCCTGATTATGAATTTCCAACGGTACGTAACATCATGATTAAAACATGGCAGAAATTGAAGCGCTTTGTTCTTGGTGCCGGTAAAACTATTGTTGTGGTAGTGACTATTTTGAGTTTCTTTAATTCTTTAGGAATGGATGGTTCTTTTGGTAATGAAGACAGTGAAAATTCAGTATTATCAAAAGCGGCTCAAATTGTGACACCGATATTAGCACCAATTGGTATTCAAGAAGACAACTGGCCTGCAACCGTCGGTATTATCACGGGTATTTTTGCTAAAGAAGCGGTAGTGGGTACATTAAACAGCTTATATGCTGATCCTGCGGGAGATGACGCTGAATTTAATCTTATGGCTAGCCTTGAAGAAGCCGTAATGTCGATCCCTGAGAACTTAACGGGTCTTAGTTATTCTGATCCATTAGGGGTTGAAGTGGGGGATTTAACGGACAGTGCGGCTGTCGCGGCAGACCAAGGTGTAGAACGCTCTATCTTTGGTAACTTACAAACGTATTTTGTAACGAGTGCAAGTGCAATGGCGTATTTAATCTTTATCTTGCTGTATACACCATGTGTTGCTGCAATGGGGGCTTACATGCGTGAATTTGGTCGTCAATATTCTTATTTTATTGCTGGTTGGACGATGTTATTGGCTTATGTGTCTTCGACATTATTTTACCAAATTGCAAACTTCTCTAATGCTCCGATGACAAGCAGTATGTGGATTGCGATTTCACTAGCTGCAATGGCTGTAACTTATTTAGCGTTGAAGAGAAAGAGTCGAGAGGTTGAAAACCAAGAGGCGGCATTAGTATGATACTCACTGAGCTTAAGCAATATATTGATGAAGAGGGTCGGGTTGAAAGACTGACTCTCGCGAAAAAGTTCAGTATGAGTGAAGATGGTGTTGATGCAATGCTTGATCTATGGGTAAAAAAAGGAAAGTTAACCCGTGAATTAATCGGTTGTGATAAGACACAATGCTGCCAAGAAGCCGAGCGTGTTTGGTATCGACCGGTTTATAAAGATGAGTTAATGACCACTTACATACGATAATCATCCAGTTTACAGTAGGATGATAAATAAAAACGAGAGCCAATAGGTTCTCGTTTTTTTATGGGCGAAAGGTAAGCGTGCGGGGAACTACACCTAACAAATAAAATTCATTATGCGTATCTTACGATCTTTCATTTAACGAGAACGTAATTATGCAAAAAGATAAAAAGAGAACACCAGAGCAATGGCACGCTCTATTTGAATCTCAGCAATCTAGCAAGCTTAGTGCCGCTGAATTTTGTCGTAACCATAATATTCTGCCAAAGACATTTAGTGCACGTAAAGCACGATGGAAACAAAAGATTAACGCTTCTACTTTCTTGAAAGTAGAAGCGTTAACATCAACTATCATCGCCACTCCACAATTACCAGATATTCAACTTTCTATCGGAAAATTGCGATTAACATTGCCAGCTAATACTGAACCTCACTGGATAGGACTCTTATTAAAAGGGTATCAATCATGAATGTATTTACTGATGTTTCCACCATTTATCTTCATCGTGATTTTGTCGATTTTCGCAAGGCCATTAATGGCCTTGTCGTGATTGTTGAGCAAGAAATGCAGCTATCACCGTTTAGTGATGCTCTATTTATATTTTGCAATAAGCCTCGTGATAAACTCAAAATATTGTATTGGGATAAAACAGGATTCGCTTTATGGTACAAGCGATTAGATGAAGACCGCTTCAAATGGCCACGAAATATAAATAACGATACGTTAGCATTATCAGAGCAGCAACTGACACTGCTATTACAAGGTTTTGATATCTTAGGACATCAACCGGTACATTATCAAACAACCCTTTAAATAGTTGATTCTCAGTCAAGAATAGGAGGCAACCGATTGATTACCTGTATTATCGTTATATAGTCATCTACATGACTGATAAAATAAAACCACTTCCTGATACCATTGACGAGCTGAAAGCACTTGTGCTTCAGCTTGAAAATAAATATAACCGTCTTCTAGAGCAATTTCGGCTGGCTCAACATCAGCGCTTTGGTAAAAGCAGTGAATCTGACTCGACTCAATTTGATTTATTCAATGAAACAGAAGAAGAAATCATCATTGAAAATGATGACACACAAACGATTACCTACACTCGTCAAAAGCCAAAACGCCAACGCTTACCTGAAGACTTACCGCGTACTGTTATTATCCACGACATAAAAGATAAAACTTGTAAGTGTTGCGGTCTAGAGATGCATGCGATGGGTAAAGACATCAGTGAAAAGTTGGAATTTGTACCAGCTAAAGTGGAAGTTATTCAACATGTTCGTCCTAAATATGCTTGCCGAAATTGTGAAAAAAACAATACTTCAGTAGACATTAAACAAGCCCCAATGCCAGCGTCACCAATCCCTAAAGGGATTGCGACCGCAAGTTTACTTGCTCAAATTATTACGGCTAAATTTCAATACAGTCTTCCACTTTATCGTCAAGAAACGTTATTTCAGCAATGGGGTATCATTATTGGACGGCGAACGATGGCGGATTGGTTAATAAAATGCTCGGTACTATTTACCCCTCTTAATAACGAGTTACATCGTATTTTGCTTGAACAACCCACTCTGCATTGTGATGAAACAACGGTAAATGTGTTGGATGTTGAAAAAGCAAAATGTTATATGTGGGTCTACTGCTCTGGCTATGATTCTCCAGGCTCTGGTGTTTTGCCTGGAATTGTACTTTATGATTATCAATCTAGCAGGCATGGCTACCATCCAGTTAACTTTTTAAAAGGTTATAACGGGTATTTACATACCGATGGTTACCAAGGTTATGAACAAACTGAAGCGATGTTAGTTGGCTGTTGGGCACACGCACGTCGACGATTTATTGAGGCTCAACGTGTTCAAGTAAAAGGGAAAACAGGGAGTGCAGATTGGGTATTGAGTAAAATCCAAAAGCTATACCGGATCGAATCGTTATTAAAAGAGGCTTCCCCTGAAGCCAAGTATGTTGCTAGGCAGACAGAAGCCCGCGATTTACTTAAAGAGCTCCGTGATTGGCTTGATAGCGCAGTTAGTCGAGTATCACCTAAAACAAAATTAGGTGAGGCGATTAGCTATACATTAAATCAATGGGATAAATTAGTTCGTTATATTGATGATGGATTGTTATCTATTGATAACAATCGAGCAGAGCGAGCGGTTAAACCGTTTGTTATCGGCCGGAAAAACTGGTTATTTTCGGGTTCAACGGCTGGTGCAGATTCAAGTGCAATGCTTTACAGCATTGTAGAAACAGCAAAGGCAAACGGATTAATCCCTTACGATTATATTAGGTATTGTCTAGATCGTTTATGTGTTGGATCGCCAGATATCGATTCACTTTTACCTTGGAATGTAAAAGACAAGGTGTAGTTCCCCGCACGCTTACGAGTGTGTTTATCACTTTAGTTGTTTTATTTATGATGTCATTGCGCCAGTCCATGTCTTTGAAGTTATCTGAGAATTCAGAGAACTTGAGGGTGAGTTTTTCCATGATTGGCGTGAGTACTGCAAATTTGATTGAGCGGATACTTTCCTGCACTTTTTGAAGCGCATCGTTGTAGGCTTCCGCCTTGCCAGCGTCTTCTTCGGTGACGCCACCGCCAGTCTCATTGAATTCTTTGCGAGCGGCGGTGAGTCCTTTGGTGCCGTCACGTAGCATGATGAGCATTTTACGGCCGCTTCCCCCAAACACCGCGTCTGCGAACGCCATTTGCTCTTGATTACTTTTTAATGTTGAAAAGGCGTCGAGTACTTTCTCGTACGCGTCTTGCGTGTCTTCGGCATTTTTAAGCGCTCGATACAGTGGGTTTTTACCTCCTTTTAAAAACGAGCCTAATGCGCCTGAGCCGGTGGTTTGTAGCACGCCTAATCGCTTAGTAAAATTGCCCATGGAGGCGGTTAGACTGTCAGCGCCGACCCCCGCATGCTCCGCTTGTGATTGCATGGCTTGCAGCTCTCCAATTGGCATTTTGAGCGTCTGAGCTGATTTAGAGAGTGCATCCATTTCTGAGGCGGTGCTATTGATTTGGGAGTACAAACTCCCCATACTTAACCCACTCAATAGGGCCACGCCCTTGGTGAGTGCTGCCCCCCAATTTTGGGAAAGGAGAGGGCTCTACTGAGTTTATTGATGGGTGCCATGGCGCGTTTAAGTCGGCTGTATTTTTTGCTGACACGATCAATGTCTTTTGCATGAGCCGCATAACGAGTAGATAAGCGAGTAAATTCATTATCAAGCTGATTGACGGTAAGCGTGCGGGGAACTACACCTTGTCTTTTACATTCCAAGGTAAAAGTGAATCGATATCTGGCGATCCAACACATAAACGATCTAGACAATACCTAATATAATCGTAAGGGATTAATCCGTTTGCCTTTGCTGTTTCTACAATGCTGTAAAGCATTGCACTTGAATCTGCACCAGCCGTTGAACCCGAAAATAACCAGTTTTTCCGGCCGATAACAAACGGTTTAACCGCTCGCTCTGCTCGATTGTTATCAATAGATAACAATCCATCATCAATATAACGAACTAATTTATCCCATTGATTTAATGTATAGCTAATCGCCTCACCTAATTTTGTTTTAGGTGATACTCGACTAACTGCGCTATCAAGCCAATCACGGAGCTCTTTAAGTAAATCGCGGGCTTCTGTCTGCCTAGCAACATACTTGGCTTCAGGGGAAGCCTCTTTTAATAACGATTCGATCCGGTATAGCTTTTGGATTTTAATCAATACCCAATCTGCACTCCCTGTTTTCCCTTTTACTTGAACACGTTGAGCCTCAATAAATCGTCGACGTGCGTGTGCCCAACAGCCAACTAAAATCGCTTCAGTTTGTTCATAACCTTGGTAACCATCGGTATGTAAATACCCGTTATAACCTTTTAAAAAGTTAACTGGATGGTAGCCATGCCTGCTAGATTGATAATCATAAAGTACAATTCCAGGCAAAACACCAGAGCCTGGAGAATCATAGCCAGAGCAGTAGACCCACATATAACATTTTGCTTTTTCAACATCCAACACATTTACCGTTGTTTCATCACAATGCAGAGTGGGTTGTTCAAGCAAAATACGATGTAACTCGTTATTAAGAGGGGTAAATAGTACCGAGCATTTTATTAACCAATCCGCCATCGTTCGCCGTCCAATAATGATACCCCATTGCTGAAATAACGTTTCTTGACGATAAAGTGGAAGACTGTATTGAAATTTAGCCGTAATAATTTGAGCAAGTAAACTTGCGGTCGCAATCCCTTTAGGGATTGGTGACGCTGGCATTGGGGCTTGTTTAATGTCTACTGAAGTATTGTTTTTTTCACAATTTCGGCAAGCATATTTAGGACGAACATGTTGAATAACTTCCACTTTAGCTGGTACAAATTCCAACTTTTCACTGATGTCTTTACCCATCGCATGCATCTCTAGACCGCAACACTTACAAGTTTTATCTTTTATGTCGTGGATAATAACAGTACGCGGTAAGTCTTCAGGTAAGCGTTGGCGTTTTGGCTTTTGACGAGTGTAGGTAATCGTTTGTGTGTCATCATTTTCAATGATGATTTCTTCTTCTGTTTCATTGAATAAATCAAATTGAGTCGAGTCAGATTCACTGCTTTTACCAAAGCGCTGATGTTGAGCCAGCCGAAATTGCTCTAGAAGACGGTTATATTTATTTTCAAGCTGAAGCACAAGTGCTTTCAGCTCGTCAATGGTATCAGGAAGTGGTTTTATTTTATCAGTCATGTAGATGACTATATAACGATAATACAGGTAATCAATCGGTTGCCTCCTATTCTTGACTGAGAATCAACTATTTAAAGGGTTGTTTGATAATGTACCGGTTGATGTCCTAAGATATCAAAACCTTGTAATAGCAGTGTCAGTTGCTGCTCTGATAATGCTAACGTATCGTTATTTATATTTCGTGGCCATTTGAAGCGGTCTTCATCTAATCGCTTGTACCATAAAGCGAATCCTGTTTTATCCCAATACAATATTTTGAGTTTATCACGAGGCTTATTGCAAAATATAAATAGAGCATCACTAAACGGTGATAGTTGCATTTCTTGCTCACAATCACGACAAGGCCATTAATGGCCTTGCGAAAATCGACAAAATCACGATGAAGATAAATGGTGGAAACATCAGTAAATACATTCATGATTGATACCCTTTTAATAAGAGTCCTATCCAGTGAGGTTCAGTATTAGCTGGCAATGTTAATCGCAATTTTCCGATAGAAAGTTGAATATCTGGCAATTGTGGAGTGGCGATGATAGTTGATGTTAACGCTTCTACTTTCAAGAAAGTAGAAGCGTTAATCTTTTGTTTCCATCGTGCTTTACGTGCACTAAATGTCTTTGGCAGAATATTATGGTTACGACAAAATTCAGCGGCACTAAGCTTGCTAGATTGCTGAGATTCAAATAGAGCGTGCCATTGCTCTGGTGTTCTCTTTTTATCTTTTTGCATAATTACGTTCTCGTTAAATGAAAGATCGTAAGATACGCATAATGAATTTTATTTGTTAGGTGTAGTTCCCCGCACGCTTACGAAATTGATTCAATTGATGATTTCCAACTTAGAGCAAAAGACATCACATTAGGGTAAATCTTCATCTCTAAAAACAAAAAAGGCTGCATTATGCAGCCTTTTTTATTTTAATTACTCAGAAAATCCATTGAATGAATGACATTTAATGTCTATTTCGATGGCATAAATCTATCACCATATTTTTCTGCGTATTTAGCCATGAGTTTGTGCAGTTTTTCTTCCCCTAGACTGTCCATATACCTAAATGGGCCACCTAAGAAAGGAGGAAATCCGATACCAAAGATAGCACCAATATCGCCATCTCGTTTTGAGCTGATAATCCCTTCCTCTAAACAACACTGTGCTTCTGCAAGCATTGGAAGCACGCAACGCATTGCAATTTCTTCCTTACTTAATTTCGCGCTCGGTTTTATCGCAAGCAAGGTATACACCTCTTGATCGGGTTCCTTCTTCTTTCCTTTATAAACATAAAAACCACGCTTTGTTTTTTTACCTAAGCGCTTATCATCAATTAATGTTTGGAAAACATCAGGACTTCTAAATCTATCGCCTAATTCAGCTTCTAATATCGGCATTATCTTCGCACCAATATCCACCCCAACCTCATCAAGTAAAGAGATTGGCCCAACAGGGAATCCAAAATCAAGTAACGCTTCGTCGATAACGTCCATTGGTTCACCCGCTAGCAATAAGCGAGCAGCTTCGTTCATATAAGGCGCTAAAATTCGATTAACATAAAAGCCTGCACAATCTTTTACCACGATTGGCGTTTTACCTTGTTGTTTCGCTAATGATACGACCGTAGAAATGGTCTCATCACTCGTCGTTGCATGAGGAATCACTTCTACCAAAGGCATTTTTTCTACTGGACTAAAATAATGTAAGCCCACAATATTCTCTGGTTTATCGGCCCCTTCCGCAATTTGGCCTATCGGAAGTGAAGACGTATTTGTAGCAAAAATTACATCATCTCGACCTTGTTCTTGCACCGCTTTGACCATTTCTTTCTTTAGAGAAAGATCTTCAAATACGGCTTCAACCACAATATCTAACTGCGTAAACTTAGAAAAATCCGTCACACCCGTTAACTGCAACATCTGTTGCTGTAGTTCTGCTTTTGAAATAATACGACGCTTTCTTAATTTATCCAGTCTCTGATACTGGTATTGGTAAGCATTAAGCAACCCATCATTGTTAATGTCTTTTATCGTGACGTGTTTATTCGCTTTATTAATAGAAACATGAGCAATACCCGCGCCCATTAATCCACCACCTAGCACGCCAACTTTAGTGATTTTTTTTGGCTCAGCCCCACTGCCTTTTTCTTTTTTCATTTCAGTCATGGCAAAGAAAAGTGAGCGTAATGCCGCTGATTCTGGTGTCATGGCTAGTTGACCAAACAACTCCGCTTCACGTTGGAGTCCTTTTTTAATGCCTTTCTCTAATCCTGTATTAATACTCTCTAAAATGGCATCAATTGCTGGGTAATTTCCTCGAGCTTTTTTCTGTGCTTGCTTTGTGGCTTGAGAGAAAATAAGGTTACGCCCAAGTGGGTTTCTCGACATTCCCCATTCTTTGAAATCAATTTTCTTTTTCGCTTTCTTTTTAAGCGCAAATTCTGCGGCAATGCGTGACAGAATAGTCAGTGGTACTGATGCATTCACAACGCCTAATTTAAGCGCTTTTTTAGGACGTAACTGCTTACCCGTTAAAATAATATCCAAGCTTGGTAGTAACCCAATTAAACGAGGTAAGCGCTGAGTTCCTCCTGAACCGGGCAGTAAACCTAATTGAACTTCAGGCAGCCCTAATTTCGTTTTATTGTCATCACTGCATACTCGATAATCACACGCTAGGGCTAATTCTAAACCGCCCCCTAAACAAGGACCGTGAATCGCGGCAACCGTTGTAAAAGGCAGGTTTTCAATGCGTTGAAATAATTGCTGACCTTTCTCTGCGAGATCTTTTGCATCAGTTTCATTTTGACAACCCGCAATCATACTAATATCCGCACCAGCAATAAAATTGTCCGGTTTACCTGATTGAATAATTAACCCTTTGATTTCTTTCTTCTGGACTTCCATCTCATCAAGCACTTGAGATACTTGTTCCGCGAAAGCCGCTTGTAACGTATTCATTTTTTCATTGGGGACGTCTATCGTCAGCCAAGCCAAATTATCGGCATCTTTATGCCACACAAAGGCACTGTTGGTTTCTTTATTACTTTCTGCCTTTTGATTTATGTTTTCTACTGTCATTTATTCAACCTCCAACACCATTGCAGCACCTAGACCACCAGCAGCACACGCTGTATTTAATCCAAAACCACCACCTCTACGCTTTAATTCTCGCAACGTTTGAATGATCATTCTCGCTCCAGTTGCAGCAAAAGGGTGGCCATAAGCCAACGAACCGCCAAGGACATTGAATTTATCCATATCGATCTCCCCAATGGCTTTATCTCTGCCAAGACACTCTTTAGCAAACTTGGTTGAGGAAAACATTTTCACGTTCGATAATGTTTGCGCTGCAAAGGCTTCATGCATATCAATTAAAGTAAGATCAGATAATGAAATTCCTGCTTTATCTAATGCGATTGGGGTTGCGTAAGAAGGACCCATTAACATATCGTGATGTACATCCATTGCACTAAACGCAAATGAACGAATATAGCCAAGCGGTTCATAACCTAATTCTTTTGCTCGCTTTTCACTCATCAATAAAATTGCGGCTCCACCATCGGTTAATGGTGTACTGTTTGCTGCCGTTACTGAACCGTATTTTCTATCAAACGCGGGACGTAATTTTGCGTAACTGGCCAGATCAGAGTTATAGCGAATATTGTTGTCTTGATCGATCCACTCTTTATAGGGATCAGGGAATGCAGTCATCACTTCGTCTTGAATTAACCCATCTTGCCATGCTTTTGCTGCCAAAGAATGAGAGCGGTGAGCCAATGCATCTTGTTCTTCTCGGGTAATACCGTGACTTTTTGCCATTTGTTCTGCGGTTTGCCCCATCGAGATCCCCGTTGAATATTCAGCAACGGCAGGAGGTACAGGAGCAATGTCTTTTAACGATAACGTTCGTAATAAAGACAGTTTTTGTCCTACCGTTTTGGTTTTACTTAATGCTAATAAGGTTGAAGCCAATTTTTTTGACACGCCGATTGGCAGTACTGACGAAGAATCAGCCCCGCCTGCAATTCCGATATCAATCGATCCTGCCATGATACTTTCAACAACATTGGCTGTTGTTTGAAAGCTGGTCGCACAGGCACGCGTAACACTATACGCATCCGTCCCCACATTCATTCCTGTACCAAGAACAATTTCACGAGCAATATTCGGGGCTTCTGGCATTTGAACAACCTGACCAAACACAACTTGATCAATCAATTTAGGATCGATCTCAGTTTTATCCATCAAAGCTTTTACTGCCAATTTACCCAGATCAACCGCAGGCGTTGAACTAAAGGCGGTAGATTGCTTAGCAAAAGGAGTTCGGATCCCAGAAACCACAGCAATACGGTCACCTTGTCGTGTCGTTAATGGCTGATAATGTCTTGATAATGATGAGCTTGAACGTTGTGAGTTTGACATCGCGTCTCCTTGCGAAAATATCAAATTAGTGGTCAGACCTCAAATTGTAACTAACTTGTTAATTTTGAAAAGTAGATTATAGTAGAAATGTGATATAGGGGAATATTCTGCTGAATAAATAAAGAGTGGCAATATTTAGATAAAAAAAAACCACATCAATCGATGTGGTCAGAATAAAAAACAATTAACGTGTAGCCAATTGTAAAATCAGTTTCACCTGATAAGGAGAAAGTAAAGTCAGCCTTCAAAAGGAAATGTTATCTTGCTCAACGGGTTGATTACTCAACCAGATAACGAGGATTACTATAACGTGAATTTCAATTCATTTATTGAAATAGATCAATTTTATGTTCTTTTACTACGATTTGATTTCATGAATGATTCAACAGCAAAACAATCGCCACAGCCATACGTTTAACTAAAAAGTCACATTCTGCTTATAAATCGCTGAAAAAACAATAAATAACATGAATAAATCGAGTTAACCAACCATCTTTAGATCCTTAGCTCTAAATTTGAGTTCCTGTCATTTAATTTCATTAAAAATCAAAAGGTTAACACCATCTTAAATTCAATAAAAACCGACCTTTTATAGAGTTAAAACTCTAGTTTATGTATTTCATGTGCTTTTTATCAACAAATCACGACGAGATCACGAATTTTAACGTTTTTTTGGTAGTGGTCGGATTTGTCGTCTATGCTCTGATCGTTATTATCTCGGCAACGAGATCTAAGTCTCAACTAAAAAACTCTTTTCAGTTTTAACAATTGAAAGGAAATAACAATATATGGAATATAATAATTATGAATAAGAAGCGTCTGTTTTCAAAAACACTTCTAGCAGCGACCATCACTCTTGCAACACAACAGGCTACCGCTGCTGGTTTCCAACTAAACGCTCAATCAGCAACAGGTCTAGGCCGTGCATTTGCTGGTGATGCTGTAATCGCTGATAACGCATCAGTAATGTCACGTAACGCCGCTGCAATGGCTCTTTTTGATTCATCACAGTTTTCTACTGGTGTTAACTACATCAAAACAGATATTGATGTGACTGATATTGGTTATGCTGGACAAAACATTTCAGATACAAACAACAGTAGTGGTACGGCGGTTCCAAATATCTATTACATCCACCGTTTAAATGACCAATGGGCATTTGGTGCAGGTATCTATTCCAACTTCGGCACGACAAATAATTTTGATAGCAATTTTGGTTCAGACTCAATGATACCAGGAGCTAGCGTTTACGGCGGTACAACTGAAATTAAAAGCATTAATTATGCTTTAACAGTTTCTTACCGCATTAACGAGCAATTTAGTCTTGGTGGTGGTTTAGACATCGTTCAAGGTACAGGTACCTTAAAAAGAGAATCAGCCTTATTAACTCCTACAGGTAATACAACCGCTCTGGATGTCGAAGCTGATGGCGTCGGTCTAGGTTGGAATCTTGGTGCCGTTTATGAACTAGATAAAGGTAATCGTTTCGGCTTCTCATACCACTATAGCCCTGAAATAGAAGCTGAAGGTGATATGTACATGAATAATGGCGCAGGTGGCAACGCTATCGATGGTCACAAATTATTAATGCCGCTACCAAGTATGGCTGAGTTTTCTGGCTACCATGAAATCAAAGACACTAAATTTGCAGTTCACTACTCAGTACAGTGGATTGGTTGGAGTGCATTTGACGAGCTAAATACTAAAGAAGGCGTAAATATTAACAACTATGAGTGGCAGAATGGTATGCATTACGCAATTGGTGGTACTTACTTCCTAAATGATGCATGGACACTGCGTGCTGGTTACATGTACGACACTTCAGCTCAAGATGAACTAACATCTATTTCTGTACCTGATTCAGACCGTCAATGGCTTTCTGGTGGTTTCAGCTACCACTTTGCTAAAAAACATACGGTTGATTTCGGCATAACTTACCTAATGGGTGATGATGTTGATGTTTCAGAAACATCAGCTCCAACACCAACACTAACAGCAACTACACACGCAGATGCAATTCTTGCTGGTGTTCAGTACAGCTACAGCTTCTAAGATTCATTCTTAAAAGTGTAAATCCAAAAGGCCAGCCACACGCTGGCCTTTTTTGATCTTAAAAATCAGTAATTAGAACGTTTCACTTCAAGAGACTAGGGACGAGTAAGAGCAAACAACCCCCTCTAACTCCCCCCTTCTATTTACTTTATCGATTTCAAAAGATCATAGATAAAGGGGGAGAACAGTATTGTGATCGCGGTGGTTACAACAAATGATAGGCAGTCCCCTCCCCTTAATAAGGGGAGGGTTAGGGAGGGGTTGCTGCGATACAGGTAGAATAAAATATCAATTTGACTTGATTTAACGCTGTTAGTTCTTGAGCCCCCCCCCCTGAAACCTGCAAGCGAAGCGATCTGAACCCTGCTCTTCCTAGTCCCTAGTCCCTAAAAACTAGTCCCTGCTTCACTAAAATCTCAGCGTACACGCGTACTCCAAAACAACGATTCAAACCTACACCTGTACGCTCAATTAACACATCAGACCAGATAAATACAGAAAATTCATCTGAAATGGAAACTTTTTACAGAAAAATCCCCTTAAAATGTGAAAAATACCATTTTTTATTTGAAGTTTTTACTCTAACTCGTATTATCCACGTCTAATTATCACCAACAAATTCAGCGAACATTTGAATTTGCTCATGGAAACAAGAATGAACAATAATAAAAACCGTCTTTCTATCGCAGTGGCTCTTGGCCTTTTAGGTTCAGTAGCAAGCTCACACACTATGGCTGCCGGCTTCCAACTTGCTGAATATTCAGCAACAGGTTTAGGCCGCGCATACGCAGGTGAAGCCGCTATCGCAGATGGCGCTGATGCACAATGGCGTAACGTTGCAATGCTAACGTACTTAGAAGGCACTCAAGTTTCTGTTGGCGGTATTTACGTAAACCCAAATATTGACGTTGAAGGTGTTTCTACTCAAAGATCTGGAACCACATCAACTAAATCAGAAGATTTTGCTCACGATGCTTTTATCCCTAACTTATACGTTTCTCATCGAGTAAATGAACAAGTAGCAATTGGTTTTGCGGTTGGCACTAACTACGGTATGGAAACAGACTTAGGTTCTGATTTTTCAGCAACTAACTTTGGTAACGAAGCAAGCGTCATTACTAAAGAAATTAACGTAAATATGGCTTACAAAATTAACCAACAATTCAGTGTTGGTGGCGGTGTTCGTTATGTTATTGCTGAAGGCAGTTTTGGTGCAACAATTCCAAATCAAAGTCCGACTCATATCCCAACACCAATTGGAAATATACCGTTACCACCAGCAGGAACAACGCTGAAATACATGGAAGGCACTGATGAAGCGTGGGGATGGCAAGTTGGTACTGCATGGCAAATCAATGATGCTAACCGTATTGGCTTTAGCTACAAATCAGAAGTAAAACTTGATTTAGCTGGCCATGCAAAAGGGGCGGCTTTCAATCCGAAAAACCCAACACAACACTTTGCTGGTTCAATGGCTTTAGATTTACCAGCAACAGCCGAGTTAGCAAGTTATCACCAATTAACAGATAAAGTCGCTATTCATGCGAGCTTTAACTGGACAGATTGGAGCAGCTTTGAAAAATTAGAAGCTAATATCCCCACATTAGGTGGCAAAGACCTAATCAAAGAAGAGAATTGGGAAGATAACTACCGTTTAGCCTTTGGTGGTACTTATCAATTAAACCAAAAAGTAACTCTACGATCTGGTGTTGCTTATGACACATCAGCAGTAAGTGATGAAGACCGCACCGCGACAATTCCTGAAACGGACCGTTTATGGCTGAGTACTGGTGTAGGCTACGCGTGGTCTAACAATTTAACTCTAGATGCTGGCTTTACTTACATCTTCGCAAAAGATGCAAAAATGTCTGAAGATCAGGGAGATGAAGCAGCTCTATTCGGTGGTACTTTCGACGGCGAAACGACAGGTAACGTATGGTTAGTAGGTGTTCAAGCGAACTACCGCTTCTAATTAATTACATTACTCTATAGGCCTCTTTTTATGAGGCCTTTTTCTTATCTAATGAGGGGTTAATTCTAATCGTTATATCGTGCAATTTTTCTTTCATTGATCTCATTACCTCGCCCCTATACTTGTCCCATAATTCATTAACGCTACAATTACCTTAGTCTTTTATTCAAACATTCAGGTGTGATTAATCATGTCGATTTCTATGACTCTTAAAAAGCAGCCTATTTTTCTCGTATTAACCAATATTTATTTCATCGTTTTATTGTTCTCAGCAATTGAGCCTTCATCACGAGCCGTTTGGTTTGCCGAAATCTTACCAGCCCTACTCATTTTAATAGGAATTTATTACGTATCCCTTCGATTTACGTTCAGTAAAACCGCCTATGTCTTAATGTTTATCTGGCTTATTCTTCATACCATCGGCGCTAAATATACGTTTGCTGATGTTCCCTTTGATTGGTTTAATCAATTGATCGGTTCTGACCGTAATAACTTTGATCGGGTCGCTCATTTCTCTATTGGTTTTTACGCTTACCCGATTGCAGAATATTTGATTAAAACAAAAAAATGTTCTGCTCCACTTGCCATGTTATTCGGTTTATTTACATTAATGAGTGTTGCTGCAGGCTATGAAATTATTGAATGGTGGTACGCGGCAGTTGCAGGAGGAGAAGAAGGCATCGCTTTCTTAGGATCTCAAGGCGATATCTGGGATGCTCAAAAGGACATGTTATGTGACACTTCAGGATCACTCGTCGCTTTATTATTGATGATGGTTCAACGTAAAAAGAATAACTAGAGTTCAGGCAGTATTTGCTCTGAACTCTGAACAGATCAATTATTCATCAATTTCATCTAAGAAGTCATTTAAGTCTTCTTCTGAATTACTATCACTTTCTGGTTCTATTTCTGCTTTAAAATCTTGTCTTTGTAAATAAACATCACGGGTTAATACGTAGGGATCGGGTGACGTTTCTAGCATTGGCTCTTGAGATATTAAACCAACTCGTGACTCCATGCCTTCTAATCCCCATTTACCTAAACCTTGCCAAAAGTTTAAATACGATAACGGCATGTATAAGCCATCAACAAAATCACCAGCTTCACGCAATGTCCATGGACCATAACCAGGTAACATAAAGTAAGGCCCGTTACCGACACCATAATAACCTAATGCATCCCCAAAAGAGCGACTGTCTGGTTTTTGAATCTCAGCAGCACTGGCAATATCAATAAGTCCAACAAGACCTAGTGTTGTGTTCAACCAAAATCGATTGAAATTCACCATTGCTTGCTCACCATTCCCCATAATCAAATTATTTACCATGCTTGAGGGTTCATCTAAGTTCGCTAAGAAATTTGCGATCCCGATTCGAATTGGGCTTGGCGTATAATCAACATAGGCAATAGATACCGGACGAACTAAGTAAGGGTCTAAAATATTATAGTTAAGATCCCACATAACTCGGTTAAACCCTTCAATTGGGTCACCATCATGCGAGTCATCGTATTCAACTTCGACAGCCTCATTGGTTTCTATTTCAGGATCAATCGACTCAGGTGTTTGAGAACACCCCGTGATAACAAAAAGTAGCACCCAAGAAAAACATATTTTTTTATACACAACACACCTTTAACCTACTGAGACTAACTGAACGAGTAACTTGCTCGGCTGTACTCTTTATTTATTATTATAGTTATACAATTATAGTCATTAAAAAAACGGGCAGAAGCTCAATGCTTCTGCCCGTCATAGTATGACATTTGCTAAAAGGTATTAGTATTGCTTATCAATATCAAGCGATACATTCTTTCCTAATGTGCTGACTGCGCTCTCACCATACCAATCTCCTTCTTTCGTAGACACATTGCCATCTTGGTCAATACGTGCACGAACGATAAAATCAGGCATATCCGACAGCTTACGCTGTTCAATCATATTATTGTCATCTGACATCATGATTTTCAGAGGAAAACGGCTGAGTGGGATACGAGCCGCTGCAACAGGCATAGCAGAACCATCCGCAGGGTGAATTGAAACAATCACGACACCTTGTGAAGGTAACGTCACATTAGAGCCTAAATTCACAGTGATAGGAACTTGCTTATCTAAAGTCGCTTCTGGGTTCATCTTAGATTTTGCTCGTTCAATACTGCGTACTAGCATTTCATAACGTGAATCATCAGGACCAATCAGCATTTGCATCGCTTTCCAAGCAGATACTGCACCTTTATAATCTTGACGCTCAAACGCACTGAACGCTAATAATGATAATGCACGTAGATTGGTTGAGTCTTGACGCAGAACTTGACGAAGTAATGTCTTCGACTGCTCTGCTTTCGCATCGTCACCAGAAAGCATTAATGATTGCGCATAACCCAATTTAATTTCAACATCGTCAGGCTTAAGCTTATAAGCTTTTTGCATTGCTCCAACAGAAGTATCAATATCTCGGTTAGCCATACCAATACGACCTAATAACAACCAACCCATTGCATCGTTTGGTTCTTCATACAATTTAGTACGAAGTCCTAACGTTAAATCGATCATTTCAGAATCACTTAACGAAACACCTTCAGGATTCATCAATTGTTTTGATAACTCAGGTAAACGTTCAGAAACTTCATGCCATTTTTCAATTTTATCGATATTACCGAACTTAAAGTAAAAACCGTAAGAAATAGCAACAAACACAAGAATAGATGGCAAGATGAATAATTTTGCATCCATACTGTCTTGCTGTGCTTTCTCTGGCGCTGGAATATCATCAAGTAATGATTGTTTAAGCTCTGTGATCAACTCTTCTTGATTGTTCACAAGACCTTCAGCGTCTTCTTCTTCTAACTCTAGTAAGCGATCTTTATAGAACGCTTTGTTCAATTCATCTCGGCGAGCATCATCATCTTGCGCTTTAGCTTTCCATAGCGGAAGAACGATGAATGCGATACCAACAAAAATTAGGGCTAAGGTTGAAATCCAAAACAAACTCATTTGTTTACCTTCCCATCTTCTTTAGTGTCATCTAGTAATGCGTTCAAACGATCTTCATGTTCGTTATCCCACTCTTCTGAATTGTCTTCAGTTACGGTTTTGCTTTTACGGCTACGAAGTACAATGAAACCAAATCCAAACACTAATACAGCCAATGGACCTAACCATAAAACAAGCGTACCAGCAGTTAGCGGTGGATCATAAGTAACAAAGTTACCGTAACGATCAATCATATAAGAAACGATCTCATCATCAGATTTACCTTGCTTGGTCATTTCATACACTTTGTGACGCATGTCTTGAGCAAGCTCAGCACTTGAATCAGCAATGTTGTTGTTCTGACATTTAGGGCAACGCAAGGTTTGCCCTAATTCTTTAAATTGCTGTTCTTGTTCTGGTGAATCAAATTTATACAAATCGATAGTGGCATAACTTGCTTGAGCAGCAAAAAAGCTCAACGCAAGAATAGCAGCAAGACGAAGACTCAATTTACGTAATATCATCTTCATTATTTAGACTCCGCAACTAGTTGATCGTACATTGGTTTTAGTTTCTCATTCCAATTACGATCATTTACATCACCAACGTGACGATAGCGAACGATGCCATTTCTATCGATTAAGAACGTCTCAGGCGCACCATAAACACCTAAATCCATTCCTAGCATGCCATCACCATCAAACAACGTAATTAAGTATGGATTACCTAATTCTTTAAGCCATTTGACCGTTCCTGCTCGCTCATCTTTATAGTTCATACCAATAATTTTTACGCCTTCAGTTGCCAGCGTATTAAGGTATTGATGCTCTGCATAGCATGTTGGACACCATTTCGCCCATACATTTAGAAGCAGAGGTTCGCCTCTAAAGATACTTTGATCATAAAGCTTACCTTTTTCCGCTAGATCTTCTAAGCGAAATTCAGGTACCGGTTTACCCACTAAAACTGATTCCAGTTTTGTTGGATCATCGCCATTTGAGTTACGCGTTAATTGGGTAGCAAACACGGCAACTAAAAGTAAAAACAAAGCGAGTGGCACAAATAAAAACTTTTTCATTATTATGCCTCCTGTTTTTTCGATGTTTTACGGAAACGGTAACGCTTATCAGACATTGCTAACACACCGCCTAATGCCATGAATAGAGTACCAGCCCAGATCCAACGAACGAACGGTTTGTAATAAATACGTACAGCCCATGAACGGTTGTCATCTAAACGCTCACCCATCGCAATGTATAGATCACGAGTAATGCCACGGTCAATCGCCGCTTCCGTCATCATCGCTCCAGACGTTGCGTAGAAACGTTTTTCAGCATGTAATGTATTGATGGCTTTACCATCTAACGAAATATCAAAATCAGCGGTATAACCATCATAGTTAGGACCATCAGTATCACGAATGCCAGCAAAGTAGAATTGGTAGCCATTCATTTCAATGTGCTCACCAGGTGCCAAACGTACGTCTTTTTCAATACTGTAGTTTTGTACCATTGCAATACCGATAATCGTAATAGCAAGACCGATATGTGCAGATACCATCGCCCAATGACTGCGGCCAAGTTTCGTTAAACCAACAGCAAGTGTATGACGGTGAGTTGCACGTTCATACATTTCAAAACCATGAAGAATAATGATCCAAATTGACATCATCCAACCTAGGTAAGCCATAAATAGGAACTTATCTGCAAAGATAACCATCATTACAGCAGCAAGAGGAACGGTTACCGCTCCTGTGATTACCATACGTTTAACAAGACTATTTAAATTATCTTTCTTCCAACGGATCAGAGGACCAATACCCAATAAAAATGCAAATGGGATCATCAACCATGCAAATAGCATATCGAAGAACGGTGCACCGATTGAGACTGAGCCTAAACCAAGTTGCTTATGTACTAAGGGTAATAACGTACCAACAAGAACAACAACTAAAGCCGTTATTAATAAAATATTATTGGCTAATAATGCATTTTCACGAGAAAAGAGAGCAAAATTACCACGAACACGAACTGAAGAACCTTTTAAAGCAAACAGCAGTAATGAACCACCGATAACCATCACTAAGAAGGCAAGGATGAACATGCCTCGAGCGGGATCAGAAGCAAAGGCATGAACCGATACCAAGATGCCAGAACGAACAAGGAACGTACCTAATAAACTTAATGAGAATGCTGATATTGCAAGTAGAACGGTCCAAGCTTTAAACGTACCACGTTTCTCGGTTACCGCTAATGAGTGCATTAATGCGGTACCAACAAGCCAAGGCATGAATGATGCGTTTTCTACTGGATCCCAGAACCACCAACCACCCCAGCCAAGTTCATAATATGCCCACCACGAACCTAGAGAGATACCTACGGTTAGAAATGACCATGCAGCAATCGTCCAAGGACGAGACCAACGAGCCCATGCAGTATCTAATCGACCCGTCATTAATGACGCAATAGCAAATGAGAACGCAACAGAGAAACCAACGTAGCCCATATAAAGCATTGGTGGATGAATGATCAACCCAGGATCTTGAAGTAATGGGTTTAAATCACGTCCATCAATTGGAAAAAATGGCAGAGTACGTAAAAATGGGTTCGATGTTAAAATGATAAACAGTAAGAAACCAAGGGTAATCCAGCCCATCACTGCCAATACTCGAGCAACAGACTCTTGAGGCATACCACGACTAAATGTCGCTACAGCCACAGTCCAACCTGCTTGAATTAATACCCAAAGAAGCAATGAACCTTCATGAGCCCCCCACACCGCCGTTAAACGATAATACCAAGGCAGTAAACTGTTTGAGTTACTTGCGACGTATTGGAGAGTGAAATCGTTAACGTAGAATGCCCACATTAAGATCCCAAATGATAAACTGAGGAGTAGGAACATCCCCCAAGCGAGAGGTCTTGCACTTTGCATTAATGCTTTATTGCCACGGCTTGCACCGTACATAGGCAATATACTCAATAGGACAGCAAGTCCTAATGAGGCAATCATCGCAAAATGACCGAGTTCTGGAATCATTGACCAGTTCCTTGTTTTTGTTCTTCTGTGTATTTAAGAGGTTAGTGCGTTTTTTTCATCGCTTCTGCAACCTCTGGCGGCATGTACTCTTCATCATGTTTCGCTAATACTTCATGAGCCTTAACTGTTGTCGCATCAACAAGAACACCTTGCGCGACAATACCTTGGCCTTCACGGAATAAATCAGGAAGAATACCATCATAAATAACGGTGACTTTAGGGCCAATGTCTTCGACTTGAAAACGAACTTCTAAAGACTGAGAATCACGTTTAACCGATCCTACAACAACCATACCACCGATACGTAAACGTTGGCCGACTTCAGGTTTTGTTCCATCAGGCTTACCATTCACTAATTCTGTTGGGGTATAGAATAAATCCATATTTTGATTCAATGCATAAAGCATCAACCCAACCGTTGCACTCGCCCCTAGGACTAGAGCAAGGATCAACCCTAGGCGCTTTTTACGTCTTGGATTCATAATGTATTCTCCATAGTTTTTGCTTTTTTAATTCGTTCTTCTCTTGCCATTCTTTGCTCAATTTCTTTTAATAATTGGCGTCGTTTTCCAAGGCTAGAAAATAGAATCCAAAATAAAGAAAGAAAAGTAGCGCCAAAAGCACCCCATACATAAGCGGCGTAACCACCCATGGCAAAAAAATCACTTAATGTTTCAAAATGCATAACAGTAATTCCCTTCTCTTACATTATTTAGAGACGGTAGATTTAGTCTCTACCAATGCTCTAACCCAAGGACGATGACTCTCTTTTGCTAAAATTTCATTCCTAAAACGAATAAGAGTCACAGAACCGAAGAAAGTTGCAAAGCCTATGATATTTAATAGTAAAGGCCACAACATATCTGAAGAAATCGAAAGTTTATCAAACTTTGTAATACTTGCACCTTGATGAAGCGTATTCCACCATTCGACAGAGAAGTGAATGATTGGCAGATTAATCACACCAACAATAGCAAGAATACCCGCAGCACGAGCAGCGGTTCGTTGATCATCAAACGCGTTATATAAGGCCATAACCCCTAGGTATAAAAATAGAAGAATTAATTCTGACGTTAAACGGGCATCCCATACCCACCAAGCACCCCACATAGGTTTGCCCCAAACGGCACCAGTAAGTAAAGCGATGAACGTAAATACCGCACCAATAGGCGCCATTGCTGCCGCGGCCATATCAGACAATTTTAATTGCCAAACCAAACCAATAAAAGCAGCTATCGCCATCGACATATAAGCGGCCATAGACAAAATAGCAGCAGGTACGTGTATGTAAATAATTCGAAAACTGTCACCTTGTTGATAATCAGAAGGTGCAAAAGCAAGGCCCCAGATGGTCCCAACGGTCAAACTGATGATAGAGATCACCGCAAACCATGGTAGCAGTGTAGTACTTAATTGATACGCTTTTTCTGGTTTAGCGTAAGGATGTAGCCATTTCCACATTGGTTTATCTCACTTACTTAAATATAAAAATTATAATTATAATTATGATTTATTGCACACTGACTCGTAGTGCCGAACTAATGGCAAACGGAGTCAATGTTGCGGAGCCCATAAGAAGCGCTCCTAAAATAGCAAGTTGGCCATTATAAGCCATCCCTAGAGTTGCAGCATCAATTGCAGATGTCGCAAAAATTAGAACCGGTATATAAAGTGGGAGTATAAGAAGGCTTAGCAACACTCCCCCTTTTTGCAGACCCACGGTTAATGCAACCCCTACGGCACCAAGAAAACTCAGTGTGGGTGTTCCAAGTAATAGGGTAAGTACAATGGCTAACCATGTATTGAAATCTAAGGATAATAAAATAGCCAGTAATGGGCTGATAATAATCAACGGCAGGCCAGTCAGTACCCAATGAGCAAACACTTTGGCTAATACTAAAACCGACAATGGGCTTGGCATTAACATCATTTGTTCTAATGAGCCATCGGAAAAATCGTCTCGGAATAAACGTTCAAGAGAAAGTAAGGCAGACAATAAAGCAGCAACCCAAACAATACCCGCCGCAATACGCGCAAGTAGAGTTGGCTCAGGGCCAATACTTAATGGGAATAAGGTAATCACGATAATAAAAAACCATAATGGGTTTAAAACATCGGCTTTACGACGAAAAGCGATCAATAATTCACGTTTTATTATCGTAGTCATTGAAGAAAACATCTATTACTCACCTAACCTGATTTTTTTCAATTCATTACTGTCAGTAAATAAATCCTGATGCGTCGTTAGCAAGACAATTCCACCCTGTTTTGCGTGATCCATAAACAACTGCTCCAACACCTTAACGCCCTGCTTATCAATTGCAGTTAATGGCTCATCAAGAACCCACAACTTATGATTACTCAACCAAAGACGAGCTAATGCAACTCTGCGCTGTTGTCCTGCGGACAATTGTCCTGCTGCAACATCTTCTCGGCCCGCTAAGCCAACACGAGCAAGTGCATCCCAAATAGCCTCTTCATTATAGTCGTTATGCATTGATTGATAAAAAGCCAGATTTTCAAATGCTGTCAACTCACGTTTTACACCCGTGTGATGACCTAGAAAAAGTAACGCGGAATGAAATTCTTCTCGATTCTGTTTAATCGATTCGCCATTCCAATAAATATCACCTTCATCAGAATAACCAAGACCGGCAATAATTCGCAATAATGTGGTTTTTCCTGCACCATTTTGACCTTCTATTTGAATTAACTCACCGTCTGATACGGTAAAGCTGAGTTGTTCAAATAAAACTCTTTCATCTCGAATACAGGTTACATTACGAATTTCTAGCATAGACTTTTATCATTTGAGAATATTGAAAGTATTCTAGCACAGCAAAAACAGGGAAACTTAGATATAAAACAAATCTATTTGCATAGATAAGTAAATAAATATGTCATTTAGTTTCATTTTCATAATGAAAAAAATCCACATTTAATTCATAGGGTTATATATTAAAAAATCAAATACCACCTTATGGGTAGGTGCATTTTTTACCATATCCCATAACGAAAAAAGCCCCTTAAATAAGGAGCTTTTGAATTCGTTAATCTGAAGAAATCGTTATTCTTCGTCTTCCATTCTTAATGGTGGCATAGTGCCTTTACCGCCAACAATTTTGGCTTGTAAAGACATCATTAACTCAGCTTCGGCTTTTGGAAGTTCACACTCTTCCATAAGCTCATTAATCCCTGCACCCAGTTGAACCAATTTATTTGCTCTTGAATACAATCGACTGTCGACATCCGTATTCTCAAGTTCATTTAATCGGTCATCAAAATGTTGACTTAATTGAGTCATTTCCGCGACTTTCTGCCCCATATTAATAGAGCCAGAACGAAATTCAACAAATTGCTTTTGCAGCTTTTGTTGTTCATCTTGAAGGTTTTTATACTGCGCTTTCGCTTCTGTCAGCTGTTGCACGAGTTGCTTATTTCTTCTATTTAGTACAAAGAAGAAAACCAAAACAAGGATCATTGCTGTTGCAGCTAGTAGCTCTGAGAGCTGAGTTAAAATATCGACCATTATAGGCTTGCCATGTCATCCCATTCGTCTTCAGACAAAAGTTTATTAAGATCAACCAAGATAAGTAGTTTGCCTTCACGGTTACTAACACCCTGAATAAATTTAGAGCTGTCTTCCGTTCCAACACTTGGCGTTGTATCAATTTCTGATGAACGTAAGTATACAACTTCTGCCACGCTATCAACAAGGATACCGATAACTTGATGTTCTGATTCAATCACAATGATGCGTGTATTATCACTGATCTCGCCTTGCATTAAACCAAAACGTGAACGAGTATCAATAACTGTTACGACGTTACCACGAAGGTTGATAATACCTAAAACGTAGTCTGGTGCACCTGGTACTGGCGCAATTTCTGTATGGCGTAATACTTCACGAACTTGCATCACGTTAATACCATAGGTTTCTTCTTCTAATTGAAAAGTTACCCATTGTAGTACTTCATCGTTTACTTTATCTTTACGGATCTCTACTTGATTATACTGAGACATTGTATTTCCTCGTCCTCTTAGAGTTATCTTACTCTATTCCCTTAATGTCGAGACCGGCATTAAGCATCGTAATCATTGCCTCAACGTGAATCAAGGCACACATTTTCTCTTTTACCATTCCAGACAACCACGGACGTTTTCCTGCGGTTTCACGCCAACGAATTCGATCACTGGTTAATGTTTCTGTTCCGGCTAACGCATTACACGCTAATCCCCATTTGCTATCACCAAGCATAACAAGGTATTGGTAATTCTCTTTGTAGCTCTCATTTTTGATGCTTTGTGGCATCACCCATTTCGCGGTATCTAACGCATCAATGGTGGTTTCTCGATTATTTTGTAACCCAAGATACCAATCAGGACGACCAATTAAATGATTCAATTCCGTGATCTGATGTATGCCACCTAATTGAGCCAATGGCACAGCAAAAGTAACGCCCATCACTTCAAAAAATAAGACTTGGAACTCTTCATCTAATTCTGAGTTCTTCCAATCTAATCCACTCAAAGGAGGTGATTTTCCTGTTTGAGTCTCTAATTCTATCTCTGAATCAATTGCAGGTTCTTCAGAAATCGAATCGAATTCTTTTATTTCTTCTGGTTTTTTAGTAACAATTTTATCTGAAATATCCCAATCAGAAAGATCCAGTTCTTCTTTCGATTCTTCACTCTCAATGTCATTAACCACATCTTGAGACACTATTGTCGTTTCAACAGCGAGATCTTCTTTTTCTTGTTTTACGAATTCATCAGTAATTAATGAATCAATTTCAACCTGAGCTTCAAGTTGTGAATTCTCTAATTGACTTAATAATCGTTGAACATCCTCCAATTGAGGCAGCTCAAATGGGTATTCATCGTCATCATCAATGTGTTGTGCTAATTGTGGTTGATAGTGAGAAGTAACCTGATCTTCTACCATTACCGTTTCAGATGTCCATGTAATTTCTGGCTCTGGCTCTGGCTCTGGCTCTGGCTCTGGCTCTGGCTCTGGCTCTGGCTCTGGCAAAATGATCTCAATATCTTGATCATCTTCAAGCTCAATAACCTCTTCATTTAATAATGCTGAAAAGTAATCTTCGAGTGCTTCTTCACTGGTCAATGGTTTGAAACTCGTCATTAAACTAATCGCTCCAAGTAGTTCAACAACGTTTTATAGGCAAAAACACCACGGCTGTTTGGAGAAACAAAAGACGGTGGCATTCTTTTTAGACTTGCATCTCTAAATTTTGTATCAATAGGAACGGCTGAAGCCCACACTTGATCAGTATACATATGCTTCAGTTCCATTAATGTTTGTAACGACGCATTCGTTCGTTTGTCATACATTGTTGGAATGATCGTAACATCAAATAAAGACGGTTTATTTCTTTGCATGATGGCTAATGTTTTCATCATACGTTCTAAGCCTTTCATTGCTAAGAACTCAGTTTGAACTGGAATTAAGACACGATTACTGGCCGCTAAGGCATTAATCATCATGACACCTAAGATCGGTGGGCAATCAATAAGTACATAATCGTATTCATCTTCAAGCGCTTTTAATACACGCTTAAGGACCAATCCCATGCCGGTTCGATTCCCCATCACACGATCAAGTGTCGCTAATGACATATGTGCAGGAATAATGTCTAAGCCCGGTACCTTGCTGTGTAAAACAAACGGTTTCACGGTTGTTTTATTTATCGTTGGAAGTTGAAATAACCCAAATAAGCTAGAAGGTAAATTGTCTGAATCATAGCCTAAGTACGTAGTTAACGAACCGTGTGGATCGGTGTCCACCATAAGTACTCGTTTACCACGTTCATTTAATAAACCAGCCAGTGTAATTGTTGTGGTTGTTTTACCCACACCACCTTTCTGGTTTGCTATGCTCCAGACAATCATTCGGTTTTCCTACTTTAATCCAACTTCAACAAGCATTCGTTCAGCGACACGTTCTATCGGCAAACTTTCTGAAGACAAACCGGCTTTATCGACGGCTTGTGGCATGCCATAGACAACACAACTTTGCTCATCTTGAGACCAAATGGTTGCGCCAGCAGCTTTAAGCATACGACAGCCTTCACGACCATCCGCTCCCATACCCGTTAAGATCATAGACAATACTTTATCGCCATACACTTTCGCGGCGGAGCCAAAAGTCACATCAACACATGGTTTGTAATTCATGCGTTCACCACCATCAAGGATCTTCAAACGAGAAGAACCAGGACGACCATCAATCATCATTTGTAAGCCACCTGGAGCCAAATACGCACAACCCGGCTTTAAAATATCGCCATCTTGCGCTTCTTTCACTTGGATCTTACATAAGTTATTTAATCGAGCGGCAAACGCAGCAGTAAACGTTGCTGGCATATGCTGAACTAAAATAATCGGATGTGGGTAATTAGCAGGAAGTGCCGTTAATATCTTTTGTAATGCCACAGGGCCTCCGGTTGAAGTCCCTATTGCGGTTAGCTGATATTTTTTACCCGTTGCTTTAAAGCGTTGACCAATAGGTGCACTTGGCACTGCTTTTACTGGTTCAGCGCTCATTGGCGATGTAATTCGTGACGCAGTTACTCTTGTTGTTGCCGCTGCTCTAGGCTCAGTTTTAGTCACTTGAGTAGCTAAAGCAGGTCGACGCATAAACAATTTCTTACGTGCAATCTCAACAATGCGCTGTTGAAGCAATGAAACCGCCTCATCACGATTACGGGCGATATCTTCAAATTTCTTTGGTAAGAAATCCAATGCACCCGCATCTAACGCATCTAATGTCGCTTTTGCACCATCATGAGTTAACGAAGAAAACATCAAAGTTGGTGTTGGGCACACTTTCATGATTTCTCGAACTGCTGAGATACCGTCCATAACAGGCATCTCTATATCCATGGTGATAACATCTGGCTTTAAAGATTGTGCTTTTTCAACGGCTTCTTTGCCGTTTGTTGCTACATCGATGACTTCAAGGCGTGGATCTGAGTTGATAATTTCACTCACTCGACGTCGAAAAAAGCTTGAATCATCAACAACTAATACTTTTATTGCCATGTCAATCCTTGTGCATTAATGCATACGTACTGCATAACGCTTAAGCAAGTTTGGAACATCAAGAATAAGTGCGATGTGACCATCTGAAGTGATGGTTGCACCTGCCATTCCTGGAGTGCCTTGCAGTAATTCATCAAGAGGTTTAATTACCACCTCTTCTTGTCCAATCAATGTATCAACCACGAAACCGACGCGTTGAGCACCTAATTGAATAATGACTACATGACCTAATCCCGTGCGCTCTGTTTTACGAGCACCAGAAACAAGCCAATCTTGTAAATAAAATAATGGTATCGATTTTTCACGAACGATGGTCGTTAGCTGCCCATCAACAATATTTGTTTTAGAAAGATCAAGATGGAAAATCTCATTCACACTTGCTAGTGGCAATGCAAACGGCTGGTTTGCAACCCCTACCATTAATGTAGGAAGAATAGCGAGTGTTAATGGTACTTTGATTACAATCTTAGTCCCTTCGCCCATGCTTGAATCAATATCGATAGACCCATTTAATTGGTTGATGGCTGTCTTCACAACATCCATACCTACACCACGGCCTGAAATGTCTGAGATTTCAGTTTTCGTTGAAAAACCAGGTGCAAAAATAAGGTTATAACATTCTTTGTTCGTAAGGCGAGAGGCTGCATCAGTATCCATCAAACCACGATTAACCGCGATTCCACGAAGCTTATCAGCGTCCATACCACCACCATCATCGATGATGCTTAGTAAGATATGATCGCCTTCTTGTGAAGCAGACAGAATCACTTTACCGGTACGATCTTTGCCCGTTTTTTCACGAACATCTGGCATTTCAATACCATGATCGACAGAGTTACGAACCAAGTGAATCAATGGATCAGCAAGTGCTTCCACTAAGTTTTTATCTAGATCCGTTTCTTCACCGCGCATTTCAAGCACAATGTCTTTTTTCAGAGTACGAGCTAAATCACGAACAACACGTGGGAAGCGGCCAAATACTTTCTTGATTGGCTGCATACGTGTTTTCATTACTGCGCCTTGGATATCAGCAGTAACGACATCAAGGTTTGAAACTGCTTTAGACATTTCTTCGTCATTGCTGTTCAAACCAAGACTCACTAAGCGGTTACGAACCAATACTAATTCACCCACCATGTTCATGATGTTGTCTAGCGTTGATGTATCAACACGTACCGTGCTTTCTGCTTGTGATTTCTGTTGTTTAGTTGGCGCTTT
This sequence comes from Aliivibrio salmonicida LFI1238, assembly GCF_000196495.1. NCBI lineage: Bacteria > Pseudomonadati > Pseudomonadota > Gammaproteobacteria > Vibrionales > Vibrionaceae > Aliivibrio > Aliivibrio salmonicida. The sequence goes on from NC_011312.1 coordinate 2,461,074, forward strand.
TTGAACTGGCTTAGGTGCTTCAACCGGTTTTGGGGCTTGTGTTCTTGTTGGCGCAAGCGGAGCTTCAACTACCGGTGCTTTTTCTACCACTGGCGTTTCTACCATTGAAGAAGCAGGCTTAACCGCTTGTTCTAACTCTTCATCTGTTGGGCCTTTACCAGAACCGTGCAGCTGATCTAATAACTTTTCAAACTCATCATCAGACATTACATCTGAATCACCAGACATCGCAATATCGGCTGATTTTGTGTCAACAACCGGAGCAGACACGGCCGCTACCGATGAATTTGTCGGGCTATTACCTGAACCATGTAGCTCATCAAGTAAACGCTCAAATTCATCATCAGTAATATCGCCTTCAGGCATAGAGCTCACGGTATTTGAAGAAACAGGAGTTGACGCAACTGGCGCAGAAGTCACCGCTGAAGGTGCCGTTCCTTTACCGTGCAATTCATCTAACAGTTTCTCAAATTCATCTTCTGTAATGTCATCCACAGAATCATGGATAGCTGAAGTCGCAGTGATCACAGGAGCGACAACGGCTGGTGCAGGTGCAGCTACGGAAACTTCATCTTCGCTTGTCGGCTTGCTTAGACGATGTAACTCATCTAAAACCTGTTGCGATGCTGGCGCTAAAGGCTCACCATTTTGCACTGAACCAAACATAACGTTCACGGTATCTAGCGTTTCTAGAATCGTATCCATCAGCTCAGAGGTAACTTTGCGTTTACCAGTACGAAGGATATCAAACACATTCTCCGCACCATGACATGCATCAACCAATTCAGTTAATGAAAGGAAGCCTGCGCCCCCTTTTACTGTATGGAAACCACGGAAAATTGCATTTAATAAATCAGAATCATCAGGGCGTTGCTCTAATTCAACTAATTGTTCAGAAAGTAGCTCAAGAATTTCTCCTGCTTCAATTAAGAAATCTTGCAGAATGTCTTCATCCATTTCAAAGCTCATAATATTCCTCTAAAATCCAAGACTGGCTAATAAATCATCGACATCATCTTGCGATGCCACAGCGTCTTCACGTTCATGCGGGTTCAAAATAGGACCCTCAGCTTTAGACGGTTTTTTAGATTCGTCTTCTGCAGCACCTAGGCGTTCTTCAACTTTAAACAACGTCAATATATCAACCAGTCGGTCTTCGACTTCCTGAACTAATGTTATTACACGTTTAATTATCTGACCGGAAAGGTCTTGAAAGTCTTGCGCCATTAAAATGTTGGTTAACTCGTTACGAAGTTCCGAGCTATTACCTTCAACTTGAGTAAGAAGTCCATCAATGTTGTGACATAAAGATTTAAATTGAGCTAACTCAATTCGACCTTTCATTAGGCTATTCCATTGAGGACGAACCTGAAGAAGTCCTTCATGCAACTCGTCAGCAATAGGTAATGAACGATCAACAGCATCCATGGTTTTATTGCCGGCTATTTCCGTTTTATCAATCACATATTGCAAACGATCACGTGCATCAGGGATCTCATCATTAGCAATAGCAACAACGCGGTGATCAAGTTTAAAGTTCTTTAATGATTCGTGAAGATCACGAGTTAAAGATCCTATTTCTTGAAGCATTGGCTGCTCTTGAGGAACGGCGAGTGCGGCAACCAATTGATTGGCTTCTTCTTGCTTGCCGTCTTCTAATAAAGCGACAAGTTCCTTGGCATCTGTTAATGAAATCATTGTTAGGTGGTCCTTACTTACGCAACACTTTCTTATAAACGTTCAAAAATCTTGTCTAATTTTTCTTTCAATGTTGCAGCAGTAAATGGCTTAACAATATAACCATTAACACCCGCTTGAGCGGCTTCAATGATCTGCTCGCGTTTTGCTTCAGCGGTGATCATTAATACAGGTAAATGTTTTAATTCGCCATCGGCACGAATTGTTTTTAGCAAGTCGATCCCTTGCATGCCTGGCATGTTCCAATCTGTTACTACAAAATCGAAACCGCCCTTTTTAAGCAATGGTAATGCTGTTAAACCATCATCCGCTTCTTGGGTGTTATTAAAACCTAAGTCACGTAATAAGTTTTTTACAATACGGCGCATTGTTGAGAAGTCATCAACAATAAGGATCTTCATGTTTTTATTCAAAATCGCCTCCAGTGAGGGCACAAAGTAACGGGATTTAATTATTCTACTGTCCAAGTTGATAACTTGGCCCGTAGTCGTTGCATTGATTGACTGTGTATTTGGCTGACACGAGACTCGCTGACACCAATAACTGCACCAATTTCTTTCAAATTTAACTCTTCATCATAATAAAGAGATAAAACTAAAGCTTCTCTTTCTGGAAGGGTTTTAATCGCCTCCACAAGAGCAACTCGAAAATGTTCATCTACAACACCTTGAAATGGAATATTATCATCAGCGTGTTCTTCCGTTGTTATTACATCTTCGGAAACGCCTAAATCTTCCATACCTACAAGTTTACCGCAATTTACATCATTAAGTATCTGATAATACTGATCTAACGGTAATTCTAAATGTTCTGCTATCTCTTTATCGGTCGGTTCGCGAGAAAGTTTAGCTTCAAGTGCTTTAATTGCTGCATTAACCATTCGACTATTCTTATGAACAGAGCGAGGAACCCAGTCCCCGCGTCGAATTTCATCCAGCATCGAACCTCTGATTCTTATTCCAGCGTATGTTTCAAAACTTGCGCCTTTACTGCCGTCATAATTTTGTTGTGCTTCTAACAGGCCGATCATTCCAGACTGTATTAAATCATCAACTAATACACTTGCTGGTAATCTTGCCATTAAGTGATGGGCAATGCGTTTTACCAGTTCAGAATAGCGCTCTAAAAATGCTTTCTGACTGTTCACATTGCCTTTATGATCGTAAGTTAAGGTATTAGACATAGTCGTCCTCTACTTCGCTGGTTTTTTCATTTCGTAGCAGTTTCTCTACAAAAAATTCTAAATGTCCACTTGGTGCTTTAGGCACAGGCCATGTCACGATTTTATTCGCTAATGACTTCATCGCTAATGCCGCAGGTGAACGAGGGTAAGCGTCTACAACTACTTTTTGCTTTCTTACCGCTAAACGCACTTTTTCATCTAATGGAATACAAGCCACTAATTCCATGTTTGCAGATAAAAAACGATCCGTTACTAACGTTAGTTTTGCAAATAGCTCGCGGCCTTCACGGTAACTTCTCACCATGTTAGCGACAATTTTGAATCGTTGAACATTATGTTCACGACTCAGTAATTTAATCAGTGCGTATGCATCCGTAATTGACGTTGGTTCATCACATACCACCACTAATACATCTTGTGCAGCACGAGCAAAACTCGTCACCATGTCAGATATGCCAGCCGCGGTATCGATCAGTAATATGTCAATATCATCTTCTAAGCTACTAAAAGCTCGGATTAACCCTGCATGTTGCACAGGCGAAAGTTCAGCCATCGATTTTGTACCAGACGTCGCGGGAATAATTTTCACTCCGTACGGGCCTTCTACAATGATGTCCGCTAAATCACATTCGCCTTCAAGTACGTGACCTAGGTTTTTATGCGCACGGACACCAAGCATGATATCAATGTTTGCTAAGCCAAGATCGCCATCCAACACCATCACTTTCTTTCCTTGCTGAGCAAGTGATAATGCTAAATTTAATGTTACGTTTGTTTTGCCTACGCCGCCTTTACCACCCGTTACGGCAACCACTTTGGTCAACGTAGGTTTGGTCAGTCGTCGTAATCCACTAGCCTGATCGTATATATTATTATCAATCATAAATTATTTGCCTCTGGCATGTCGCTATTCCAGAAATGAGGGTCCTTTTCCGTCGCTTTTTCTAGTAATTCATTTGCTTTAGCTACTAGGTATTTAGGTTGAGCAAGTACGATATCTTCAGGTACGCGCTGACCATTAGCAATATAAGAGATCGGTAACCCATTTTCGATGGTTACACTAATTAACTCACCTAAGCTCAATGACTCATCAATCTTACTTAAAATACACCCAGACAATGGGATACGTTTAAAGTGATCGATCGTCTCTTGTAGCACTCGGCGTTGTGCCGTTGCTGGCATAACTAAATAACTATTTATTTGTGAGCCACTATGCTCCATTAATGTGTCTAATTGCTCTGTTAATCGAACATCACGTTGACCCATACCCGCAGTATCTACCAAAATTAAACGGCGATTGCGTAATTGATATAAGACGGTTGCAAGTTCATCGGCATCTTTTGCAATTCGAACTGGGCAACCCATGATTCGGCCATAAATAGCCAATTGTTCTTGTGCCCCAATACGGAAAGTGTCCGTCGTAACTAAGGCAACTTGATCTGGTCCATATTCCATTGCAGCTCTTGCTGCTAATTTTGCGATTGTTGTTGTTTTACCAACCCCAGTAGGACCAAGCAAAGCAACAATACCACCACGAGCCAATGTATCGACTTTAGTGGTTGGAATTTGCTCTGCTAACAATTTTAGTAATGATGCCCATGCGTCTTTAGGTTCGGTATCTTCAGGAATATAACACGCTAATTGATCCGCTAATTCTTCAGATAAACCCATTTTCTCTAAACGTTTAATTAACATTGCTCGAAGTGGCTCTCTACGCTCGACTTCTTGCCACATTAATCCTGACACTTGATGTTCTAACAAACGACGAATAGACGACATTTCAGAACGCATGCCTTCTAAATCTTCATTCGATTCTTGATTTGATCGTCTTCCTTTCTCATAACGAGAAGGATCTAATTTAGGCTGCATTCTCTCAGGACGATCATTCATTGGATTATCCGAAATAAGGTGCGCTAAGTTTGGATTACTTTGAATCGCACGAGTCATTTCAGACGTATCTAATTTAGGTCTTGAGTGTGTTGCAGGCTTTGATGATACTGATTGATGTTGAAACTTAGATTGACGCTGAAGCAAAGCCGCTAAACTGTCTTCTTCACGTTGCTCTGTCTTTTCAGGTTCAGCAGGAGCCCCTGAATTTGAACCATATTGCTTTATCATATTAGCAAAGCGACGCGTCATAGAGCCTTTATTGTTATTGCCTACATTCACTCTGTCATCTTCAATTTCACGACGTACAGGCGCAGCAGACGACGTTGAACTACCGTTAGGATCGATTGCCGCTACGATTTCAATACCGCCAGTGACTTTTTTATTTGACATAATGACGGCGTCAACACCCAGTTCTTCTTTTACTTGAACTAGAGCTGAGCGCATATCTTTTGCAAAAAATCGTTTAATTTTCAATTTCGTATTCCTGCGTTAAATAAGTCGACGCGATTAATGACCAACGGCTTGAACTATTCTAATTTGCTTCTCATCTGGAATTTCTTGATAAGAAAGCACTCGTAAATTTGGAATTGTATTCTTAACAAATTTCGCTAATGTTGAACGCAACACCCCCGATGTCAGCAAGACAGCGGCCTCTCCTTTTAACTCTTGTTCTTGAGTCGCAAGCGTTAATGAAGCTTGCAAGCGTTCAGCCAAACCAGGTTCAATGCCCGTTGTTTCACCGCCTGACGCCTGCATAGTTTGATGCAAAATTTGTTCCAGTTCTGGGATTAAGGTAATAACAGGCATTTCAGCCTCTACCCCATTGATTTCCTGAACAATTAGTCGTTTTAGCGCAATTCTGACGGCGGCCGTCAAAATGTCGGGTTCTTGACTTTTTGGCGCATATTCAGACAAAGTTTGGACAATGGTTCTAATATCACGAACTGGAATTGCTTCATTCAATAAATTCTGAAGTACTTTTACAACCGCCCCTAACGGTAATTGATCGGGTACTAACCCTTCAACTAATTTAGGTGAGCTTTGTGAGAGCAACTCTAATAAGTTCTGAACTTCTTCATGTCCTAATAACTGCGCCGCATTATTTGTTAACAATTGACTTAAATGGGTTGCTAATACCGTTGCAGCATCTACAACAGTATAGCCTAAGGCTTGAGCATGCTCTCTTTGCTCTTCGTTTATCCATACGGCTTCAAGACCAAAGGCTGGATCAAGCGTTGGTTCACCTTCAATCGAGCCATACACTTGCCCTGGGTTAATCGCTAATTCTTTATCTGGACGAATTTCAGCTTCGCCACCGGCCACACCCATCAAGGTAATTCTGTATACGTTTGGTGGCAGTTCTAAATTATCTCGAATATGAACCGCAGGTACCAAGAAACCGAAATCTTGAGACAGCTTCTTACGAACCCCTTTAACACGGTCAAGAAGCTCGCCACCTTGTTCTTTATCTACCATTGGGATCAAACGATAACCAACTTCTAATCCAATCACATCGACAGGTTGAACATCATCCCATGACAGTTCTTTAGGTTGTGAAGAAGACAACTCCATTGGAGGTGCTGCTTTTTTATCTTCTCCCTCTTGTGCTTTTTTCTTCGTTAGGTAATACGCCCAACCACTCGCCAGAATCGCAAGCAATATAAATGGAAAATGAGGCATTCCAGGAACAATACCCATGATAAACATGATCCCACCCGTTACCATCAATGCTTTTGGGTTATCAACTAATTGAAACACCAATTGCTCGCCCATGTCTTCGTCTGTGTTTTGACGAGTTACCATGATCGCAGCACCAATCGACAATAGTAATGATGGGATTTGAGCAACCAAGCCATCACCAATCGTTAGCAAAGTATAAATTTGAATCGCTTCACTAAAACCTAAATCAAATTGCGCCATACCGATGGCAAAGCCACCAATAATATTAATAAATAGAATTAAGATACCAGCAATGGCATCCCCTTTTACAAATTTTGACGCGCCATCCATTGAACCGTAAAAGTCAGCTTCTTTGGTGACTTCAAAACGACGTGTTCTTGCTTGTTCTTGATCGATTAAGCCGGCATTCAAATCCGCATCAATCGCCATTTGTTTACCTGGTAAGGCATCCAAGGTGAAACGTGCACTTACTTCTGAAATACGGCCCGCACCTTTGGTTACAACCATAAAGTTAATGATCATCAAGATAATAAAAACAATCAAACCAACCGCATAGTTACCGCCGATAACCACATTACCAAACGCCTCGATAACGTTACCTGCCGCTCCCGGCCCTTCATGACCATGCAGCAATACCACACGAGTCGATGCCACGTTCAAAGCAAGGCGAAGTAAGGTAGATACAAGAAGAATGGTTGGGAACGCAGCAAAATCAAGAGGTCTACGAGTGTAGATTGTCACTAACAATACAACCATTGCTAAGGCGATATTGAACGTAAACATAAGATCGAGTAAAAAAGCCGGGATCGGTAATATCACCATCGCTAGTGCTGATAGCACTAAAATCGGCGCACCTATTGATGGGATTTTCTTGCCTTTTAAGGCAGAGAGTTTATTCGGTAGTGGAATTTGAAATTTCATCACTTAGGCTTCTTACTCATTGTTATTACTAATAAAAATTAATAATCTTAGTCTGATCATTTACGGCTACATCTAACAAAGCAATTTTCGAGCCAGATTAATGTCAGTTTTTTGGCACTCAAGTCCTCTTTTCTGACAGGCCTTCTATCTCTTGAACAACATTCACATAAATGTAATTAACCAGTTAATTCTTAAGGAAAAATAGTAAACACGATTGAAAAATAACTCTTCCTTTGTATAATCATCGCTCCACTCTTTGTCTAATGACATCTCTATCAGGTAAATAGCATGACTGGTGTTTCTCTAAGCACGAATCAAAATGTACTAAATAAAATGGATATTGGAGGAAGAGTGATCATTGAGGTGAGCTGCCCAAATGGGCAATCCGCTCAAGCCACCTCGACGTTAATTGGGTTTAAAAAAGGCCAATACATCTTTATTGAATACCCTTCATCAACCTCTTTAGAATTTAATAAGATTTATTTGGAAGGCGCGGAAGTCACCTTTAGAGCAATGACAAACACCACATTGCGTGATGTTATTGCGTTTCGAACACAGATCCACTCCGTTATTTATCGTCCAATGGAAATGCTTTGTCTGCATGCACCAAAAAGTATCTCGATGAGACAAATACGTACACATCAGCGTATTGAAACCGAATTTGAGTGTGAACTTACGGTTGGTAACCATGTACTGTCAGGTAAGATAAGTGACTTTTCAGCAGGAGGGTGTGCGGTACTCTTTCCGTCAAAATTAAATCCAGACAATCTTCTTAATCAACCCGTTAGTGTCTCGATTCAATTAGATACGTTAGAGCCGATCCTCATTAAAGGGAAGATAAAGAATATAGACGCGAAGGAGAAAAAGTCGAAAGTGGGCGTGATGTTCAATGCGGATAGCATTACTGATTCCGATCTTCAGACCCTTCATCACCAATGCGTATTAAAAGGGTGGGAGTTGTAGACCTCCTCCCCTTGTTATTTTTTCAAATCATCTGGGATGGTTAGTGAATCATCATCTAGCTCAGGTTTCGTTCCACCGCGCTTTTTATACTGCTTCATTTGAAATATATAAGCCAATATCTGCGCCACAGCAGCAAATAAACCATCAGGGATTTGTTGTTCCACTTCTGTTGAGTGATATAACGCTCGCGCAAGAGGTGGGGCTGGCAATATATCTATATTATGTTCACGAGCAATTTCTCGGATTTTCATTGCGATATGATCGACCCCTTTCGCCACCACAATCGGTGCAGAGTCTTTAGTTTGATCATAACGTAAAGCAACAGAATAATGCTCAGGGTTGGTGACAATAACATCCGCCGATGGCACATCAGCCATCATTCGACGTTGCGTCATTTCACGTTGCAGCATACGAATACGCCCTTTTACTTCTGGCTTCCCTTCTGTTTCTTTGTATTCATCTTTAATTTCTTGTTTTGTCATTTTCAATTGATTGGCGTGTTGCCAAATTTGAAAGGGAATATCAATCGCAACAACAATCAATAAAGTACAGCTGATCAACAGAATAAAATTCAATAGGATATCTAGAGAATGAAAAATATTCGACGGATACGTATCTAAACTTAATTGAAATAAGTCCGCCTTACTTTTATTGATCAAATAGAAAGCAGTGCCACCAACAAGCGATACTTTTAAGATCGACTTTAAAAGCTCAACCCAACTTTGCATACCAAACATACGTTTAATACCTGACATTGGGTTCATTTTAGACGGTTTTGGCATTGCGGCTTCGGCAGAAAAGCTGATCCCACCAAGGCCTGCTGCTCCAATTAAAGCCGCCACAAACAACATAAGCAGAATTTTTAAAACAGGGAAAACTAAGGCGACTAACGCCCCGCCCACTATCTCAAGTAATTTATTGGTATCGAAGATTTCTTCTCTAGAAATAGAAAAGAAGCGACTCATTATCGATAACAATGCTTTACCAACCTCATCACCAAACCACATCAACGAAATAGCACCACAGACTAATACTGACACTGACGCCAGTTCTTTTGACCTTGCAACTTGCCCTTTATCTTTGGCCTGTTGCAAGCGTTTGGACGTGGCGTCTTCGGTGCGTTCTTGACCGTCACTATCAGCCATTATGACTCTCCATCGACTTCAGTGTCTTCATCAACAATCCAACCTTATTAGGCTACAGATCTGTGCTTCAGCACGACCCCAATGCAAATCATAATGAGTGAATAACCCAAGAACAATGTAAGACGTCAGCAGTAAACCAACCAGTAATGCAAACGCAAAACCCAATGAGAAAATGTTTAATTGCGGTGCGGCACGAGTCATAACACCAAACGATAAATTCACCGTAAGTAGCGCGATGATCCCAGACAATGACATACTTAAACCGGCTTTCATCATAATACCAAGCCAACCAGCAAGAGATTGAAAATCAACACTGGTTAATTTACCGACTCCGACAGGCAACGTAGTGAAACTCATCACCGCAAAGTTAATCATTTTTAAGTGCCCATCAGTTCCTAAAAAGAACAAGATCGACAAAAACATAAACAATTGCCCAAGCAAAGGGGTATTTTGACCATTAGCCGGGTCAACCATAGAGGCAAAACCTAAGCTCGATTGCATACCCAAAATTTGCCCAAGTAAGACGAATGTTTGGGTAACAAAAACAGTCACCATTCCCATCGCAACACCAATGATGATTTGCTCCGCAGTGGTCATAAAACCTTGAAAAGACAACAATTGGATTTCAGGAGGCATTGCAGGAATCGCAGGCATGACCGCAAACGTAATACTTAATCCCAAATACAGTCGAATTTTAGGTGACACAAATCGAGCCCCAAACACCGACATCACCATCAACATGGAAGAAATTCGAGTGTAGGGCCAAAAATAGGTCGCAATAAAATCTAAAACTATTTGAGTTGGGTATTCCATAACATCAGCTTGTGCTTAGTAATTTGTATTTAGTCATCAAGTCGTTGTGTATCAACACTGGATTAATAAAGTATCGTCGGCATTCGAGCGATCAGCTCATAAAAATATTCCATCAACATTCTCGTCATCCAATGTCCGAATAACATTAATGATAATAGCGTCACGATCAAACGAGGTAAGAAACTCAACGTTTGTTCATTGATAGAGGTTGCCGCTTGGAAAACCGCAACCACCAAACCAATTAATAAGCTTGGAATAATAATGGCACACACCATGATAAGCACCATGTACAGTGCGCCGCGGAATAGCTCAATGGCCATTTCAGGGGTCATGTTGGATCCTTAAGTAGTAAAGCTGCCAGCGAGAGTTGAAAGGATTAAATTCCACCCATCGACCAACACAAACAACATAAGTTTAAATGGCAACGACACGATCATTGGCGAAAGCATCATCATACCCATGGCCATCAATACTGATGCCACCACTAAATCGATAATTAAAAACGGCAAGAACAGCATAAAACCCATTTGGAATGCGGTTTTTAGCTCGGAAGTAATGAAGGCTGGAATAACGACCGTAATTGGCACATCTTCTGGGTTTTCAACTTCTACGCCTGACATATTCACAAACGTTTCTAAATCTTTAACACGGGTTTGCGCCAGCATAAATTCTTTCATTGGGATTTGAGCAGCATCAAACGCTTCACGTGCTGTAATTTCTTCACCAATATAAGGCTGAATCGCCGTCTCATTTACCTTGTCAAAAACCGGCGCCATAATGAAGAAAGTTAAAAACATCGCAATACCGATGATCACTTGATTCGAGGGCGTCTGTTGTAGACCCATTGCCTGTCGTAAAATCGACATCACAACAACAATTCGAGTAAATGAGGTCATTAGGATAACCATCGCAGGCAAAAAGCCTAGCATGGTCATTAACCCTAATATTTGGAGATTAACAGAATAGTCTTCGCCACCGCTGGCATTTGTCGTCATGGTAAATGCGGGAATGCCACCACCTGAACTGCTGCCTTTTGCAATGGTTTTTGCAGCCCCTGAATCTTTTTCCATTGCAGTAACGGTCATGCCTTCAGCACTGGCCGCTGTCGCAGGAATAGAGGTTGCTAAGTCATCAACTGCCCATGCAGGCGATGCCATAAAGAATAGGGAAAAAACCGCCAGAGTGACGGCAATTAAATTAGTTTTTAGCATCTTTTTTCATCAGTTGGCTGAGTTGTGTTGAAAATGGCGTTAGTTTTTTTTCGTTCACTTCTAACGGTTTTTCAAGCTTACTTAGCATATTGATATTTTGAGAAGTGATCCCAATTAGGAATTGTTCTTCTCCAACTTGAATAACAGCAACTCGCTCTTTTGTACCAACAGGCAGTTGTTTCACAATGTTCATGCCACCGCCTGAACCACCAGTCATACCGGGAACTTTCATTCGTTTTAATAACCATGCAAAGAAAAGAATCAATGCAATAACAAAAATAAGAGAGCCTAACGTTGCCGCCAAGTCGATATTTGGTGCACTCGTTGCTGCGAACAAAGGAAAGGGCAAAAATGCCAATAACCATAGCTGTTTCATATTCCTTTCCTTTTTGTTCAATGTTGTTCGATTAACGCAATTTCTTAATACGTTCAGTTTGGCTGATAACGTCAGTTAAACGAATACCAAACTTGTCATTCACGACAACGACTTCGCCATGAGCGATAAGCGTGCCGTTAACCATAACGTCCAGTGATTCACCAGCGATACGATCAAGCTCAACCACAGAACCTTGGTTAAGTTGCAGTAAGTTACGAATACTAATATGTGAGCGCCCTACCTCCATAGAAATAGTCACAGGAATATCTAGAATCGTATCAAGCTTACGGCGTTCATCTTCGTTAAACGCAGGGGTTGTTTCTTCTAAATCTTCCAGAGGTGCACTTACTGCTTCTGCACTTTCACTTAATGCTGCTGCCCATTCGTCAGCCATTTGTTGCTCATTTGAATCCATGATCCACTACCTTCTCTATTTCTTATTCGTCATCTAAATCAAATAAAACGTTTTTACCTAAGAAGGCAAGATCCGTTTTGACCATGTCTGGGCGCTTGATTTTCTCTGTGATCTGTACTGCTAATTTATCACCAGATTTACCTACTTTACCGCGATACGTCGGTAAATCTTCGACAAACACGGTTGCGGCTTCTGGCATTTCAATTGGAATAATATCACCCGCTTGAAGGTCCATTAGATCGCGTAATGAGATTTCGCTTTCTAATAAATTCACTTTCATTTCAACAGGAACGTCCATGATTTCATCACGTAACGCTTTACTCCATCGAACATCGGTGTCCATCTTGTCACTTTGAACACCAGCATCAAGTAGTTCGCGTATCGGTTCAACCATTGAGTATGGGAACACGACATGGAAATCACCACCGCCACCGTCAACTTCAATATGGAATGAGCTTACGACGATAACTTCTGTCGGGCTTACAATGTTTGCCATGGTTGGGTTAACTTCTGAATCTAGGTATTCAAATTCAACCCCCATGACAGGAGACCATGCTTCTTTGTAATCTTCAAAAACAACTTTCAACAATAGCTGAATGATTCGACGCTCAGTCGGTGTAAATTCACGACCTTCGATCTTAGCGTGGAAACGTCCATCACCACCAAAGAAGTTTTCAACTAAAATGAAAACCAAACGCGCTTCCATCGTAACTAATGCCGTGCCTTTCAATGGACGAAAACGCACCATATTCAGACTTGTCGGTACATAAAGTGTATTTTGATACTCACCAAATTTAACCATTGAAACGCCGTTAATCGACACTTCCGCGGTTTTTCTCAGCATATTAAATAAGCTAATACGCATATGACGAGCGAAACGTTCATTGATCAACTCCAGTGTTGGCATTCGACCACGAACGATTCTGTCTTGCGATGAAAAGTCAAAACTCTTCATCGTGCCTGAGCTGTCATCAGCACCGACTACATCATCTTCTACGTCATCTACACCATGAAGTAGAGCATCAATTTCATCTTGGGATAATAGATCTGTCACATTGAACCTATTGCATTACAAAGTCAGTAAATAATACTTTTTCAATTACAGGTTTCGCTGTAATTTTAGTAAAGGCATCTTGAATATCACGCGTTGCCTGTTCACGAAGTTCGATTCGACCACGAGGCTCTCTTAATTGCTCAACCGTTGCCGCAGCAAAAGTCGATAATAACGTACTTTCTACTAATGGCGTGTGCTGTTTTGCTATTGCTTCATTATCACTACCGCGCATCATTACTTGCACTTTTAATTGTACAAGACGATCTCGTTTATCACCTGCCACATTGAAAATAAAAGGCTGTGGCAAGTTTAAATACAATGCTGGCATTTTTGCTTCTAACGCCGCGATATCATGCTCTGTTGGTTCTGGTTTACTCTCTCCAGACATAAAGAACCAAGCACCAACGCCTCCCACTACTAGCAATAAAACAAGTAGTGCGATGACAAACATCATCTTATTTTTGCTTTTAGGTGCGTCACCCTGCTCAGCCATTGTCTTTCCTCTTGAATAAACCGTTAATTATTATTTTAAAAATCCGTTGATGCACGATTAAGCGTAAAAGCTAATACCATCTTTAGGTTTCGATACTTGAACATTAATTTCATGCTCTTCTGAAGACTCTTCACTAAAGCCAGAACCTTGACGAGACGATTCCTCTTTCTGATAACCATACTGTGAAGAATCACCTGAACTTTGCTGTTGTACAGACGTATCGGCCAATTGAATTCCTTGTTGAGCAAACATTTCACGTAGTCGTGGTAAAGATTGTTCAATCGCCTCTTTTGCCTGTGGGTTCGACACCGTAAATTGAACCCCAGCACTGTCTGCGCCCATATTTAGGCGAATGTGCATGCGCCCCATTTCTGGTGGATCTAATCGAATATCAACGTACTTTAAATTCTTTGCCATCATCATATTGATGCGTTCTGCCACTTCATCACTGACTTGTTCTTGACGAATGTTCAGTGGCATTGCTGCTGGATCGGTTCGCTGACTTGCGGTGACTTGTTGTGTTCCCGTTGTACCAGCAACATTAGACAGTTGTTGTGCAAACGAATCACTGCTTTTAGCGTCGGTTAAACTGATCGCTTCTCCATTGGCAATCTGTGTCATGCCTAATGCAGAAATATCCATTTTACCTTTTTGCTTTTCAACTAACTTACCGGCTTCCGCCTCTGCTTTACCAATTAACGCCGCTGACGTTAACATTTCTTTGGTCGATTCTTTATTACCAGAAGCATCGCCCTTTTCTTTTGTTCCTTCTGATGACACTTTACTAGATTGTCCCCATTGAATTTCTTTTAATGGGTCAGACTTAGAAGCATCACCTTTTACCGATTCTTTTCCTGCCACAGCGGCTTGGGCTTGAGTAAGCACAACCTCACCGTTTTCAGTCACTACTTTGTCTTCTGAATCAGAGGTTTCTTTATCTGATTTTTCTTTTAATTCTTTCTCTTTAACTAACGTGCCATTGGCTTGATCAAGTCGAGATAATAGCTCTGAGCCTTCTTCCACTTTCTCTTCAACGGTGTCTTCTTTTTTTGCTGCGTTATCACTTTTTTCTTTTTCTATGGCCGCTGCTTTTTCATCGGCGGCTGTTTTTTCTGTTTCCGCTGCTTTTTTGGCGTCTTCTTTCGCCTCTAAACCCATCAACTCTTTCAGCTCTTCAATGAAGCCTTCTGAATCGTTTTTTTCTACGGCAGCCGTTTTAGTATCAGGCTTTACAGGTGCAGTGGTGTTGATACTTTTTAATGATAAGTCATTACTGCTCATAGTATGTTCTCTACATTGAGTGTGGCTTTTTTGACGAGTGCCATAAAACACTAATTTTTACTATTTTAAAGCAAGTATTAAGCCACTTTTAATTAGACCTTTCACAACGTCTGTTTAAAAGCGACATAATCACAGAAGAAAAAGAGAATACGACCAAGCGAGAAGTGATAAATAAAGACGTGTTAGCAAGACTATTTTGGCCTACGTGCAAATTGCAACGTCACGTATTCATCCATCATTTTTTGTTCTTGTTTATCCAGCATTTTTTGTTTTTCTGCTTTTTTCTTATCCATCATCCACTCATAAGAGCGACGCTGCTTACGGGTTTCTTGCCAATAGGTTTGGCAGTTATCCACTTGAGAAGTGAAATGAGATTCCGCACTCTTTTGTTTTGTTAGGGTTTCATCTAACTGAACAAGAAATTTATTTAGGTGGCTGTATTGGCTTGCAGTTAACCCTTTCTGACCACGTTCTAGTAGCTGATTACAGTAATCCAAACGGTATTTTTCAATTTGTTTTACTTGCTTATAAAAATTATCCAATTCAGACTTGGCTTTGTTTAACGCCAGTACCGATTGGTTCTCTCTTTCTTGAGCTTGTTCTAGTAAAAAATCAAAGGCACTGCTCATGCAATTTCCTAGTGGTCATTAAAGGGTTTTACAACGAAAAATAAGTTAAATTACGATTAACCACTTAACAACATTTTAAGCATGTTTTTACACATATCGAAAGGAACCGTTTCTTTCATGCGTTGCTGCAAGTATTCATCTAATCGTGGTTTCAACGTAAAGGCTTGGTCTATCGCCGGATTCGTTCCTGGTTTATACGCACCGATAGAAACCAGATCTTGGTTTTTACGACACGTGGCCAGAACTTGACGCACCGCTTTTGACATCAGCATATGCTCTTCGTCCGTAATCTGTGGCATAACACGGCTGACAGAACGTTCAACATCAATCGCAGGATAATGTCCAGCATCGGCCATTTCTCGTGATAATACAATGTGACCATCCAAAATAGCTCGGGCAGCATCGGCAATTGGATCTTGTAAATCATCGCCTTCAGTTAACACGGTAAAAAAAGCCGTGATAGAGCCTTGATCTTCATTACCGTTACCCGCACGTTCAACCAGTGCAGGTAATTTAGCGAATACCGATGGCGGATAGCCCTTGGTCGCAGGAGGCTCACCAACCGACAAGGCGATTTCACGCTGAGCTTGAGCAAAACGAGTCAGTGAGTCCATTAATAACAACACGTCTAACCCTTGATCTCGAAAGTATTCAGCAATGGTTAAAGCGGTTTGGCACCCTTTTAATCGCATTAATGGTGATGAATCGGCAGGAGCAGCAACAACAACAGAACGTTGGCGGCCTTCTGTACCCAGAATGTCTTCAATGAATTCTTTTACTTCTCGTCCACGTTCACCAATCAGCCCCACAACCACAACTTGAGCCGTGGTACCACGAGTCATCATGCCAAGTGTGACCGACTTACCCACACCTGAACCTGCAAAAAGACCAATACGCTGACCTTTGCCCACCGTCAGTAATCCATTAATCGCTTTTAAGCCAACATCCAATGGCTCTCTGATGGGTTTACGAGAAAGTGGATTGATAGGTGTTGATGTAAAAGAAGCCGTTTGTTCAGTGTAAATATCACCTAACCCATCGATAGGTTTACCAACACCATCAATAACTCGACCCAATAATTCCATACCAACAGGTATGCCACTGACATCGGCAATTGGCGTGACTTTCGCTCCAGGTAATACCCCAGAGATTTGTTCGTTTGGCATTAAGAATAAATTGTCACCTGAAAACCCAACCACTTCCGCTTCAATTTCACCATTAACGGTTTCAACCATGCATGAGCTGCCAATCGGAGCTCGGCACCCTGTCGCTTCAAGGGTTAGTCCAACAACACGAACTAACTTACCAGAGGCAATCGCACGAGTTGTCAGTCCTGATGTTTTGTATTGAGAAAGACGTTCAGATAACGGCAGCATTTACTGATTTCCTTGATGACGATTCACACCACAAAACTTAGTTAATACGGTTTTAATTCGTTCTTCCAACAAGTAATTCACTTTAGAGTCAAACGCTTGAATGTTAATATCGCCTAAATTCATGGATGGCTCGATAGATAACGTCCATTGCTTTTGAGCTAACGCTTCTTCGCCATACGCCTCAACCACTCGTTGGTGATCTTCAGGGTTTAACGATATTTTAATTTCTCGTTCCGTCACGGGAAGAGTCTCTACCGCTTCACGTACCGTGTCTAAAATAATTTGAGGATTGGTTTTTACTTCAACATGAGTTACTTCTTTAGTTAACGCCAATACCATGTCGATAAGTTGTTTTTCTACTTGAGAATCAAGTAAGGCAAGCGGCTCAGAAAATTTATCGGCCATTTCAATCAATTGTTGAATACGCGCTTGGATCTCAGCTTGTCCCGCTGCGATACCTTCCTCATAACCCACTTGATAGCCCTCAGGCTTACCTGTTTCAAAACCTTCTGCTTGGCCTTTTTCTAGCCCTTCTTTGTAGCCAAATTCTTGACCTTCCAATTTCCCTTCATTATAAGCGCCTTGCTTGATCTGCTCGATGATTTCATCTGTCAGTACAAACTCTTCAGCCACTTCTTCTTTCGGTAATGACGGCGTCCAGCTTGGGTCATAATTTAATGCAGTTTCACGAGCAGGGTTTGCAGGATCAGAGTAATCAGGAGATTGCCAAATATTTGTTTTTTGCAGTTCACTCTCATCGGTAATACGAATAAAACCACGTTTTTTGCTGAGACTCATGATGATAACCTGTAGGGATATAAGAAGATTAAATTAGAATTCAGATACTTATTTTGAATATCAAAAAGTATAACGGCCATTCCATAATCTAATGAAATAGCCGTTTAATTATAGCTTTGAAGACGACATCGTATTACACGAATTCATCAGCACCACCGGTTAACATAAGGTCACCGGAGTCCGCCATTCTTCTCGCCACAGCCAAGATCTCTTTCTGTGCAGCTTCAACATCAGCAACACGTACCGGTCCCATGGCTTCAAGATCATCACGCATAAGTTCTGCCGCACGTTTCGACATACACTTAAACATCTTCTCTTTAAGACCGTCATCTGCACCTTTAAGCGCTTTTTGTAGCACTTCTTGTGGTACATCACGCAGCAACATTTGAATACCCGTATCTTGAACATCTATCAGGTTTTCAAACACAAACATCAGATCTTGAATTTGCGTTGCTGTTTCTTCATCTTGGTCACGAATTTGATCCATCAACATACCTTCAATACTGTTATCTAGGTAGTTCATGATTTCTGCCGCCGCTTTCAGGCCGCCAATTTTGGCTGCTTGAGCGCCAGATTGACCCGCGAATTGTTTCTCCATGATTTCGTTCAATTCAGCCAGTGCTGATGGTTGAACTTCTTCAAGGTGTGCAATACGCATCATTAAATCAAGACGAACACGTTCAGGGAACTGGGATAAAATATCAGCAGACTGATCAGGATCTAAATAAGACAGTACAATCGTTTGGATCTGTGGATGCTCATTCATAATGATGCTAGCCACTTGACGAGGATCCATCCATTTCAATGAATCCAACCCTTTAGACCCGCTACCCAATAAAATTTGGTCAACAAGGTTATTGGCTTTGTCTTCACCAAGTGCAGCAACTAATGCATTACGCATAAAGTCTTCGCTGCCCATGCCGATCGTTGTGTACTTCTGAATATCTTCTAAGAAAGCACGATGAATCGCGGACACTTTAGTCTGATTTAAATCAGACACTGTTGCCATTGCTGCACCGACTTTCTGAACCTGTTTGGGTTCTAAATGACGAATGATACTTGCGGCGTCATCTTCACTTAAACTAAGTAATAGAATCGCTGCGCGCTCTGAGCCCGATAATGAAGAAAGATCAAACTCTGTCGCGTCTTCCTCTTTCTTGTCTGCTTCAATAATGTCATTAGCCATTTTCAGATACCCAATTTTTAACTACTTGCGCTGCTAATTCTGGTTCATTTGCAACAAGTGCACGAACCGCTTTCAATAAATCTTCATCTTTATGCAGATTTGGTAAATCAATGCCTGAACCAAATTCAAATCCATCGCCATCCAAATCACTACCAATCAGTCCCATGTCGCCATCAGCGCCAGTGTTACCATTCGCAAGGGCATCTTCTTCTGCTTGATTAGGGAACAGAAGTTTATTCATCGCAGGACGAACAAGAATAAGAAGCACGGCAATAATAACTAATGCACCAGCAAGCCATTTAACCCACTCGTTAAAGTTAGGATTTTCCCAAATAGGCACATCAATTGAAATTGGTTGCTCTTCAATCGCAAATTTCACACTGATAACATTCAATAAGTCACCACGATCTTCGTTAAGACCTACACTGCCAATTATAATTTGACGAATTTTATCAATTTGTTCAGCTGGTACTGGTGTGTACGTGGCTTCACCCGTATCTGGATTGACGGTTCTAAGTTCTTTGACTGCAACAGAAACCGTTTGACGAGACAACGTCCCCGTTTGCTTTCGCTCATGGCTGATCGTCGTATCCAATTCAAAATTTCGAGTCGCTTCTTTATGAACCGCGCCCTTACCAAGCACTGAACCGTCTTTTAGCTCAGAAATGTCTTGTGGAATAGCTGAATCAACAGGCGGTTGATTGCTCAATGCCCCAGGGATACCCGCAATGACATTACCATTGTTGTAATCTTCTAATGTGTATTCACTTCGTGTTGATGGTGTTTGCGGATCGAACTGCTTACGCGTTTGTTCAATCGCGCTGAAATCCATGGACACATCAACTTGTGCGGTATAGTTACCTAAACCGAGAATAGGGATAAGAATCGCGTCAATTTTATCGCGTAAAGATTGCTCTTGTTTACGCTCTAACTCTTGTTCTTTACGATGCGCTGTCGCCATCGGATCTTGCGAACCAGAACTCAATAAACGACCGTGTTGATCCGTCACCGTGACACGCGTTGGTTTCATGCCAGGAACGGCACTTGATACCATATCAACAATCGAATCGACTTATTCTTGTTTTAAATTTGCGCCCATACGCATCGTCAAGAATACCGTTGCAGAAGCTTCTTGATTATGACGTACAAACACACTTTGTTTTGGCATTGCAAGTAGCACTTGAGCTTTACGAATTGGACGCATTTGCTCAAATGTACTGGCTAATTGACGTTCACGGCTTAATTTTAGACGTTCTAGTTCTAAACGCTGTGATACACCAAAGCCCATGTCTTGTAATAATATCTCGTCCCCTTCTCCGTTAACGCTGCCATTTAAGCCAGCACGTGAAAGGTTAAGTTTCATTTGACTGAATTCTGAAGCTGGAACTAAAATCGTATTCCCATCCAGTTTGTATTCTGCTTTTTGAGCATCAAGATGGTCGAGAACTTGAATAAGTTCGTCTGTTTCATAGACACCCAATGGGCGCATTTCAGGTTCTTGAACCCAAAAAAACAGCATAACGATCAACGCAACACAGATAGAAACAGACAGAACTAAGATAACTTGACGTAATAAATCAAGGTTACCTAATGCTGAATCCAACTTTGATGAACTTTGCTCATCAACGTCTGGGTTCTGTACATCAACAGAGCTATCAAGTGCCATTGCACCGCCTATTGACATATCATCAGATACTGACAAATCTGTATTTTTCTTATCTTCCGACACGGCTTACTTCCTAGATATTATACAGGCATGTTCATTAGTGTTTTATAAGCGTCTACTAGCTTATTTCGTACTTGAATGGTTGCATCAAAAGCAACACTTGATTTATTTCTTGCGATCATAACGTCAGACAATGAAACCCCTTCATCACCTCTGTCAAAACGCACAGCCAAATCACTTGACGCTTGTTGTAGACCATTTACGTTATTTACTGCTTTTGCAAACATAGCACTGAAGTCCGCACCGACTTCTTTACCTGTTGCTGGACGCGTCGTATTTGTCGCGTCTAGCATCATTGCTTGCATTTCGTCCTGTATACCACCGATTTTCATTTATCTTTCTCCGACCCAGTCAACTAATTGACTTAATGTTACGACCCGAAGTATATAAAGCAATTTACATACCAAAATATCAATAAACTTAACCCGTTGTTTAACTTGGGATATCTATTCCAGCATCACGCATTTTTGCTAATTTATATCTCAGTGTTCTTGGGCTAATACCCAGCTTTTCAGCCACTTCTTTGCGCTTTCCATCACACGCTTTAATCGTTTCAAGAATAATAATGTATTCTTGCTCACGTAATTCCCCACCCAGCCCTGTCGACGAACTTGATGCATCCATATTGACGCTATCTGTTGATTCAACTGAAGGTTCATTTATTGACGGTATTTGTTGCTCAGGCTTAATCGTTGGCACTTCACCACTGACTATTTTCTGTAAACTACTTGCATCAGCCCAATCAACCCCTTCAAGTAATATGTCATCCGCAGTGATGTAATTCTCCTCTGCCAAAATAAGGGCACGTTGAACTACATTGTCTAATTCACGTACGTTACCAGGCCAAGGATAAATCTCTAATTTGGCAATCGCTTCAGAGGTTAACGTCGGCACTGGCAGACCTTGTTTTTGACAGTGACGCTCAACCAAATGTTGAGCCAGAGGAATAATATCCCCTTTACGTTCTTTTAATGGCGGCCATGCAATTGGGAACACGTTTAGTCGATAATATAAATCCTCACGGAAATTACCTTCTTCAACGTATTTCTTAAGATCTCGGTTACTGGTTGCCAAAATACGAACATCTAATTTGATGCTCTTACGGCCACCTAAACGTTCCACTTCTCGCTCTTGAAGCACTCGAAGCAATTTAACTTGTAAGTTAAGGTCCATTTCACTGATTTCATCCAGTAAGATAGTGCCACCTTGAGCTTGCTCAAACTTGCCCGGACACGCTTGAACTGCACCAGTAAAGGCACCTTTCTCATAACCAAATAAGGTTGCTTCCAACATATTATCTGGAATTGCCGCACAGTTAATGGCAATAAAAGGCCCTTCACTGCGTTGGGAATTATTATGAATATAGCGAGACATCACTTCTTTACCTGAACCACTAGGTCCAAGCACCATCACGTTCGCGTCAGTTCTTGCCACTTTGTCTGCTAACTTAAGTAATTTTAAGCTTTTTTCATCAGCAACAATGGCATTGCCTGTTTGTTCGTTTTTAACTGGCGCATAGCGACTAACCATATTAAGCAGCACTTCTGGCGCAAACGGCTTCGCCATGTAATCAATTGCGCCATCTTTCATTGCTGAAACGGCATCTTCAATATTGGCGTAAGCGGTCATCAATAAAACGGGCAAATTCGGCCAATTTAATTTAATGCTACGAAGCAAGGCTAATCCACCCATTCCTGCCATTTGCACATCAGAAACAACAATATCAACGGGTTCTTTCTTCAAGATAAGTAATGCAGTTTCCGCACTATCCGCCTCTACCCACTCATACCCTGCCAATTCCAATGTGTCGATCAATGCTTCGCGTAGACCTTCATCATCTTCAACAATTAATACTTTGCTTTGAGCCATTGTTATTCTCCAGAATCAGTTTGAGTAGTGGTAAGAGGAATTGACATGGTGAAGCACGCACCATCATCTGGTTTTGAATACAAATCTAATTGCCCTTTGTGTGCTCGGCAAACCATTTGAACAACCGCCAGACCAAGACCGGTGCCTTGTGACCGTGTTGTAAAAAAGGGTTCCATAATTTTATCTTGTAGCTCAAACGGAATACCGGGGCCGTTGTCTTGCACCGATATTTTTAAGAAACCGTTAACGGGTCGAAAAAAGACATCAATTTGAGCGCCTTTTCCAATGACCTGAATCGCATTCATAATGAGGTTACTGATGGCACTTGCAATGGCGTTTGCATTTCCCATCATCGTTGTATGTTCATGCTCAACTTCTAAGTAGTAATCAACGTTATTCGATTGCAATGCGGTTTCTACCATTGGGCGATATTCGGCAACAAGCTCTGCAATTGAAAAAGGTTTAACCACTTTATTGTCGCCGCCTTTGGCAAACAACAGCATGTCATTCACTTGTTTTTCTAGATCATGAAGTCTATCAACAAGTTTGGTTTGAAATCGTTTGTGTGTCGCGGCAGGGAGATTTGGAGAGCCTAGATTAGAGGCATATAGCATGGCGCTTGATAGTGGCGTTCTTACTTGGTGAGCCAAAGAAGCCACCATTTTACCTAATGAAGATAAACGCTGTAGATCACTGACGCGAGATTGTAATAGCCGTGTTTCCGTCAAATCCGTAATAAGAATCAACTGGCCCGTCGCAGACGCAGAAATAGCTAAACGTACTTTTCGTCCACTGCGTAAAGAGATCTCGTGACCATCATCTTCTTTAGGATCAAACGATCGTTGAATTACTTCAAACCAACGTTCACCTAATAATGGCGGACCTAATAACTTAACCGCTTCGGGGTTTACTTCACACACAATACCTTGGGTATCCAATAGGATCACCCCAGCAGGCATAACATCAAGCACTTGCTTATATCGTGTATTTTGCTCTTCTACTGAACCAAGAAGTGAGTAAGATTCACTCTCAATATTACCTTGCATATATTTATTTCCCGCCAAAACAACAAAAGGGCTAATGCATTTTACATGCCAGCCCTTTTACTGTTACTTATCAACAAGTTAAATTGAAAACTTATTGACAGTGACGAGTCAATTAATTGTCACACACTATCTGACGTCATCTTTATTTAAATTGTATTTACGCATTTTCTCAACAAGAGTTGTACGGCGCATACCTAACATATCAGCAGCACGAGCAACGATGCCGTTCTGAGCTTCTAATGCTTGGCAGATCATATTAACTTCGACATCCGCAAGCATCTCTTTTAGATTTAATCCATCTTCAGGTAAATCACTTGAAGAAGGCCCAAAACTTTGATTATTTACTTGAGGTACACCATCATCATTGAAGTTTGCAAACATATCCGCTAACGCAGCTTGCTCTTGCTCTTCAATACTTTGTTGATTGTGGTTTTCTGGCTGGAATTCAGGAATATCACTGTAACGATACTTAGTGGGTAAATGATTAACGTCAACCGACTCACCAGGAAATAAGATCATTAAGCGTTCAATTAAATTCGCCAGTTCACGAACGTTACCCGGCCAATGGTGTTCCATTAATGAATTAACAGCACGAGGCGTTAAGCGCACACGAGTACTGCCCTCCGCTTCCATTCTTGTCAGTAATTCTTGCAGTAATAACGGAATATCCTGTTTACGTTCACGCAAAGCAGGCATTTCAATTGGGAAGACATTTAAGCGGTAATAAAGATCTTCACGAAAACTGTTATTTTCAATCATGTCGTCAAGATTACGATGCGTTGCCGCAACAATACGTACATCCGCTTTAATACTTTGATTACCACCAACACGCTCAAAACAACGCTCTTGAAGTACTCTAAGTAACTTCACTTGCATCGACATTGGCATATCACCGATTTCATCTAAGAAAAGCGTACCACCTTGAGCCAATTCAAAACGACCTTTACGAGCAGTGATTGCCCCAGTAAATGCGCCTTTTTCATGACCAAAGAGTTCACTTTCAAGAAGATCAGGAGGAATCGCACCACAGTTAACCGGTACAAATGGTCCTTTACGACGAGGAGAATGATAATGCAGATTACGAGCAACCACTTCTTTACCCGTACCAGATTCACCCAATACAAGTACACTTGCTTCGGTACCAGACACTTGCTCAATCAAATGACGAACGGCGCTAATCGCTGAACTTTGTCCAACCATACTACGAAATAACGTATTTTTTCTACCAAGATGAGGAATACCTAAGCCACGACGACCCATGAATTCTTGACAATGACGCAAGGCATCTGTCAGTTGAGGATAGTTAATCGGTTGATTCAATTCACCCACATAGTTGGTTAAATCCTCAATATCATGCGTAGCCCCCGCAATCATGATAACGGGAATATGGTTATGAGAAACCAGTGAGTGTTTGATTGATTTTTTTAAAGATTCATCAGTAACTTGACCTAAAAAGCATGCGCTCCAAGGATCACTCCAGTCAAAAGTAGACAGTTCTGATGTTGAGATAGCATGACAATGCTCGCCAATAAACTCAAGAATTACCTCAAGATTATGTCGGTTCTGATCGTCATCTTCAATAATTAGTGTCTTTGCTAAACCTTGCATAGGAGTGTGATATGCCTTAATTCTTTGATTTAATTGGCCAATTCATTGAACAGCAACAAAATTGTTCCACCATTTTATAGCATAAGAAAAATAAGGCAACCATGAGCGTCAATCTATCGACGCCATATCGTCACTCGTACGGCAAATGAGAGGTTAGTATAATAATTTAAAACTAAATTTGATTTATACGTAATTGTTATATTCCGACTTGATCTGCTGTCAAATTATGAAATTCAGCCGGAATTTGGTCCCATGCGGATTTTATTTCACGCAGCATCTCAACCACATCATCAATCGGTTGAGCTTCATTATTTTGATTTGCTTGTGAAATTTGACGGATCATAAAATCATACAGAGAATCTAGGTTGCTCGCAATGTCACCACCGTCATCCATTGATAAACAAGAACGTAAACTAATTACGATATCTAATGCTTTACCAAGACGCTCGCCTTTTACAGCCGTATTGCCCTGTTGCATTGCAGCTTTCCCTTGGATCAGGCGCTCAATTGCACCAGCCATCAACATTTGAATGACCTTATGAGGTGATGCAGCACTTAATTGGCTATCAATTGATACCTTTTTATATGCCTGTAGTGAGCCTCTCATCGTATTTCCTCAGTATTATTGAAATTTTCTATAGAGCTGAACCGATTTTTTCGCATGGTTCAACTTTTGATAATCTAATGCAAATTTCTGACTTAAAGTGGTCATTTGTTTAATGATCAATTCCGTTCGTGCAATTGCGGTTTGCCATTCAGTAGAATTCACTATTTCTGACACTTGCATGCAGTCATGCAAAAGTTGTTCCCGATCTGATAAAAAAGTAGCCAGCAATTCAAAATTAATATCGTGGGCTTGATATTCTTGTTGTAATTGCTGATCTAATTCGTTTAATTTTGCTAATAAATCCATCGGTAACACCTTTTTGGGCTTCTACTCTACTTGTTAACCTAACGCATTCATCATGCCAGACAATTGGGCTTTCATTTTCCCTGTCACATCTTGCATGTTGGCAAATTTATTGCGAGTTCGCTCTTGAACGCTGTCCATTCGACGATCTAAATCAACTTGTTGATCATTTAAACGGTAATTCTGATCACGTAACGTATTCATACGTGTACGAATTGGCCCCGCGACCCCAGTCATACTTTGAATAACGTCTTCAACTTTTTTAGCAAAACCTTTAGAACCGTCAAAAAATGTGTGCATTTGACTGAAGTTCTCATTCAATTGACGATCAAGCATTGCATCATTGATTTCTAAAGAGCCTTGACGAGTGGTTGAGATACCAAGCTCGATCAAGGTTTTTATCCCTTTAGGTGCCGATTCTACTGGAGCAACAAAGACTGACTTTAAACGAGATTCAGCAGAACGAACGACACTGTCCCCAGCCAATGGACCACTTTGCCCTGTCGCAGGATCAAACCCACTCAGTGATTGCGTGGTTTGATAAAACTGGTTATAGGTTGTTACAAACTGCTCGATAGCGGCTTTCACACTCGCTCGGTCAAACTCAACGTCTAATTCAACACGTTTACCGTCTTTTGTGGTTGTATTCTTTAATGTTAAATCAATGCCTTGAATTGCATCTTGAATAACATTGGTGTCACTACTAATTCGAGCTACACCATCTAATACCACTTTAGCACTGGTTGCCGATTGCACTTCTTGAAGCCCTGAATAAAGGGGCTTTCTTGGCTTCATTTGATCCACTAAATCTTCAATGGGCTCTAGCTTTTTCTTCGCTATTTCTTTAAGTGCAGTAGGAACTTGTTCAATTTTTTCTTTTGCTATCTCAACGACGTCTTTCTTTGGCGCAGGTTGAGATGGTTCATAAGTAATGCCTGCGGCATTAAATACGGTGTCAGGTGTTTGTCCAATTTCGGCAAGGGCTTCAGCGGCTGATTGATCGCCTTGCTTTGCCGCTTTTGCTAATTCAATTTTTTCATCAGCACTTGGTAATGCGGCTTGTAATGTACCTGCTGTTCTTTCACTCCAACCAGACATGCCAGAGGTAGGATCCGTTGGGTCTTCTAACGTAGACAATGCCGCTGTCGCTTCTTGCTGCTGAACGATTTCTTTTGCCGCTTGATCAAGTTCAGCCGTCTCACGTTTTGCGTTATCAATAAGTGGTTTGAAATAAGCAAATTTCTCTTCATCTGACAGATCTTTCACTTCTTCTTTTGTTATTTGAACTGGCGCTTGAGGAGATTGTTGCGCTAATAACGTCGGAATATCGTATTCAGTCGACACTGAAGGATCAAAATCAGGATTAAATCCAAAACGATGCAATGTATTATTATATTTAGCTTTTACATCGATTTTGATTTCATTGCTTTCCCCTGGTTTGTCAGAGGCAAGAATCAGACGAGATCCGCCATCGTCTTTAACTATAGAAGACTGCACTCCCGGATTACCAGGCGCGCTGTTAATTTGTCGTACAATGTCGGTGATTTTATTCTGATCACCAACGACCGTCAGTGAGAACTCTTTTTCACCAAGATGAATCGTTAATTCACCAGGGCCAAATCTTGCGTCCTCTTTTACTGGGGACGATGCTAACTTTTGTGCTTGTGCCAATTGCAATACATCAATCGAGTATTTACCGGCAAGCGCATCTGGTGATGCAGTGGCATGAACGGCATCTTCATTACTGGTATTCACACTTCTCGAGGCAAACGTATCCTCTTGACGAAAAGTCGCCATCAGAGTTTTCATAGTATCTAACGATTCTTGCAGACGACCATAACCACTGATATTCATGTCTATGTCTGAACGCTCACGGTCGATGCGCTGCTGCTTTGGTAAGCGCTCGCTTTCAACTATTTTGCTCACCATAGAATTAATATCTAGGCCACCACCCATCCCCATCGGGCTCATACTCATGAATCGTTTTCCTCAATTAATGGTTTATATCTTCATTGCGATTAACCCTGATGCACTAGCAGCAAGATCTCTAGCAACTTCCAACATCTTTTCGTCGGGGATCTGGCGAATGATATCACCAGAGCTAACCTCAATAACGGTAATAACCTGCCGCCCTGATTCTTCATCAAGACGAAACGACAGTCCTCGATCTAAACTTTTTACGTGTTCATTTAACTCTTTTACCGCGTTATGAAGTTATTCTTTCTTTTTTGTTTCAAGCTTTTCCTGTGCTTCGACGACAATGGCTTGGCTAGGAGTCAATGATTCTGAATGCTCTACTGGCACGGCCTGCGCGTCTGTTTTCACAGAAGGTGTTGGTTGTAGACTAGAACTAGCAATTTGCGTGCCGTCATTTGAAGAAAGAGAGGAGAAGATTGATGAAGAGACAGATGATAAGTTCATAATATTTTCCGCCTAATACGAAAAAAGACAGCAAGAGTAGCGTCTCCTGCTGTCATATTTCAGTAAGTGGGTTGACGATGAAGCCGCCCACCTACCTATTCATGTGTTATTACTTAATCGATACGATTAACGTAATAGACCTAGAGCAGCATTTGGCGCTTGCTTAGCTTGAGCTAAGATAGAAGAGCTTGCTTGCTGTAGGATTTGTGCTTTAGTCATTTCAGTTGTTTCTTTCGCGAAATCAACGTCTTTGATTTGGCTCTTAGCAGAAGAAACGTTTTCGTTAATGTTGTCTAAGTTGTTGATTGTGTGACCCATACGGTTTTGAGCAGCACCTAGCTCAGAACGGTGGCTATCAACAAATTTCATTGCTGCATCAACAACCGCTACTGCGTCTTGAGAACCAGCTACAGTCGTAACATCAATGTTACCCACTGTTTTTTGAGCTTGAACAGCGTCAGACATACCAGTTTCGTTCGCTAGAGCACCAGAGAATGCGATTTCGCCTTCGATTGTGCCTTTAGCTGCGAATACTTGTAGCTTGCCATCTTCACCAACAGAAGCGCTAACTTTGTCAGTTTGGCCGTTGATGTAAGTTGCTACTTCTTCGATATCGTCGCCAGCTTTAGCGTTGATAGAAACAGATTGATCTTCGCCAGATTTGTCTGTGAAAGAAATAGTCATGTTTGCGTCTTTACCAGCAGTCCAACCAGCAGCAACACCTTCTTTCGCAGTGAAAGATTGGCCACCCATGTTAGCTTCGTCTGCACGTAGGTTGTTCAAAGTAAGCATTACTGCTTCACCAGAATCAGCACCAACTTGGAAAGATTTAGTACCGAAGTTACCGTTAAGTAGACGAGTACCACCAAAAGAAGTTGTTTCAGCAATACGGTTCATTTCATCAGAAAGAGCCGTTACTTCTTGTTGGATCGCGCCACGGTCAGCGTCAGTGTTTGAACCATTTGAAGATTGCAGTGCAAGGTCACGTACACGAGAAAGAATGTTTGAAGTCTCTTTCATTGCGCCTTCAGCAGTTTGCATCATAGAGATGCCGTCGTTTGCGTTACGAACCGCTACGTCTAGACCACGAGTTTGCGTGTTTAGACGGTTAGAGATTTGTAGGCCAGCAGCATCATCTTTAGCACTGTTGATTTTGCTACCAGAAGACAGACGTTCCATTGATTGGTTAACGTCAGATGTTGCGCTGTTTAAGTAACGCTGTGCTGTCATTGCTGATACGTTAGTATTTACTGTAATAGACATAAATAGATCTCCTAAGGAAAATTGTTCAATGGTGGTTTAGTCTCATCCTCCAAACCAGCCATTGATTCTCACATATATTTAATAAAGCGTATCTCAATGCACTTTGTAGACTCTCACCTCTACAAAATACATAACGAGATAGCCTAAGTTTAATGTTTAAAAGTAAGTCAGACTTACTCATGAGCTGTTGGGAAGGTATCCAGCGTGTCGCATAAACGCCCATTCTCACAAGTATTTACTATGCTGATTAGCCCAACAGGCCTAATGCTGCATTTGGTGCCTGCTTAGCTTGAGCTAGAATTGAAGAGCTCGCTTGTTGCAGGATTTGAGCTTTCGTCATTGCTGTCGTTTCTTTAGCAAAATCAACATCTTTGATTTGGCTGTTAGACGCATTAACGTTCTCATTAATATTTTCTAAGTTGCTGATAGCGTGGCCAAAGCGGTTTTGGAAAGCACCAAGGTCTGCACGGTTTGAATCAACGTATTGCATTGCTGAATCAAGAATCGCAACGGCTTTTTGTGAGCCACCTACGGTTGTGACATCGATGCTTTTTACTGTATCGGCAACCTTGTTACCCATACCTAATTCACTGCTTAGTGAACCACCAAATTTAATATCACTCGCGTCAGCAGATGCAAATACTTGCAGTTTGCCTTCACCGGTAACAGATGCGTTTATCGCGTTACTTTGACCATTGATGTAAGTCGCTACTTCTTCAATGTCGTCGCCAGTTTTCGCATTGATTGAGATGTTTTGCTCTTTGCCGTCTTTATCAACAAAATTCATTGTTAATTCTGAGTTCTCAGCGCCTACTTTCCAGCTTGAATCTTTGCCTTCAGTCGCTGAGTAAGTTGAACCACCCATATCTGTCGTATCAGAGCGCATGTTATTCAGTGTTAGCATTACTGCTTCACCTGAATCTGAACCGATTTGGAAAGACTTAGTACCAAATTGACCATTCAGTAGGCGAGAACCACCAAATGACGTTGTTTCTGCAATACGGTTTAACTCGTCATTCAAAGCAACCACTTCTTCTTGAATTGCGCCACGGTCAGCTGATGTATTTGAACCGTTTGAAGATTGAAGTGATAAATCGCGCATACGTTGAAGGATGTTCGTTGTTTCGTTCATCGCGCCTTCAGCAGTTTGCGCCATTGAGATACCATCGTTTGCATTTCGAACTGCAACATCTAAGCCGCGAGTTTGAGAAGTTAGACGATTTGAAATTTGTAGGCCAGCCGCATCATCTTTTGCACTGTTAATTTTAAGACCTGAAGACAAACGCTCCATTGAGCTGTTTAGGTCGTTAGTTGCGTTGTTTAAGTAACGCTGTGCCGTCATTGCTGATACGTTTGTGTTTACATTTATAGCCATAATCTTATATCTCCGCTTTGGTTTCGAACCACTCCGCTCCTGGATTGGAAACCGTATTAATCATCGTTAGTACTTAACTTAACGACCTGATTTCAAATTACTTTAGAAAAACTTTTCATTTTTTAAGTTTTTCTTTTTCAAGAATTTTCAATTTTTCAGGCGTTATGCTTTGGTAATTACGTTATCGCTCGATCTCAGAAAGTCTTTAGTAAAAAATGCAAAAAAAACGAAATTAATTGGGATGAAAGGTAAAATGTGAGGAAGATCTCTGCAAATAGATGATTATTGATGACTTTATAAACAAAAAGAAAAGCCAATCCAATTTACAGTACGATACTTTATTTATAGCGCTAATATAAAAAACAAAATAATGAAATAAAAAGCATAAAAAAGCCGAGGTAATCCCCGGCTTTGGCATAGTGTGAGAGCACTATTACCTTAGAAGCTTTTCACTGTCGACTATCTTAATAGACCAAGAGCTGCGTTTGGCGCTTGCTTAGCTTGAGCTAAAATAGACGAACTTGCTTGTTGAAGAATTTGAGCTTTTGTCATCTCTGTCGTTTCTTTTGCAAAATCGACATCTTTAATACGGCTATTAGACGCAGATACGTTTTCATTAATACTATCTAAGTTAGAAATCGCGTGACTAAAGCGGTTTTGGAATGCCCCTAAATCGGCACGATTAGAATCAACAAACTGCATTGCCGCATCCAGTATCGCCACTGACTTCTGAGAGCCCCCCACTGTCGTTACATCAATACTTTTTACGGTTTCAGCTTGAGCTGCGCCCATTTTTAGTTCGCCAGCAAGAGAACCACCGAAGCTTACTTCACCTTTCACTTTATCATTAGAGGTCACAATCTGAAGCTCACCCTTTTCTGAGACAGAGGCATTAATAGAATCCGTTTGACCATTAATGTAAGTCGCAACTTGCTCAATGTCATCGCCAGCTTTCGCATTAATAGTTAGCTCTTTCTCTTCGCCTGCTTTATTTAAAAACGAGACTTTTAATTCTGAATTTTCAGCATTAACTGCCCAACCAGCACCAAGCTCTGTTTCTGCCTTATAGCTTGTGCCACCCATTGATGCAGAATCTGAACGCATGTTACTTAAATTCAGCATGACGGCTTCACCAGAATCAGCACCGATTTGGAAAGACTTAGTACCAAACTGACCATTAAGAAGACGTGAGCCACCAAATGACGTTGTTTCTGCAATTCGGTTTAGTTCATCATTCAATGCACCCACTTCTTGCTGAATCGCTTCACGATCAGACGTGGTATTTGATCCATTTGAAGATTGAAGCGATAAATCACGCATACGTTGCAGAATGTTGGTTGACTCATTCATCGCCCCTTCTGCGGTTTGTGCAATAGAAATACCATCGTTAGCATTACGAACAGCAACATCTAAGCCACGAGATTGTGACGTTAAGCGGTTTGAAATTTGCAAACCAGCCGCATCGTCTTTCGCGCTGTTAATTTTATAGCCAGAAGATAAGCGTTCCATTGATTTATTTACGCCATCTGTTGCATTGTTCAAGTAACGCTGAGCCGTCATCGCTGATACGTTCGTATTTACTGTAATCGACATAGTGGTATCTCCGTTTAGTTTTCCGATTGTTTTCCGGAGTTCGGAAAACTGAGCTTCATTATTCGGTGCTACCAATCCTAACCAGTAGCCCCTGATACTTAATTTAGCGACGGTTAAAAATAAACCTTTATTGTTTTCTTTATAAAATAACCGATTACTTTATGAACCATGATCGTGCTTCAAAGTTTTTAAAATCTGACAGAAAAATAGCTCAAGTTTTAAGCCAACCCGCCAAGTGAACAGTATCTCATTGATATAAAAAGAATCTTTTGAGTACTTTATCAACAAAGGGCGCATTCTCTGTCTTTAGTAAGCGTGCGGGGAACTACACCTTGTCTTTTACATTCCAAGGTAAAAGTGAATCGATATCTGGCGATCCAACACATAAACGATCTAGACAATACCTAATATAATCGTAAGGGATTAATCCGTTTGCCTTTGCTGTTTCTACAATGCTGTAAAGCATTGCACTTGAATCTGCACCAGCCGTTGAACCCGAAAATAACCAGTTTTTCCGGCCGATAACAAACGGTTTAACCGCTCGCTCTGCTCGATTGTTATCAATAGATAACAATCCATCATCAATATAACGAACTAATTTATCCCATTGATTTAATGTATAGCTAATCGCCTCACCTAATTTTGTTTTAGGTGATACTCGACTAACTGCGCTATCAAGCCAATCACGGAGCTCTTTAAGTAAATCGCGGGCTTCTGTCTGCCTAGCAACATACTTGGCTTCAGGGGAAGCCTCTTTTAATAACGATTCGATCCGGTATAGCTTTTGGATTTTACTCAATACCCAATCTGCACTCCCTGTTTTCCCTTTTACTTGAACACGTTGAGCCCTCAATAAATCGTCGACGTGCGTGTGCCCAACAGCCAACTAAAATCGCTTCAGTTTGTTCATAACCTTGGTAACCATCGGTATGTAAATACCCGTTATAACCTTTTAAAAAGTTAACTGGATGGTAGCCATGCCTGCTAGATTGATAATCATAAAGTACAATTCCAGGCAAAACACCAGAGCCTGGAGAATCATAGCCAGAGCAGTAGACCCACATATAACATTTTGCTTTTTCAACATCCAACACATTTACCGTTGTTTCATCACAATGCAGAGTGGGTTGTTCAAGCAAAATACGATGTAACTCGTTATTAAGAGGGGTAAATAGTACCGAGCATTTTATTAACCAATCCGCCATCGTTCGCCGTCCAATAATGATACCCCATTGCTGAAATAACGTTTCTTGACGATAAAGTGGAAGACTGTATTGAAATTTAGCCGTAATAATTTGAGCAAGTAAACTTGCGGTCGCAATCCCTTTAGGGATTGGTGACGCTGGCATTGGGGCTTGTTTAATGTCTACTGAAGTATTGTTTTTTTCACAATTTCGGCAAGCATATTTAGGACGAACATGTTGAATAACTTCCACTTTAGCTGGTACAAATTCCAACTTTTCACTGATGTCTTTACCCATCGCATGCATCTCTAGACCGCAACACTTACAAGTTTTATCTTTTATGTCGTGGATAATAACAGTACGCGGTAAGTCTTCAGGTAAGCGTTGGCGTTTTGGCTTTTGACGAGTGTAGGTAATCGTTTGTGTGTCATCATTTTCAATGATGATTTCTTCTTCTGTTTCATTGAATAAATCAAATTGAGTCGAGTCAGATTCACTGCTTTTACCAAAGCGCTGATGTTGAGCCAGTCGAAATTGCTCTAGAAGACGGTTATATTTATTTTCAAGCTGAAGCACAAGTGCTTTCAGCTCGTCAATGGTATCAGGAAGTGGTTTTATTTTATCAATCATGTAGATGACTATATAACGATAATACAGGTAATCAATCGGTTGCCTCCTATTCTTGACTGAGAATCAACTATTTAAAGGGTTGTTTGATAATGTACCGGTTGATGTCCTAAGATATCAAAACCTTGTAATAGCAGTGTCAGTTGCTGCTCTGATAATGCTAACGTATCGTTATTTATATTTCGTGGCCATTTGAAGCGGTCTTCATCTAATCGCTTGTACCATAAAGCGAATCCTGTTTTATCCCAATACAATATTTTGAGTTTATCACGAGGCTTATTGCAAAATATAAATAGAGCATCACTAAACGGTGATAGTTGCATTTCTTGCTCAACAATCACGACAAGGCCATTAATGGCCTTGCGAAAATCGACAAAATCACGATGAAGATAAATGGTGGAAACATCAGTAAATAACCTGAATTCTGGATAAGGCTGAACTAATTGCCCACCTAACGATCAGATCTTTCGACCAAGAATTATTTGAACGTATTTTAAAAGGTGGGCAAGATGAATAAATTAGTTGATATATTTTGTGATGTCGATGATTTTTGTTATCAATTCTTATCTCAATGGGAAAAATACCTTGTTGAGGCTAGTGAGAGAAAAAGAAAACGTCAGTCAGTAATGTCTACTAGTGAATGTATGACTATTGTCATCGCTTTTCATCAATCAAATCATAGAGATTTCAAGAACTTCTATATCGGGTTAGTTCATCAATATTGGAAAGGATACTTTCCAAATTTACTTAGCTAACCTGAATTCTGGATAAGGCTGAACTAATTGCCCACCTAACGATCAGATCTTTCGACCAAGAATTATTTGAACGTATTTTAAAAGGTGGGCAAGATGAATAAATTAGTTGATATATTTTGTGATGTCGATGATTTTTGTTATCAATTCTTATCTCAATGGGAAAAATACCTTGTTGAGGCTAGTGAGAGAAAAAGAAAACGTCAGTCAGTAATGTCTACTAGTGAATGTATGACTATTGTCATCGCTTTTCATCAATCAAATCATAGAGATTTCAAGAACTTCTATATCGGGTTAGTTCATCAATATTGGAAAGGATACTTTCCAAATTTACTTAGCTACACTCGATTTGTGAGCAAAATGCCTAGCCTAATCGCCCCAATGTGTGCCTATTTTCAATCTATCAAAGGTAAGCCGACTGGCATTGCTTTTGTTGACTCCACGAGTCTTAAAGTATGCCATAACATTCGAATTCCTCGCCATAAAGTCTTTGATGGTGTTGCGAAAAGAGGAAAAGGTACCATGGGATGGTTTTTCGGCTTCAAACTTCATTTATTGATTAACCATCTTGGAGAAATTATTTCGCTGAAAATCACAGCTGGCAATGTAAATGATAGGACTCCTGTACCTGATTTATGCAAAGAACTCTCGGGGAAATTGTACGCTGATAAAGGGTACATAGGTAAAAAGTTGAGTGAGAGCTTAAAGAACTCTGATGTCGATTTAGTGACTACCTCGCGAAAAAACATGAAAGCAAAAGAGATAAGTGCTTTTGATAAGGCTATGTTATCAAAGAGATACATTATCGAAACGATAAATGACCAATTGAAGAATATCTCTCAAATTGAACATAGCCGTCATCGTAGCGTGACTGGTTTCATGCTAAATGTAATTTCAGGCGTTGTGGCTTATTGTTTAAAAAAACAAAAGCCACGAATTAAGCTATCAGAATGTGAATTTGAACTAATCCTCGCTTAAAGCATGTTTTATCCAGAATTCAGGTTAGCTACACTCGATTTGTGAGCAAAATGCCTAGCCTAATCGCCCCAATGTGTGCCTATTTTCAATCTATCAAAGGTAAGCCGACTGGCATTGCTTTTGTTGACTCCACGAGTCTTAAAGTATGCCATAACATTCGAATTCCTCGCCATAAAGTCTTTGATGGTGTTGCGAAAAGAGGAAAAGGTACCATGGGATGGTTTTTCGGCTTCAAACTTCATTTATTGATTAACCATCTTGGAGAAATTATTTCGCTGAAAATCACAGCTGGCAATGTAAATGATAGGACTCCTGTACCTGATTTATGCAAAGAACTCTCGGGGAAATTGTACGCTGATAAAGGGTACATAGGTAAAAAGTTGAGTGAGAGCTTAAAGAACTCTGATGTCGATTTAGTGACTACCTCGCGAAAAAACATGAAAGCAAAAGAGATAAGTGCTTTTGATAAGGCTATGTTATCAAAGAGATACATTATCGAAACGATAAATGACCAATTGAAGAATATCTCTCAAATTGAACATAGCCGTCATCGTAGCGTGACTGGTTTCATGCTAAATGTAATTTCAGGCGTTGTGGCTTATTGTTTAAAAAAACAAAAGCCACGAATTAAGCTATCAGAATGTGAATTTGAACTAATCCTCGCTTAAAGCATGTTTTATCCAGAATTCAGGTTAAATACATTCATGATTGATACCCTTTTAATAAGAGTCCTATCCAGTGAGGTTCAGTATTAGCTGGCAATGTTAATCGCAATTTTCCGATAGAAAGTTGAATATCTGGTAATTGTGGAGTGGCGATGATAGTTGATGTTAACGCTTCTACTTTCAAGAAAGTAGAAGCGTTAATCTTTTGTTTCCATCGTGCTTTACGTGCACTAAATGTCTTTGGCAGAATATTATGGTTACGACAAAATTCAGCGGCACTAAGCTTGCTAGATTGCTGAGATTCAAATAGAGCGTGCCATTGCTCTGGTGTTCTCTTTTTATCTTTTTGCATAATTACGTTCTCGTTAAATGAAAGATCGTAAGATACGCATAATGAATTTTATTTGTTAGGTGTAGTTCCCCGCACGCTTACTGTCTTTAAACGTCACTTACCTTTTCTCTAGGCGAAAAAAAACCAGCTCAATGCTGGTTTAATAAAAAGAGAAAAGACATTCACTCTCTCATTAGCCTAATAATTTTAATGCAATGTCAGGAGATTGCTTTGCTTGCGCTAATATTGTCGAACTTACCTGTTGTAAGATCTGTGCTTTCATCATTTCTACGGTTTCTTTTGCAAAGTCCGTGTCTTCAATTCGACTATTTGACGAAGCAATATTCTCATGAATATTATTTAAGTTATTAATTGCATGACCAAATCGATTCTGAAATGCCCCTAATGTCGCTCGCTCTTGATCAACAAAACCCAATGCCGCATCTAAGGTCGCAATCGCTTTTTGTGAACCACCAACACTGGTCAAATCTAAATCATTCACCGTATCAAAAACAGCACCACCAACCGCTAACTCGGCGGATAAGGTTCCACCAAACGTCACAGCACTGGATACCAAGTCCCCCGCTGTAAATAACTGCAGTTGCCCGTTATCATCAACAGACGCTTGAACCGTATCATTTTGCCCATTAATGTAAGTGGCTAGCTCTTCAATATCATCACCCGCTTTCGCTTCAATCGTGATCTCTTGTGCTTTGCCTTCTTTATCATTAAAAGACAGGGTTAACGTTTGACGGCCTTCTGGCACTGTCCACCCTTTGTTTAATTGGTTTTGAGAGGTGTAATTAAAACCGCCCATCGCTAATGTATCTGATCGCATGCTGCCTAGCGTGAGCTGAACTGCTTCACCTGCGTTAGCGCCAATTTGAAATGTCGACGTACCAAATTGACCATTCAATAAACGGCGACCACCAAAAGACGTTGTTTCAGCAATACGATTAAGCTCATCGTTTAATGCGTCTGACTCTTCTTGAATCGCTTGTCTATCTTGAAGGGCATTAGACCCATTCGACGATTGCAAAGCCAAATCGCGCATGCGTTGGAGGATATTGGTGCTTTCATTC
Source organism: Aliivibrio salmonicida LFI1238 (assembly GCF_000196495.1). Taxonomy (NCBI): domain Bacteria; kingdom Pseudomonadati; phylum Pseudomonadota; class Gammaproteobacteria; order Vibrionales; family Vibrionaceae; genus Aliivibrio; species Aliivibrio salmonicida. The sequence continues at coordinate 2,499,616 of NC_011312.1, forward strand.
ATTGCACCTTCCGCCGTTTGAGCAATAGAAATACCATCATTCGCATTACGAACGGCAACATCTAACCCACTCATCTGCGCTTGCAATCGATTCGATATCTGCAAACCGGCGGCATCATCTTTCGCGCTATTAATACGCTTGCCGGATGAGAGGCGCTCCATTGACTGATTTAAATGGTCGGTTGCTTGATTTAAATATCGCTGTGCCGTCATTGCAGACACATTGGTGTTTACCGTTACAGACATAACAATCTCTTAATGAATTTTTATCTTAATAAGTATATCGGCCTAAATACTCAAAGCTTAACTGATATTTTGATGCTGACAGCGCTCACTACTTTCTATTTGATAATAGCGAGGATCAATACCTTCACTTTTCAATAGTTTAATAAGTGCAGGATCTGAACACCCTTCACCTAAGTAGTGTTTCAAATCCTTTTTTGATGAGTGTTTCACTTTGTATTTAGGCACATTAAAGCACGAACCATACCCTTGAATATGACTGTTGTCAGGGGTAATCCCTTTCTCTTCAAAATAGGAGACGACGCTAGAATCAATGCATGACTTTGCTAAAATAAACGAATCAGAATTGGAAACAGATAAAGAAGAATACTGCGGTTGAACACTTAATGCAGAAAAAGGCAGAGAACTTAATAATAAAAAACGTAAGAATGAATTCACAACATGACCTTACTTAAATAAATAGACAGTAAGTCATCGACCGTTGTGTGATTTTCTAAATAAAATAGGGTGAAATTTGAGGGAAAGCCCCTTGCGGGGCATAAAGCTAGGTTGGTTTTTTATGAGGAGATCTGTGAGAAGAACCACAAAAAACCAGTTACCTAAAGCTTGCCAACAATCAGTTGAACAAGAGGTTGATGAGAGATGAGAGCACCTCTTGTTCAATCTTAATGACTGTTGTTCGTTACTATTACTGCAGTAATTTTAGTGCAGCGTTTGGTAACTGTTTCGCTTGAGCAAGAATAGACGTACTAGACTGCTGAAGGATTTGTGCTTTTGTCATGTTTGTTGTTTCTTTAGCAAAATCAGTATCTTTGATTCGGCTGTTAGAAGCAGACACATTCTCTTGAATGTTAGACAAGTTGTTGATGCTGTGACCTAGACGGTTTTGTTTCGCACCTAAATCAGCACGTTCACGGTCAATGTAAGCAAGCGCTGAATCGATAACACCGATAGACACTTGTGCATCACCAACAGACGTTACGTCCAGTTTATCAACCGTTGCTTTAGTACCAACGCCGCCAGCTAAACCTAGCTCTGAAGCAAGATTACCAGAAACCGCTAATTCACCTTCAATTGATGGTTCAGCAACAAACAGTTGCAGTTTACCTTCATCACCAACAGACGCAGAGATCTTGTCTGATTGACCATTGATGTACGTTGCTAGCTCTTCAATGTCATCGCCTGCTTTAGCATTGATATTGATAGAAACCGCTTCGCCTTTCTTCGTAGTAAACTCAAGTTTTAAGTCGTTTTTACCCGTTTCAACGTTCCACTCAGCTGTTTTTCCGTTTTCAGAAACAAAACGCTGACCGCCCATGCTGTCGTCGTCAGAACGTACAGATGGCAGTTTAATAAGAATAGCTTCGCCTGAGTTTGCACCAATTTGGAATGCAGATTCACCAAACTGACCATTAAGTAGTCGACGACCACCAAATGACGTTGTTTCAGCGATACGGTTTAATTCATCAGATAGCGCGTGTACTTCTTCTTGGATTGAAGAACGATCTTGGTTTGAATTAGAACCATTTGCCGCTTGCAATGACAAGTCACGCATACGTTGAAGGATGTTTGTCGATTCATTCATCGCACCTTCAGCCGTTTGAGCGATAGAAATACCATCGTTCGCATTACGCATAGCAACATCAAGACCACGAGTCTGAGCTGTTAAACGGTTAGAAATTTGTAGACCAGCAGCGTCATCTTTTGCGCTGTTGATTTTAGTACCTGAAGACAAACGCTCCATTGAATTATTTAGATCATTTGTTGCGTTATTCAAGTAACGCTGTGCAGTCATCGCAGCTACGTTAGTATTTACATTTACAGCCATGGTTGCTCTCCTTCGGCTTCGTTTTCACGAAATCAATTTCTGCTCTATTCAGAAATATTTAAAATTCATAGTTAATATTAGCCACAATTGGCCAATGATTATCAATGTCACAAATTCATATTCGTACTCATACCAAAATCAGTAGAAATACAATTAAGGACTAACATACAAAAGCAAAGCTTCGAACTCTACTTTGCAACTGCTATGCCACTATTTACCATTGGCAAACTGTGAACTACTCAGTCATAGTTATTAGATAGCATAAGATGTGCCAGTTTTATCAAAAAAAGGAAGTAATACGAAAATAAACTGACAATTAATTTGTTTTCAATGACTTAATCAATACAATTTTCATGGTCATCATTAGAGAGTAAGGTTATCACTCTTTCTTTTAGTAAAAAATTACGTGTATTTAATCACGGAATTTCTCATTTACGCGGCAACAAAATTAATGAAGCGGCAACGATATTCCCATGCAAAAAACTGATAATTCAATCAGTTAGCAATCAATAAAAAAGCCCAGTATTTCTACTGGGCTTTTTTATTTCAAATGAATGTCCGTTACACGTAATTAAATAAAGTAATGTCTTTTACTTTACCAAACGCTTGCTGTGAAGCTTGAAGCGCACGGGTGTTTTCATTAAATTCAATCACTGCTTGAGCGTAATCAAGATCTTCTATTGAGCTTAATGATTTTGAAATTGTTAAATCAAAATCTTGATGTTGTGATTCTTGTTGGTCAAGTGTGTTCTGTCTCGTACCTACTTCTGCTCTTGCTTGGCTTAAATGAATAAACGCCGCATGAAACTCTTCAGTCACTTGATGTAATTCAGCCGTGCTAGACGCATCTGAAACATCTTTCATTGATAGTTCTTGTGCTTTTTTAAACGCATCAAAAATGCTGATGGTTTTCTTTGGTTCTAATGTAATGGCATCGCCCGCTTTTAATTGCCCACGAACCTGAATATCAACGCCTTCGTATTTAATCCCTTCTGCTGGATTAAATTGGGCACTTTTTACGACACTGCCATCTTGAGATAACTGGTAATTGTATTGCCCATTGTCTGCAGCACTAAAAGCGACTTGGTACGTTGACGTGTCGGTGTAATCCATATTTTTTGCTTTTGACAGCAATAACTCGGACCCTTCTTGAAGTGCATATTGTGGGTCGTAATCACCAAATGGATTTTTAATCTCAGTAAACAGTTTATTACCTGCATCATTTACAGCAACTTCAATTGAACCTGACACTTTTAAGTTACGTTGGTAGTCATCACCCGCGTAGGTCACTGTTCCATCATTTGCTCTAAAAAAAGGCTGAGTTTTTGATTTAGTTCCTGAGAATAAGTAATTGCCTGATTCATCTAACATATTGGTTAGATTTAAAAAGTTATCAGCAATCCCTTTAATGTCTTGGGCGTGAGCATAGCGGTCTTCTGGTGCAAGAGAACCGTTAATCATTTCCATAACACTACGTTTAGCATCATCGGCAAATTGCTCAGCATTCGCAATCGCAACTTCATGACGCTCTAAACGGTTACGAGCTAATACAATGGTATCGCTGTATTGACGTAATTCTTCTTTTTTCTGCGTTAAATTTTGTGCGTATAACGCAGCAACAGGATCATCCCCTGCCGTTAATAGCTTTTTACCTGAAGCCAATTGTGCACTGTTATGATGCAATTTCACTTCTTGGCGAGAAATATCATTCTGCACTGATTGGTAATTATGAAAGCTTGAAATACGATTTAACATATCTGATGCCTCTTAGTTACGATAATTGCAGAATTGTATTAAACGTTTCATCTGCCGCTTTCATTATGCGAGAAGACGCCATGTAAGCTTGTTGAAACTTCATCATGTTTGCCGCTTCTTCATCCAAGTTAACACCAGAAACAGACGCAACGCGACTTTGTGCAGCTTCGGTCTCTACACGTGCAACTTCGGTTAAACGAGTGGCGGTTGCTTTTTTAAGGCCAACTTCTGTATTTACGTTTTGGTATAAGTCGATCACCGTTGAACGGCCTTCGTCCATGACCTTACGAGTTTGCAGACCTTGCATTAGCAACAAGTTACCGTTATCCCCCTCTGATGGAACGAGGTTTGCTGCAAACTTATCATTTGCGGCAGCACCACCAGACAATTCAAACGTAGTTCCACCGACAGTCACTGGACCTTTTGGCGGATAGGTTTGTGGCTCAAGTAACATTTTGCCTTTCATGTCTAACACAGCAAATTGATTCGCTGCTGGAGAAATCACAACTTGGAACTCTTTTAAGTCGCCTGACTGTAATACTTTAAATTTCGCATTACCTGTCGCAAACGTTGCAGAGCTCGCATAACTTTGTGCCGCAATTTTCTCAGCTTCGTTCATTTCAAGCTTCATGTCGCCAGCCGCAAGACGGGTTGGACGAAGTAATATACGCTCACCGGCACTTAGTGGTTCGCGAATTTCTACTCGCATGCCATCTAAGAAAAAGGTCGATGGGTTACCGGTTGGATCTAAGCGTTGTACTTCGCCTGTAGGTCGGGTCACCGTATATTGGCTGCCATCGTATTTAAGGGCGTAATCACCGGCTTTCAATAAGCTGATGTCGTCAATAAATACACCGATTTCTGCTGAAGAATCACCAGGAATAATGGCACGACTACGAACGGCTTGTTCTGAGTTTACGTCAGAGAAAATATTTGCACCGACCTGCCCACGTAAATCAATGGCTTGACTTTGTAAACGGTTAACTTCACTGCTGAAGCCTACGGCTACTCGGCCTAGTTCATCCATAATCGTAGGGATCGTTTTATCGCGCAGCTCAAACAATGACGATAATTTACCGCCAATGCTGTCATGCTGAATGGCTTTAACACCATTGCCTTCAACCATCGCTAGTCGACGCTGTAATGGGTCAGGCGTTCCTTGAATCATCTTCAATTGACTTGATTCAGTACCAGACACTAACATGTGCCCACCACCAATTAAGACATTGAATGAATTCTCATTGTCACGTTTTGTGATCGTTACTTTTGTGTATTGAGACAGCTCTTTAATTAACTTTTCATGACGGTCCATTAGGTCATTGTGCGGACCAGGGGTCTTAACCATCATCTTGTTAATGTCTTTTAACTCTAGAGCAATACCATTCATACGCTCTACAGTAAGATCCATCTTTTTATTTACGTCGGCATTTTGCTGACGTACATTTTCATAAAAGTCGTTCAAGCTTTGTGAAATAAGACGTGATTTTTCAAGGACGACTTTACGTGCGCCGATTTCGTTAGGGCTATCAGAAAGCGTTTTTACGGCATCAAACCAATCATTAATGTTTTCAGGAATACGTTTAGCGCCAATAGACGACATCATATTCGTAAGAACATCAAGATTTGCTTCTGTATCCATCGAGTAATTTAGATTGGTTGTCGATAGGTTCAGTTCATTGGTTGCGAACTGATCAAACGAACGTCGCACAGCGGCAACATGCACGCCTGCGCCGAGGTTTGCACCTGACACCCAATGAGGCATATTTGTTTCTTGAACTACCGATTGACGACTAAAGCCTTCAGTATTAACGTTGTTAATATTGTGACTGGTCGTATTCAGTTGACGCTGCGCCGTAAGCACACCTTGTGTACCTAGATTAAGCAGATCAAGTCCCATGTAGCCTCCAAAAAACTCTATAAAAGATGCAGTAAAATTTCCTAACAAATCTAATATAGCAATCAATGTGCCAACTTTTATTTTGTTAATTATCAACAAGATAAAGCGACACTACTGAGACTATAGGAAACGATTGCCTCTTTTTATCCTCTCTCTCACCTTTCTTTGCCTCTTTCCTTTTATAAGCGGCAATAAAAAATCCTGCCACTTAGATTTAAGAGACAGGATTCAAGAGGTTACATTGTGAGCGATTATTTTAGTAAGTCTTCAACCGTCTTCATTACGCTCATTACTTTACTTGAGTAATTAGGATCCGTTGCATAACCCGCACTGTGAATGCCTTTAATAAAGCTTTCTGAACTTTGTGTTTGTTGCAATGCGCGTTCATAACGTGGATTTTGATTTAAGAAACGCACAAAGTCACTGAAGCTTTCTTCATAATTGTCGTATGAACGGAAAGCGGCATTCTCTGAAACGGCAATGTTATCGTGATATTCCAACGTATTTTTAGCGATCTTATCGCCTTGCCAGCTTCTGTCTGCTTTAATGTTGAATAAGTTATGGCTTGAATCCACTGAATTCTTGATAACTTTCTTACCCCAGCCAGTTTCTAATGCGGCCTGAGCGATTAATACATTTGAATCAATACCTAAGGCCTTTGCCGCTTTTTCAGCGTATGGCTTCATCGTATCAACAAATTGCTGAGGTGAATCAAACTTCTCAGACTGTTGAATTTGTCTTGCCGCTAGCATTTGTTCTAATTTAACGGCCGATGGTGATTCGGTTTGTGACGCTTGTTTTGCCGCAGACAGGGGTTGATGCTCAGCAGGCAAACGCAATGTTTCATCCGTTGCCGCTCTTCGCATTGCCACTCGTGCATTTTGCTCTAAATTCTTGCCATTGTGCACTGGCGGTTCTTGATTTAGTGAGGCACCAAGTTGTGCAACAATCATATCCGCTAATCCTAGCGAGCCTTGCTTTGATAATTCGGTCGACATTTGGTCGTCACGCATTTGCTCAAAGAACTTTTGATTATCACTGCTCATCATGTCTGATTTAAATGAACTATTAGCATTACGCATTGATTTAAAAAGCATTTGTGTAAAGATCGATTCAAACTGCACAGCCGCCGCACGCAAGGCTTTGTCTTGGCTTTCTTGATCGCCATTTACCGCACTTTTACGTAATTTATCTAGGCCACCCACATCGTGGATAAAGCCAACGTCTGTCATATTTACTGAATTATTCATCGTCACACTTATTATTTAAAATCAGGCCAACTAACACTCTATTAACTAGAGCAAGTTTAATGCCAAGTCGTCGTGCTGCTAATTTTGTAAATAACAAACATAAAAAAACGCACCTCAAAAAAGTGCGTTTTTAGAATCATTGAAATCAAACTTAAATAATGATCAGTTGGCCTTCAATTGCGCCTGCTTGTTTCAACGCTTGAAGAATCGCCATTAAATCGGATGGTGCTGCACCAACCTCATTCACCGCTCGAACCAAATCATCCAACGTTAAGCCCGGTTCAAATTTAAACATCTTACCCTGCTTTTCGGTTACTTCGATGTCAGAATCTTGTGTTACAACCGTTTTTCCATTACCGAATGGTCCCGGTTGACTCACTTGTTGGTTTTCTTTGATTGCTACCGTCATTCCACCGTGAGTTACTGCGGCCGCTCTTAATCTAACGTGCTTACCAACTACAATCGTACCAGTACGAGAATTCACAATAATTTTTGCTGAGCCATCTGCTGGATCAAAGTTAACATTTTCTACCGCAGACAAAAATGCAACTCGTTGGCTAATATCTCGGGGAGCTCGAACTCGAACAGAAGTCGCATCAACCGCTGAAGCCATATTAGGGCCAAGGAAATTATTGACCGCATCAGCCATACGTTGAGCGGTTGTAAAATCTGAATCTAATAAGTTGAAAGTAATGAAATCACCACGACCGAATGGCGACGGCACTTCACGCTCAACCATTGCACCACCAGAAATACGGCCGACTGTTGGGTTATTACCCACAATTTTAGAACCATCAGCACCGGTTGCACTAAAACCACTCACAATTAAATTACCTTGTGCAATGGCGTATGTTTTTCCATCCAAGCCTTTTAAGAAGGTCTGTAATAACGTACCACCACGTAAGCTTTTTGCTGAACCTACAGATGAAACCGTAATATCGACCACTTGACCTTGCTTTGCAAAAGCTGGCAATGTCGTAGTGACCATTACTGCTGCTACGTTTTTCGTTTTTGGTTTTGTGCCTGGTGGCAATTGAATACCAAAGTTTTGCAACATGGCATTGAAACTTTGATCGGTAAATGGCGTTGATTCGCCCGTTCCCGGTAAACCAGAAACCAAACCATAGCCGATTAATTGGTTACTACGAACTCCTGCAACTTCTGACACGTCTTTAATACGTGCCGCTTGTGCAGTAGAGATACTTAGGCATAACCAAGTAAGAATTAAGGTAACTAGGTTTTTCTTCACGTCAAAACTCCAACGATTCGTCATTATTATAGTGCTACATTAAAGAATCGTGCCAAGAATCCAGGTTCTTGCATATCTTGTTGATCACCCGTGCCTGAATATTGAATTCGAGCGTTTGAAATACGGGTTGAGGCTATTGTGTTATCAAAAGCAATGTCATCCGGACGAATCGTGCCGCTAAGACGAATGTATTCATCCCCTGTATTTAGAGTTAACCACTTCTCTCCACGGATCAATAAGTTACCATTAGAAAGAACTTCAATCACTTCCACCGTAATGGAACCACTTAAGCTGTTACTTTGGTTCGCAGACGTATTACCTGTAAATTTATTATCGTTAGATAACTCATACGAGAAATTATACTGCCCACCCACTTGCAACTCTTGACCACCCACTTGCAGAGGGTCCATGCTTGAATCATTTTTCTTTGATAATTCTGCATCGGCACTTTTTGCCGCTTTGGTATTTTCAGCAAGCATAACGGTAACAATGTCGCCTAAACCACGTGGCTTGGTGTCATCGTACATGTCTTGTGCATGATCCACATTAAACAATGAGCCCGTTGCGGCTGCATAATGTTCTGGTTTTTCTTTTGGATGAATCGGCGCCCACGCTGGATCACCTGAAATCGGCTCACTACGACCACGAAGCGTATCGATAATGCCCGTATCTTCTTCTTTGTCACCCTCAACTGCATCCACGTTGGTGGTCGCTGAAGTCACTTCATTTTCTTGTAAATTTGGATTCTGAATCAAGAAAGATCCACACCCAGTCAAGGTTGTTAATAGCAGTAAACAAAGAAGACGTTTCATCCTAATCACCAATTATAATTGTTGGTTAACAAAGCTTGCCATCTTATCAACAGCAGAGATTACTTTAGAGTTCATTTCATAAACACGTTGCGCTTCAATCATGTTTACCAATTCTTCGGTTACGTTTACGTTTGATGCTTCAAGCATAGATTGACGAATCGCTCCTAAGCCTTCTAAACCTGGCGTGCCTTCTTGAGGATCACCACTTGCACCCGTTGGTAAGTAAAGGTTTTGGCCTACAGGTTCTAAACCACCTGGATTGATGAAATCAACCGTCGTAATTTGACCAATCACTTGGTTATCTTGTTGACCACGTAAACGAACAGACACTTCGCCATCCGTACCAACGGTCACGTTAATTGCATCTTCAGGAACCACAATTTCTGGTTCTAAAGGGTAACCAGAACCGGTTGTAACCATTGCGCCTTCAGAGTTCAACGTAAATTGACCGTTACGAGAATAACCAAGGTTGCCGTCTGGCATTGTAATTTGGAAAAAGCCTTTACCTTCGATCATCATGTCCATGCCGTTCGACGTGGTTTGTGCATTACCGTTAGTAAATACTTTTTGTGTTGCCACAACTTTAGAACCAGAACCAAGCATTAATCCCGTTGGAAGCTCTGTGTTTTGTGTTGATTGAGCGCCGGCTTGGTTTACGTTTTGGTAAAACAGATCTTCAAAAACAGCACGGCTTTTTTTAAAACCAACCGTTGAGGCATTCGCCAAGTTGTTTGAGATAGTTGCGATGTTGGTTTGTTGTGCGTCTAAACCTGTTTTACTTACCCATAATGCTGGATTCATTTTGTATTCCTATAAATTTTTTAATGTATAAAGTTAATCAAGTTAATTGTTCAATTAACCCATACGTAATAATGAGCTTGAAGCTTTATCCATTTCTTCAGCAGTACTCATCATCTTGACTTGCATTTCAAACTGACGCTGCAAATCAATTAAATTGGTCATCTCACCTACGGCATTTACGTTACTGCCTTCCAATGCACCTTTAAGCACCGTCACGCTAGCGTCGGCTTGAAATGCATTATTAGGATTTTTAGAACGGAACAAACCATTCGTATCTTTGAATAAATCACGGTTATCTGTTTTTACTAATTTAATGCGGTCGACTTCAGCCATGGCTTCTGCTGGTGCACCTTGCTCTAATACTGAAATCGTACCGTCTTTTGCAATTTGAATTTTTGAAATTGGAAGCGGCAAGGTAATCGGCGCATTATTTTCGCCCATCACCAAATGACCACTGCCATTCATTAGCAAACCTGTCTCATCAATTTTTAGATTACCTGCGCGGGTCAACCCTTCACGGCCAGTGTTGTCCATTACTGAAATCCAACCATCACCTTCAATAGTTAAATCTAAATCACGGCCCGTCGTAATGACAGAACCTTGTGCAAAATTTTGTCCCGGGCGTTCAGTCATGCTGAATACGCGACTAGGCAAACCTTCACCATACGCCTGCATTGCACGCGCTTGCTCTAAATCAGCACGAAAACCAGTCGTACTTACGTTGGCAAGGTTGTTTGAGCTAAGCTGCATAGCTTGCATGTTTTGCTTAGCGCCACTCATGGCTAAAAATAATGCGCGATCCATAATGAACTCCAAAAATCTATCTACACTCAGTATAGCAATGAGTGTGCCAAGTTTTTCATGGTCTATAGATCAATAGGTTAACTGTATTGGCGTTCGGTTTACGTAGGCATAAAAATACGAAGAGGAAAAGAATGGAGAGGAAGAGGCAATAGTTTCGGGTAAAAAATTGCCGTCAAAGTAGACAGCAATTTTAGCGTTATTAATTCAATTGGCTTATCGAATTTGTAAGATATTTTGTTGTAGCTGGTTGTGCACATCTAATGCACGAGAGTTCGCTTGGAAGTTACGTTGCGCTGAGATTAAATCAACCAGCTCTTGAGTCATATCAATGTTTGATTGCTCTAACGTACCACTTTGAATATCACCAAATGAACCTTGGTTTGCTTCACCCCAAATTGCCGCACCAGACGCTTGAGTAGTCGACCATTGAGTGCCGCCATTCTGCGCAAGACCTTGTTGGTTGGTTACTCGAACCATCGCGACACGACCTAACGTGACGTCTTTACCATTTGAGTAAGAACCAACAATGTTACCACTCTTATCAATGTCTACTTTCGATAAATAACCTGTTGTTGCGCCATCTTCACTGAAGCGACGCATTTCAAACGGTGCTGAAAACTGAGTTGGATTATCAAACTTCATGGTTAATGTTTGTTGCGTATCCGCACCATTCATATTTAGACCATTCGCCCCTAAAGGTGTTGTAGTCACTGGTTGGCCAGCATTCACACTTTGGGTTGTACCGTCATTATTAAATACGATTGAGTGGCCTACTTGGCCTGCCGCATTTGTTGCGTCACCCGCATTAATGTTAACCGCTTTTTCACCTTCCGTATCCGTAGAAGAATAGAACACGTTCCAACGGTTTGGTTGCGTTGCGTCTTTCACATAATACGTGGTCATTTTGTATGGTTGACCTAATAAATCGTACGTTGTAACTGAGGTTGATTTATTAAACGTATCAGGATCATTCATATCAAAAAGAGCCGGATCTTTTGGCACTTCTGATGCTGGCAAGTTCATGCCAATATCAACGTTTTCAGTGGCTCTTGGCTTACCAAATTGATCTGGAATCTTAAGTGCTTTTGGCTGATAAGATGACACATTACCCGACTCAGGGTCGACGTCGTAACCCAATAAAAATTCATCATTTGATGTTGTTACGTAATTTTCTTTATCTAAATGAAACGCACCATTACGGCTCAACTCATTCGTTCCAGGCTGAAGACGATCCTTTGCTACACCAAAGAAACCTTGCCCAGAAATACGTAAATCCATTGGGTTATTCGTATAAATACTAGACCCTTCATGGAATTGCTGAGCAATTTTAGTTGTCTGCGCGCCACCACCAGTTGTGGTTTTAGTATTTGAGAATAGTGACGACGAATACACATCACCAAATTCTGCACGAGACTCTTTAAAACCAAAGGTGTTGGCGTTTGCCAAGTTATTTGACGTTGTGTTTAGATCTTTTTGAGCAGCGGATAGACCACTTAATGCTACGTATGACATTTAATATCTCCTATCTAGCTACGCTGATTATTTTCCAATTCCATTAACGATCACAATCATTTGGGAATGTTAAAGGAATTGGCATAGCTCTATGGTTTAATAATTTTTAACAATAAATACGAGTATTCAGGCAGCAATTAATGCTGCACTGAATATTCGCCATTTTATGCTTTGCCGATCTCTAGCACTTCGGCTAATTTCATCGGTGAAGCAAAACCAGCAAGATTAAGCAAAACATTGCCATTGCCTTTGCCTAGAAGAACACTGTTGACGTTAGCGTATGTTGATACACCAAATTCTTTGTTTTCTCCATCTAGCACACCAGCCGCTTTAATGCTGTAGCGGCCAGCAGGCATTGCATTGCCTTTATCATCTTTACCGTCCCACTCAACACGTGAGTCTCCGGCTGGTTTAGCGCCTACATTTAAGGTACGAATTAATTGGCCTTGTTCGTTTTCAACACGAACCAATAAGCTATTAATCGCTTTAGGCAATTTAACCATTGCCGCCATACCTTTATCAGCTTCTTTTAAGCCTTTAGCACCTGGTACTAGCACATCACGACCAACAAGCGAAGACGCTTGTAATGCTTGGTTAGATGTCATTGATGTATTTAAGCTATCGAACTGCTTATTCATCTTGCCAATACCATCAACGGTTGCAAATGATGCCATTTGCGCAATCATTTGATCGTTTTCAACCGGCTTAGATGGGTCTTGTTGAGACAACTGTTTGGTTAATAATGCAAGGAAGTCTTCTTGCTTCAGTTCATTTTTACCGCCAGTTGTCTTTTCAGGCTTGTTCGCCTCTTGAAGACTTTTAAGCTGGTCGATGTAGGACAAGCCTTGTTGACCAACGTTATTGATTCCAGTCATAGCTACCTCCTATCCTTATTGACCCATTCGCAGAGTACTCTGCAACATTTGTTTGCCTGCATCTGCAACTTGCACATTCGTTTGGTATGAACGAGAAGCAGAAATCATGTTTGCCATTTCTTCCATCACATTAACGTTTGGTTTAAAAATATAACCATCGTCGTTTGCCATAGGGTGATCGGGGTTATATTCAGCACGTAGCGGTTTTTGGCTTTCAACAATACCCAGCACTTTTACAGGTACTGTAAAGTCTTGTTTATATTTAGCTTTACTCAATTCTGCACCAAAGATAGCGTGGCGAGCTTTGTAGGTTTCAGAAGCTGAGCTACTGACACTGTCCGCATTTGCCATGTTACTTGAAGTGGTGTTGAGACGAACTGACTCTGCACTCATTGCAGAACCTGCAACGTTAAAAACATTAAATAAGCTCATCTCTATTCCCCTTTAATTGCTTTGGTGAGATTTTTGAATTTACTGCCTAAAAACTCTAATGATGCTTGATGACGAAGTTGGTTTTGCATAAATAAATTACGCTCCAAATCCACATCTACCGTATTTCCATCACCTGTATCAGGTTGGGTAGGAAGACGGTATTGAATTTCCCCTGCCACTCGTGTTGAGGCATTAATGTGCCGACCATCCGTACGACTAAGACCCATGCTTGCCTTTGATGTTGCCGACTGCATTGCTTTTTGAAAGTCCATTCCTTTTGCTTTATAGCCAGGAGTATTCGCCTGAGCGATATTAGTCGCTATCATTTCAGCACGTTGAGAGCGAACTCCAACGGTGTACTGATGAATACCTAATGCTTTATCAAAAGAAATTGCCATTTCAAAACCTCCACAAGAACTGACTAGCAGTATATATAAATTCTATATTGCAACCTGTATGCCAACTTTTTACTTAACAAGCAGATTGACGATACTACTGACAAAAAATAAAGCAATTAACATGCCTAACCTGAATTTGAGGCACAAAAAAAGCGGCCAAAGCCGCTTTTTGTTCAAAAATAAATCAATTTAGATCATTTTAGTTTGTAAATAATACCTGGATTACAACGTACCATTTCAAATTTATCGGTTAATCCTGTTAACGATTCCGAAGCACCAAGCAATAAATACCCGCCAGGGTTAAGACTTGCCGCCATTTGATTTAATACTTTGGCTTTCATATCTGGAGAAAAATAGATCAATACATTACGACAAAAAATGATGTCGAACTTACCAAGTAAGCTGTAACTGTCCATTAGATTTTGAGGACGAAAATTAACCATACGTTGAATTTTATCGTTGATCTTCATCTTACCATCACCCACATCTTCAAAAAATGCACGACGACGCTCTGGTGACAACCCACGGCTTAACGCAAGATTGTCATAAACCCCAGCTTTACACGTATCAAGCATTGATGGTGAAATGTCAGTCCCCGTAATCGCGATATTAGGTAAGAAACCGGGTTTACGCGCTTGGATCTCAGAAATAATCATTCCCATTGAATACGCTTCTTGGCCTGACGAACTCGCCGCTGACCAAATTTTCAATGGACGACGATTAGCAGCAAATTCTGGCAATAATTTTTCAGCCAATACGGTAAACGGATAGCCGTCTCTAAACCACAATGTTTCATTCGTTGTCATTGCATCAACAGCAGCAACACGCAATTCACGATTTCTGCCAGCAATAACTTGCTTTAATAAATCGGATAATGAAGCTAATGAAAACTTAGCAACTAAAGGGCTCAGTCGGCTTCTCACTAAATATTGCTTGCTGTCACCAAGGACAATGCCACATTGAGACTCAAGAAATCGGCTAAAATCACGATATTCTTGTTCGTTGATAGTTATAGTTGTCATTAACGAATAAATTTCCAAATAATAAAATGAATGTCACCTTACTTTACAGGTGACAAAATAACAGGCAGGCTCTACTTCTCAACTGCTCTTTTAACAGCAGCCCCTAATTCATCAGGGTTAAACTTCGCAATAAATTGGTTTGCCCCGACACGTTCAACCATCGCTTGGTTAAATACACCACTTAATGAAGTATGTAAAATAACGTGTAGATCTTTCAATGCTGGTTCACGACGAATTTCTGCCGTTAGTGTATAACCATCCATTTCAGGCATTTCTACATCGGAAATAACCAAACCAATTTGTTCATATACACTACCTGCATTTGCCATATCGACTAATTTATCTAATGCTTCTTTACCATCTTTTACCATGATAGTTTCAAAACCAATCGATTGAACGGCACGTTGCACTTGCTTACGAGCGACACTTGAATCATCAGCGATCAATACTCTACGAACCACTTCTGGACTGATCGACGCCATTTCTTCAACCAATTCTTCATTCATTGTCTCATCAATAGGCGCAATTTCAGCTAAAATCTTTTCTACATCTAAGATTTCAACTAATTCATCATCAATGTTTGTTACTGCGGTTAAGTAGTTTGCTCGTCCAGTGCCTTGTGGTGGCGGTAAAATTGCCTCCCAATGCATATTAACAATACGCTCAACAGACTTAACAAGGAAGCCTTGAATGGTACGGTTAAATTCTGAAATAATGATAAAACACTTATCAATATCTGTTGTTGCTCGCCCACCAGTTGCAAGACTTAAATCAATCACAGAGATCGTTTGACCTCGAATGTGAGCAATTCCTTTTACTAATGGATTTAAATTTGGCATTGAAGTCAACTTCGGACACTGTAATACTTCTTTTACTTTAAAAACGTTAATACCATAACGTTGACGTCCCATAAGACGGAAAGTAAGTAGTTCTAAACGGTTTTGCCCTACAAGTTGTGTGCGCTGATTCACCGAATCCAGTATGCCTGTCATATATGACTCCATCTTGTGCCATGATAAATAAACCGCGAGCCTAACACAAACCCATCAAGAGCACGGCATACCATATGGCATTTTATAATAAAAATATGATGATAATTAAAAAGCGTGATAACAAAATCACTTTTTATCGACTTATAAGCTTTATCGGCCTATTTATAAGTTTCTTTAATACTAATGCGCATGCTGCCACAGATGAGCAACTTGAAGCAATTAAAGACTCTGCGGAGTCTTTTCTAGAATCTCAAATTGAAGTGCCGAGTAATGGCACATTAAGTCTAGAGTCCGCGCGAATAGATAGTAGAATTCATGCGACAGACTGTCCAGAACCTTTAACGTCCTCCTTGCCTGGTCGACTTAATTCCAGTGGTAATACATCCGTATTAGTGGAATGTATTGCAGATAATTGGAAGATCTATGTCCCTGTAAAAGCAGAATTAATGATGCCTTTAGTCACGGCGGCAACGTCTCTTTCAAAAGGACTCACACTCAGCGCAAATGACTTAAATTTAACCTTAGTCAACAGCCGAACGTATCGCCGAGGCGGCTATATTAATACGAATGATCTTATTGGGTCACGAATTAAACGCAGCGTTCGAGCCGGTGATGTTGTTGAAAAAAACGACATCTGCATGGTATGTCGCAATGACAGTGTTATAATTAAAGCGGTAAAAGGGGAATTAAGTATCCTAACTAAAGGAACAGCATTGGGTGACGCGGCTTTGGGCGATAATGTAAACGTCCAAAATAACAAATCTAAACGCATCATCAATGGCGTTGTTACTGCGGTAGGTGAAATTAGTATTCGATTTTAAGCCAGAATGTTAATTTGACTTAAATTTAATGATATTTCCTCTAAACTTTCTTAACACACCGCCGATAAGTGGAAACTGGCATTATTTATGCTTAGTTTAACAACAGTTTTTAAATAATGAAAAAGCGTCAAAAAACTTCATTATTTACTTAAGTTATTTTTTTGACAGCCGATATATCCATTAAGAAAATGTTTTAATCGGCGAAAAGGCTTGAATATTATGACAAGTATTGACCAATTACGTGCTAGCCAGGCAATGTCAACGCTACGCAGCCAAGCTCGTGTTGACTCTGGTGATAAAGCACCAGCAAGTGCAGCACCGGCAATGTCAGCAAAAGCAGATGCGGTTTCTTTAAGCCATCAAGGTAAAGAAATTGGCCAAATGCATCAACAGTTAGCGACAGAACCTTCTTTTAACGCAGACAAAGTAGCGGCAATAAAAGCAGCTATCGCAAATGGATCGTATTCTGTTGATCCAGAACGCCTAGCTGACAATATTATCAAATTTGAAGATGAACTGGCTGGCCTATAATCTAGGCTAGTTAGTCTCTTTAAGATAACCAATAGAAGTATACCGAGACAATATGGCACAAACATTAACTGAATTATTAGATCTACAACGCAGTGTCGCTCTATCTCTTTCGACGGTTCTTAGTCGAGAGAAATATGCGATAGCCAGTAGAAAATCGGCAGATATGGAAAGCATTGCTCATGATAAATTAGGCTTGCTAAACCAACTACGTCAATATGATCAGTTATTAGGTAGCCATACAGAAAGAGAGCTGCTTTCTGAAGATAGCGCGTTAAATGAAAAAGTAACGGAAATAAAATCGATTATTCATGATTGTAAACAAGAAAATGAAATCAATGGGGAAGCACTTCAGCGCGCCCAATTAAGTTTTAATAAGTTAAATAATCTTATGCAACAAAGTCGTGGAAAAAATGGCATGACTTATACTGCTGAAGGGCAAACACGTAACATAACGACACTTGGTACAAACATAAAAGCGTAACCAATCTCGGTTAATTCATCTATAGATCCGCCCAATTTGTCACTTATAACCCTGCGCCTTCCCTATTTAGAAACAATGTGACTATTGTTTCTCTGCATCAAGACAACGCTATTATTCCCTTTAATACTCATAACGACGCTTATCTGATTTTTTCAGGAAGAGTGTGATCAAAAAACCACCAATAGGTGTCAGTATTAAAGACATAAGAAAAAAAATAGGTGCTGAACGCTCTTGGCTATGCGCGATGATAGAAACACCAATGCATAAAGACACATAAATCCAGCTTATAAAAACAACCATATCAACCTAATATTCCTTAACTACCTATTAAAAATATAAACTATCTCAACAGGTGGCAAACCTTATACTAGAAAAAGTTAATAATGCGGAATATTACGCACTTTTAATTAAATTATATTTATTATTTAACCGATGATACCCATTGTTATTAATAGGTATTAACAATCTACCTCTTTCTCTTTCAAGGTTGACATAAAAAAGCCCTAGGTATTAATACCTAGGGCAAAATGGTGTTGAATGAGAGTATTACCTTAAAATAAGGTTGTTTTTCTTTGTGTTGATGGCACATCATAAACCTGACCTTGGTTTTTCATGCGTTCCATCTTTTTAAGATCTAATTTCAGCTCAGTGACGTAGCTGTCTCCAACTAAGTATGTTCTGATCACTTCTGCGCCGCGAATAATACCATCCACACCTGCAGTTGTTGATTCTTCACCAAGTTGTTGATCATTCATCTCAACTTTACCGCTGATACGCATTCCGTAGACTTGCTCTGCAAGCTCACGATACGCATCAACTTTTGATGCTCGCATTGCGCGAATTCTTTGTTCATCAATATTCTTGCCGGCTTGTTCACTAATGCTCGCATAACCAACCGCATTCAAATGATCACTTTCACGCATTACACCTAAAGGCTGACAACCCACTAAGACTAATAATGCTAATAAAAACCAATGCTTCATCATTAGATCTCCTATGGACGTAAAATAATAGTATTGCGATCTGCTTTTTCGACATCAGAACGAATTAAAACGCCATCTTCCATTCTCATGGTATTTAATGTATCTAAATCACGGCCAATTCGATCCGCAGGTAAAAAGCCTTGTGCAGAAGCAACAACAACACGAGTTTGCATTCCAATAATACGAGCGTTAATTAATACGCCACCATCTTGACGAAGCATGGTTCCTGTTAATACATAATCAACTTGCTGCTCTTGAACTAATTCTTTCCAATCACGGCTAAACGCAAAATCACCTTGCTGAGTAACTCTGATGTTTCCTGTTGTTTTATAATCAATAACTTTAAAGCCACGACGTTGCAGTTGGAAAATAAACCCTTCAGTTACAGAGTTACCTAACCAGTTCGTTTGATCCATCTGCTGTAAATCAACAAAAGAAGTAATCGCAATTGGAGAACGCGCTGATAGCGTCGTGTTAGACGTAATCAATTGTTCAGTTAAACTTTCAATAAAATAATCCATCGTATGTCTAGGCGTATCAGCTAACATAAATGGGCTGCCATTAAACGGTTCTTTACCATTATAAATAGGTGAATAAGCACAAGCACTTATTACCATAGACAGTAACATTACAACCAAAACTCTCATTCTATTATCTCCAGATAATGTTTTTATATACTTACTGTTTCTCCTAATAAAAGCTTAAAACTCAAATTAGGAACAAAACTTGCTATAGTCTAATAAACGCAATTTGTAAGTACTTTTATCAATCAACAAATATTAGTTAGCAAATTTCATACCCATTTGGCAGATAGTAACGATGAAAAAAATAATTTATTTAATTACCTCTTTATTTACAATGTGTTACACCGTACAGGTTAATGCCGAGTGGTTCGAGGTCACAGGTTCTGCAAGTGTTCTTACCAGTAAAAATGCGGCAAGAACCCATGCACTAGAAGATGCAGCTTACCAAGCGATGCTTTTCTCAGGGGCCGATATTAGCCGCCTAAAAGATCTTCGTGTCTTTTTAGAAAACGATAATAAACACTATCAATTTAGCGGAACTGAAGTTCGTAGTATTGAAGTGATTAAAGAAAAAAAGAAAAACGGCAAGCTGTACGTTACCACTCGTATTGACATTTACCCTTCGGCAAACAGTTGCCATATTGGGCAATACAAAAAAACGGTAATGACAAGCGAAATCACGATCGACTCCCCACAACAAGCGGTTATGGGTAAGGTTTATCAGATGGGTGAAGATCTCAGCACCGTATTCGCTAGACAGTTAGATAAAGAATCACAAAGCTTTGTGTCTGTCGGTACGTCTCATATCCGCATTGATAAACGTCAACCAGAAGTCGCTAAAATGATTGCCGAAGATCATGGGGCTCAATATATTTACTCTGGTCAAATTACAGATTTAAGTGCAACCATTGAACAAAATTTATTAAAGAAAGACACCATTAATCGTCAGTTTGCAATTGACGTTGCCGTCATTGATGGAAAAACAGGACAAACAGTTTACAGCAATAATTATCGTGATGTTGCTCAATGGGATTTCCCTAAAACCAGCGAAGTCGATACACAAAGTGCTCGTTTTTGGACTTCAGCTTTTGGTGAAATGGTACTTCGTGTTAATCGTGACATGATGCTCGATTTAGAAAATAAATTCGCTTGTAAAATGACATTGCCACAAGTAGTAAATATCAATAACAATCGTATCACGATGGATCTAGGTCGTATTCATGGTGTTAAAAAAGGCGATACGTTGGATTTATGGCACACTGGTGCATTCATTGATCAAAATGGTTTACCTCGTAATAAGGTAGCCAAAACGAATATAACATTAACGGTTGATCGCGTTTATGAACAAAATGCTGAATTAATCGTTAATCAACCTCAATTAATTAACAGTATTCAAATTGGTGATGTTATGCATAAAGTCACACCAAAATAATAAGTTACTCGCATTTATTTTATGGAAAGACAGCCCTGAGGCTGTTTTTCCATTAACGCGATCCTGCCCATCGTTTTCTGTTTGCCATTACGTTATCATTTCGAAATAATTAGAACATCATTCCAACTGGCTTATTATGTCCACATCAATAAAATTGATGACACTATTAACTCTCTGCTTAATGGTGTCTTTTTCTTCCAATGCCATTTCAATAATGGAATCTGACTCTTGGAAAAAAGACTACCACCAAGCAAGAATTCAAGATCCTAATATCGCTTTAATCATGCTAGAAGACGTTTATAATGGCCTTGAACCTAGCGCTGAACGGGTTTATGTCGCCCTTCGCATGCATGGTTTCATAACACGCAGAGGCGGTGAATACCCTTTACCATCCCCCACATCTAATCCTTACTCTCAAGTTGAATATTCTATTGTTAAAGCAATGAATCTTGAAGACCAAGCCCAAGTATCAAATGCTTTTTTTCTTACCTCTCAGAGCTACCAACAAGCCGATAAGCTTGATGACTCTGACCTAGATGCAATTTTTAATATACAACTGTGTAAATATAATCTTATGTTAGGTCAACTTTATCTCGGCGAATTTTATTGTCAGAGCGCCATACAAAATATAAAAACATCAACCAATCATTATATTGACCTTAAATGGCCCTATCGATTGCTTGCGCTTGCCTACCAAGAAATGAATAATTTCACTAAAGCATTAAAAGCCAGTGAAGAAGTGATAAAGCTAAGTCAACCCTATGACATTAATGACACTACCTTTAATAACATAGGAAACTTACTCATCTCTATGGGTAAATTAAATTCAGGTGAATTGTATTTATTAAAATCATTAGAGATTAGAAAGAGCAGGAATATTGCTCAAAAAGTAGCGCAAACAGAAACGGATTTAGATGAATTATATTTAAAAAAAGGACAATTAGATAAAGCAAAATTATTTTCTCTGCGGGCTATTGAGAACTTTAATAGTGGGATTTTCAAAATAGGCTTAGGTTCTGCTTACTTAGTACATGGAAAAATATTAACCGCAGAAGTTTTTTTTGATGAAGGTATTGAATACCTTTATTTAGCCTTATCGACGCTTAAAGATAAAAAAAATTCCAAATTAATCATCAATACATATCAGTCATTGAGTCGTATTTATTTAGAATACCAACACCCCAACAAAGCATTAGAACTGATCAATTTAGCGATTAATAAAGCAAAAAAACAGAAAGTAAAAATTTACTCGTCTCATCCTATTTGCATCAAGCAAAGGTATTAAAAAGTATGGGAAGATTTGAAGCGGCATTAGAGAGTCATTTATCGTATGAAGTATTACAACAATGGATAAATCATAATAAAGAACAACAAGCTTACGAAGCATTGGAGTTACGTAGAAACACCCTTGAAAATCAAATTATTATCCAAAACTCAGAGAACAATAAAAAACAACAACAAACTGAATTACTAAAAACAAAGCAAAATCGTAATCTACTTTTTTTATGCTTTATCTTTTTATTTTTATTTACTCTCTATATGACGTACTCACGAAGAAAACTTCGTTTACTCACAGAGAAAGATACATTAACAACCCTAAATAATAGGGCTTCTATTTTTAATAAAATTAAGTCGACATTAAAAACACCTCATTCAAAAATGGCCTTAATCATGCTCGACGTTGATAATTTCAAGCAATTCAATGATGAACATGGACATCCAAATGGTGACTTAGCTTTAAAGCATTTATCAATCGTCCTACAAAAACACCTCTCATTCCCTCATGAAATCGGTCGTGTTGGGGGGGAGGAATTTATGATTATCTTAAAAAACCTTTCAAAATTGGAATGCTCTAGGTTAATAAATAAATTAAGAATTGAACTCGAACAATCAACATTCATGACGTTAGATGTAAAAAGATTAGCGATTACGGCAAGCTTTTCTTGGATGTATATTGAAGAATCAATGACGGATATAGACCAAATCTATTTCGTTTTAGATGAAGGATTATATCAAGCTAAAGCGAATGGTCGGAATTGTATTGTCGATGCGTTAATTGATCCAATCACTTAAGATAATGATCTGCATAAATGTAATTCGATGTAATTTCCAACTGAATATTTACAATTTTACATTCATAACTATATTTAAATAAGCAATGGATATGCAAAAATAAATAACTAGCATGGATGTATCAATAAACGTATTGTTGAGGATAACATCATGAAATATAGATTATTAGCCATTTTAATTGCTGCCTTTTCGTCTAATGTATTCGCTTTAGAAGGCTCAACAGAAATAGGTCCGAAAGTGTCCTGTGAACAAACTGATGGCACAGTAGTTATGACATATGCAACACTGTGTAAAGCAGCGGAAGGGACAATTAAAAGCATTCTTTAGCACAAAAAAAACCGCTGAAATCAGCGGTTTTTTAATTTAATCGTATTTGAATTAAGCGTTCGCTTCACGTTCAGCAATAAATGCTAACGCCATCTTAATTCGAGTAACTACTCGTTCTTTACCGATTAACTGCATTACAGCGTCAACTGATGGTGATTGACCACCGCCAGTAACGGCTACACGCAAAGGCATACCAATTTTACCCATACCGATTTCTAGCTCTGCACAAACTTCTTCAATAACGTTATGCAGATTCTCTGTTGTCCACTCTTGTAGAGCTTCAATTTTAGCAAGCGCTAATTCTAAAGGACCTTTTGCAACACCACGTAGATGTTTTTTAGCTGCACCAGCATCAAATGCTTCGAAGTCTTCGTAGAAATAACGAGATTGGTCAGCCAGCTCAATCAATGTATTACAACGCTCACTAACTAACGTAATAACGTCAGTAATTGCAGGACCATTGTCTAAAGAGATTTCTTTTTGATCTAAATGCCATTGTAGGTAGTTAGCTACATATTCTGGTTCAGATGTTTTGATGTAATGATTGTTCAACCAACGAAGTTTATCAGTATTAAACGCCGACGCTGATTTACTTACTGCATCTAAGCTAAATAAGTTAATCATTTCTTCTTGAGAGAAGATTTCTTGATCGCCATGAGACCAACCAAGACGAACTAAATAGTTATTTAGTGCATTAGGTAGATAGCCTTCATCACGATACTGCATTACCGATACCGCGCCATGACGCTTAGATAATTTAGCGCCATCATCACCAAGGATCATTGCACAGTGTGCAAACATTGGTACTGGAGCACCAAGTGCTTCATAGATATTGATTTGACGAGGTGTATTATTAATATGATCTTCACCACGAATAACCTGAGTAATACCCATATCCCAGTCATCAACGACAACAACGAAGTTATACGTTGGTGCACCATCAGTACGACGAATGATCAAGTCATCTAATTGGCTGTTTGAGATTTCAATACGACCACGGATTTGGTCATCAAAGACAACACTGCCTTCTTTTGGATTACGGAAGCGAATAACAGAAGCATCGCCTTCTTTTGCTGCGGCATTTGCGGCAACAATTTTAGGATGGTTTGCATCGTAGCGAGCCATCTCTTTATTTTCTTCTTGCTCTGTACGAATTTCATCAAGCAATTCTTTTGAAGCATAACATTTGTATGCTTTATCTTCAGAAAGCAATAGATCTACGACTTCGTTATAACGATCAAAACGCTTAGATTGGTAGTATGGACCTTCGTCCCACTCCATTCCCATCCACTTCATGCCTTCAAGAATTGCATCAACCGCTTCTTGAGAGTTACGTTCTAAATCTGTGTCTTCAATACGAAGTACAAATTCGCCGCCTTTGTTTTTAGCAAAAAGCCATGAATAAAGTGCAGTGCGTGCACCACCAACGTGAAGGTAGCCTGTTGGGCTTGGAGCAAAACGTGTTTTAACCGTCATCGATATTACCTTTTGAAGAGGTTGAGCTGAATCTATCAGCACCATGTAATTTATGCGCTATTTTAGCACCATAAGGTAAATCTACAATGATTGAGTGAGGTTAAGTTCAAGAAGAGATAAAGAAAGGAAGCGGACCGCTTAACAAATACCAATGTAAGCGATCACTATAGATAAGATAAATTACATTATTTATTAAGTAGCCACGTTAAAATAGTCGACTTATCTTCCACTGACGATTTCTCATACCAATACGTCAACATTTCAAGAGATTTTGATGTACTCACTAATGGACTATTGATTGCTTTACGATTTGCAAAGGCCCACTCAGTAAACGCCTCTTGCTCTACTGCTGTTGATTCATCAAACCAATATTTCGTCATTTCTACCGGTTTAGAATCACTCACAACGTCAATCACCGCAACAGGTAAAGGAGCGGTCGTATTCATATTCGAGTTAAATTTTCTTTCATCTAAAATTGCTTGAAAATAACCCGCAGGGATTGAAAAAGACAACTTAGACATATTATTTGTCGTGTTAACATCATACGTTAACCCGTCTTTAGCTGATTTTTCAATTTCTTTATTATCAATAGGAAACGTAAAATATTGGGTTGCAGTGCAATGCTCTGTACACGATTCCGTAGAAGGCGAATAAGCGGTTAATTTTTCTTCTATTCCATTAAATACAACCGAATTGTATTCATAGCTGCTTCTAAAATAACTCAATTCAACGGCTATGTAGGATTCTGGCGCTATTTTGTCTGTCGTTGGGTAATTAGCAACAACATGTGATGTGTTTCTTAGTGAATTAGCGCCAATGCCTTTATTCTCTATCGGGGTAATATTTTTTCCTTCAATGGAAATATAATTATACTTTCTGGTAACTTCATTTATTGCATCAGAAAAATCATCATCACTAGATAATGTTGAGCATCCACTTAGTAATAATATGCTTAATCCAACTGTCTTTTTATACATCTTATACACCTTAAATTTTAAATGCTCTTAAAGTAAAAAGCGCCGACAAAAATTGCCAGCGCTTTTAAAGTTAGCTAAATACGAGTTTTCTTAGAAACCGTACTCTAAACCAACACGTGTTACGATATCTGTATCTGCATCACCAACAGTACGACCAGCTACACGAAGGTAAGGTACAAAACCATTATGAACCGCCATTAGCTGACCTGAAATAGTATTACTGTCAGAGTCTTTGTCTGTTTTACTGTTAGTTTCAGACTCTAAATTCGCTGCGTAACCCAATTTAAAACCAATTGGGCCATTCCAGTACTGACCGATAATAGAGTAAGAGCCTTGCTCTACATTAACACCGCTTTGAGAAACACCAGCCTTGTAGCTTGATTGTCCAAAGATTCTACTTTATATGCCGCTGCAATACCGAAACCTGCTGGTAATGAAGCTTCAAAGCCAACTAAGTATGATTGGTTATCTTGACCAGCAACACCGTTAAAATCTGAACCAGCTTCAACCGCACCCATTAACGTTACTTTTTCAAAGCTGTATTTTGCATTCGCACTTGCAAAAGATGAATCACGAGTCGCAGCACCGCCACCATTATCATTATCATTATCATTATCATTATCATTATCATCACGGCCTACAGAAGTTGCGAACGAAAAGCCACCGAATTTAGGTGAATCATAACGAACTTGGTTTGATTGACGATCGTAGTGACCAGCAATACCGCCCCAATCGAATACAGAGCCTAGACCAGGGTTAGAGAACGGCCAGTCAACCAATTCATATAATGGCGTAAGAACACGACCGACACATACATTACCCCAATAGCCTGATGCACCAATAAATGTATCACGGAAACCAAGAGTACCACCAGAAACACCACCATGTGGCCAGTCAGTACTATCTACATAACCAGATTCAATTTGCATTGTAATTAACACATTTTCAAACATTTCTTTGTGCGCACGAAAACCAATGCGTGATTCATTTTCTACTACATAACCAGAACTTGCATCATTGTTATCAGTGGTGTTGTAGTTAACCAATGAGATAGCGGCTACGCCGTAAACTTCAACATTAAAATCAGAGTTGATACCAACTTCTTTTGCTGTCACACCTGAAGATGCTAGAGCAATTGCTGCACCTAATAGTGTAGTTTTAAAAAATTTGTTTTCCATGGAATAAAGCTCCTAAAAATGGATATAGCTGTGTTCATTATTTACTGGCTTTAAGTTGGCCGCCGAAAGCAGTAAATAAATCTCCTAATTTCACCAATTCTCAATGTGAATCATCAAAAATTGTAATTACCTTATAGTTTTCCTGCATACACTCTGTGCATCCATGAGACAAACAATAAACCCTTATAAAAAAACATAAAACAAAAACTTAATTTCCATTAAAAAAAATATGACCGAGCGCAAACTTCTTTCGCATTAGTGATTAAGATCAAAATAAACAGATCGAAAAACATCAAAAAACAACAAGAGCTTCTAAAACAATCGCTTATAAATATAAAAAAATAGTCAATGCGACCAATATCACAATTACTTACTGATAATTATAAAAGTCAGTTTGTCTTTTTTGTTTTGTCATCATTTATTCACATCCCACTAAATAGTGGATAAAAACAAAAAGTAAATTTAAAACATAAAAAAAGGAGCCTTTAAGGCTCCTTTAGTTGCATGACTTATTATTAATTATTTAATATTTCAATCAACTGTTCTTCATTCATTATTTCAACACCGAGTTCTTCTGCTTTGGCTAATTTTGAACCGGCTGCTTCTCCAGCAAAAAGAATATCGGTATTCTTCGATACACTACCAGCAACTTTAGCGCCTAATTCTTGTAGTGCCGCTTTAGCTTCATTGCGTTTTAGTTTGTATAATGTTCCTGTTAATACAACAACTTTATCAGCTAGTGGCTGAGGAACCGATTCATCAAGCGCTTTAATATCCGGCCAATTAACGCCCATCAGTTGTAAATTTTCAATCACAGCTTGATTATGAGGCTCACTAAAGAAACCAAGTATATGTTTAGCAACAATATCGCCAACATCACTGACTTCAATTAATTGTTCAAATGTGGCGGAACTTATTGCATTTAATGTTTGAAAATGGAGAGCTAAATTAGCCGCAGTCGCCTCTCCAACTTCTCTGATCCCTAAAGAATATAAGAAACGTGATAACGTCGTTTCTTTCGCTTTATTTAATGCATTGACCACATTCTGCGCTGACTTTGGTCCCATACGATCGAGGACTGTTAATACACCTGCAGACAGTTTAAATAAATCAGCCGGTGTCTCCACCATTTCTTTATCTACGAGTTGCTCTACCACTTTATCTCCCAAGCCATCTACATCAAGCGCTTTGCGAGAAACAAAATGTTTTAACGCTTCTTTACGTTGAGCAGGACAAACTAAACCAGCGACACAACGCGTGACGACTTCGCCTTCAATTCGTTCCAGTTGAGAATCACAAGCAGGGCATGTTGTTGGATAGATAATCGCCTTACTGTCTTCAGGACGACGAGCTTCTACGACTGATACAATCTGAGGGATAACATCACCAGCACGACGAATAATGACAGTATCACCAATATGAACCCCTAAGCGAGCAATCTCATCGGCATTGTGTAATGTCGCATTACTCACCGTCACCCCGCCAACAAAAATAGGCTCTAATTTGGCTACGGGGGTTATTGCCCCAGTACGACCGACCTGAAATTCAACATCGTTTAAAACGGTCAGTTCTTCTTGAGCAGGAAATTTATAAGCAATAGCCCAACGCGGGGCTCTTGCAACAAAGCCTAGTTGCTCTTGCAAAGAAATACTATCAACCTTAATCACTACACCATCAATTTCATATTTCAATGCATCTCGACGCTCGAGAATGTCTTTATAATATGCTTTTACATCGGTCAGTGAGTGGCATTGTTTTGTCTCTTCACACATAGGTAAACCCCAGTTTTTTAACTGAACAAACCGTTGATAATGACTGCCTTCTAGCTCCCCCCCCTCAATGATTCCTACACTATATGCATAAAAGCTCAATGGGCGAGTTGCTGTGATTTTTGAATCAAGTTGACGCAAACTGCCAGCGGCCGCATTACGGGGGTTAGCAAATGGCTTCTCAGCACGTTTTAGCGCTCTTTCATTTAACGCATCAAACCCGGCTTTAGGCATGAAGACTTCACCGCGAACCTCTAAACGAGTTGGCCATCCTTCTCCTTGTAACGTTAGCGGTATGCAACGAATAGTTCTTACGTTCTCTGTAATATTTTCGCCTGTTGCACCATCACCACGAGTTCCCGCTTGAACTAACAGCCCATCAACATACAAAAGGCTTACCGCTAAACCATCAAGCTTAGGCTCACAACAAAACAAGGAAACCGAATCCGAAATAAGACGATCATTAATGCGTTTTTCAAAAGAGTCGAGTTCATTATCGTTAAATGCATTATCCAATGACAACATAGGGATCTCATGTTGAACTTGAGTAAAACCACCTAATGCTTCACCACCAACGCGCTGGCTTGGAGAGTCGACAGTCATGAACTCTGGGTGTTCTTTTTCAATCAACAATAGTTGCTGCATCATTCGATCATATTCAGCATCAGGAAGCTCTGGACTGTCTTCAACATAATAACGGTAAGCGTGATAATTAAGCTGTTTTTTAAGCTCATCTAGTGTTTTTTCAATACTCATGACGGGTCAACTTCTTGTTCTTTTATTGATGGTATACAAACAAAAAAGACTCACGAATGAGCCTTTAAAAATTAAGATAATAATAGACGATTAATTACAAAAAACTTTTACTCGTTGTTTGTATTCATCTATTTTATTTGGTGTAAGCATATTTCGTTTTTCATCCAACACATTCCCACCAAGCTCTGAAGCGACTAATTGTGCAGTTTGTAGCATTAGTTTGAAATTATAATCAGCTTCACCATTACATGGCAATGGTAAGAAAAATGAAATACCTGGTGTCGAAAACTCTTCACCCTCTGGTACTTGGAAATGCCCTGGAGCAACCATATTAGCAGTACTAAATACAACTTTACCAGAACCGGCCAAATCAGAATGACGGTGGTAAATAGCCATATCACCGAAGATTAATCCATTTTGCTCTAAGCTATTAAATAAACGATTACCATTAAATCGCTCATTCCCCATACCATGCACATTGATGACAATCACATCTTCTTCTGGCTCAGGAACAACTTCAGGCTCTATTTCAGGAATAATAACGGGTTCAACGGGCGCAGGAACAACTGAAGACTCTTTGTGAAAAGTCGGTTCAACATCATCAATCGCAGAAAACGAAATGGTTGGCTCTTCTTTTACCATCGATTCAGAAATTGAGGGCCTTGTCATTATAGGCTCTTCAATTACTTTCGGCTCCACTTCCTTCTCTTCTGCATTCTGTTTAAGAATCGCGTCAGTACCACCATCAAACAACGGATCTTGGGATAAATTAGGTTCATCACGACCAAATGCTGGTTCTTTTCTTTCTTGACGAACGTCTACTACGCTTTCTTTTGGTTGTTCAAAACCACGAGCTGGGGTTGGTTGCTCATCTTCACTTTCAGAATCAAAATCGATATCTACTTTCTTACCAAATTTTGAGCTTGTCTCTTTTCGACTTGTCCATAAGCCATGAAACAACAATGCCGCAATGGCCAATGCCCCAACAAGTATCAACACTAATCGCAATTCTTGCATCGCTCACTCTCTGCTTTATTAATTCTTCTTACTGTATATAAGGAAGAAATATTATCACTACTATTAAGGTAGCCTAACCAATAGTGCTAATCTACCATTACTTATTGGTAATGTACCAAATAATAGGGTACTTGTTGAATAACAAAATGAAAGTGGTGACATAAATCTTACAATTGAACAATATCAGTCGCTAAATTATCGGTAATTGCATTTCTTTGTGCGTATTTTTGAGTATAGTGAATAAATGATACACAAACTGTAAATATAGATTATGAGTTCATTTAAACAAACCCAATCAGGTGTTCAATATTTTGTGAAAGGGATGTCACTTGCAATGACCCCAGGTATTCGACGCTTTATCTTTATTCCCCTACTGATAAACTTTATTTTATTAGGCGGTTCATTTTTTTATCTATTCAACCAAATTGGTGGATGGATCGAACAAATTCTAGCCCAAATACCGAGTTGGTTAGATTGGTTATCGTATTTACTATGGCCTTTCATTGTCATTAGTATTCTTGCGGTATTTTCCTATTTCTTTAGTACGATTGCGAATTGGATTGCGGCACCATTTAATGGCTTACTAGCGGAGCATTTAGAAGCAAAATTAACCAATCAACCTGCGCCTGACGGTGGGGTCATTGACGCATTAAAAGATTTCCCGCGGATCTTTAAACGTGAATGGCAAAAACTGAAATATTATCTACCTAAAGCGCTAGGCTTGTTTATTCTCTTCTTTATTCCGGCAATAGGACAAAGTGTGGTTCCTATTCTTTGGTTCTTGTTTACGGCTTGGATGATGGCAATTCAATATTGCGATTATCCATTTGATAACCATAAAGTACCATTCGAAGTGATGAGAGATGATTTAAAAACAAAGCGCGGTAAATGCCTATCATTTGGTTCGCTAGTTACTCTCTTTACGATGACCCCTATTCTAAATTTATTTGTAATGCCTATTGCTGTATGTGGCGCAACAGCAATGTGGGTAGATGTTTATCGTGATAAGCACTCTCGCCTTTAATGCTTAAACCCACATAGAATAAGTTCATCTATATCTTATAACCTTTAGATCCTTTCTCATTTAAGCAACTCTTCGTATTCTAGATAGGTCGAGTTGCTCAAATGAGTGACCAAAATATTTACTTTATAATTAATCACGCTTTACGTGAAATGAAGGAACAGATCATGACAAAGATTTACGAAGATAATTCACAAACGATTGGCAATACCCCTCTTGTACGTTTAAACCGTGTGAGTAATGGTAATGTATTAGCAAAAGTAGAAGCACGTAATCCAAGCTTTAGCGTTAAATGCCGTATTGGTGCAAACATGGTTTGGGAAGCAGAAAAAGCGGGTACATTAAGAGAAGGCATAGAGTTAGTTGAACCAACATCAGGAAATACCGGCATTGCATTGGCTTTTGTTGCCGCAGCTAAAGGGTACAAACTAACACTCACTATGCCTGCATCAATGAGTTTAGAACGTCGTAAGTTGCTTAAAGCACTAGGGGCAAACCTTGTTCTTACTGAAGCGGTAAAAGGCATGAATGGCGCCATCGCTAAAGCGGAAGAAATTGTAGCAAGTGATCCTAGTAAGTATTTACTTCTTCAACAATTTAATAACCCTGCAAACCCGGCGATTCATGAAAAAACAACCGGCCCTGAAATCTGGGAAGCGACTGACGGCAACATTGATGTATTTGTTGCTGGAGTAGGTACTGGAGGCACATTAACAGGCACCAGTCGTTACTTAAAACATACTCAAAATAAAGCCGTACTGTCTGTTGCTGTTGAGCCTGCAGAATCACCAGTTATTGCCCAAGCACTTGCAGGCGAAGAGATAAAACCAGCACCACATAAAATTCAAGGGATCGGCGCTGGGTTTATTCCAGGAAACCTAGATTTAACGCTAATTGATCGTGTTGAAGCCGTGACATCAGAAGATTCAATCGAAATGGCTCGTCGTTTAATGGAAGAAGAAGGCATTTTAGCAGGCATATCTTCAGGAGCAGCCGTCGTTGCAGCAAACCGCATTGCAGCGCTTCCAGAGTTCGCAAATAAGCAAATTGTTGTCATATTACCAAGTTCGGGTGAACGTTACCTAAGTACAGCACTTTTTGCTGGTTTGTTTACAGAACAAGAAAATGAGCAATAAAACCGCAACATTCATGTGTTGAAATCAATTTTTACGCCAAAAAAGCCCCTTATGGTTTTTTTTTGTTGATTTCATTTCCCTCCTTAGTAATAATCAAGCCACTTTATTTTTAGGTGTAAAATAATTACAATCCGTTATAAAGTATCACTGAAAAGTGAACTTAAGATTACAAAATAAGTAAACTTATATAAAATTACTGTCATTAATCTATTTAACATTCGTGGATTGTGTCTATCACAATGATGTGCGAAAGTAGTTTTCAGAAACGAATGGGTTAACGACATTAATTCAACATAAAATATAAATCGGGGTATACACAATGTATTCACAAGACGTAGTAATTACTGCAGAAAATGGCCTTCACACTCGTCCAGCGGCTCAGTTCGTTAAAGAAGCGAAAGGGTTTGATGCTAAAATCACAGTAACTTCTAATGGCAAAAGCGCAAGCGCTACTAGCCTTTTCAAACTACAAACTTTAGGTCTAACTAAAGGTACTAACGTAACTATCTCTGCCGAAGGCGCTCAAGAGAAAGAAGCAGTAGACCACCTAGTTAAACTAATGGACGAGCTGCATTAATCAGCTTTTTCTTTAATTATTCTCATTCTCTAATTTGATCAATGTTAAGGTAAAGCTATGATTTCTGGCATTCTAGCATCTCCGGGTATTGCTTTTGGTAAAGCATTATTACTTCAGGAAGATGAAATTGTCCTAAACAAAACTCCAATCTCTGAATCTCAAGTAGAAACAGAAATTCAATGTTTCTTTGACGCTAGAGCTAAGTCTTCTGAGCAATTAGAAGCGGTTAAAGCGAAAGCGCTAGCAACATTTGGCGAAGAAAAAGAAGCGATTTTTGAGGGGCATATAATGCTTCTTGAAGATGAAGAGCTAGAAGAAGAAATCTTAGCCCTTATAAGAGACGACAAACTTTCTGCTGATTTTGCAATTTACTCTGTAATTGAAGAGCAAGCGTGTGCACTTGAATCTTTAGATGATGACTATCTAAAAGAGCGCGCTACAGATATCCGTGATATCGGTAGCCGCTTTGTTAAAAATGCACTAGGCATTACAATTGTTTCTTTAAGCAACATTAATGAAGAAGTTATCCTGGTTGCTAAAGATTTAACACCGTCTGAAACGGCACAAATAAACCTAGATTACGTTCTTGGTTTTGCTTGTGACATTGGCGGACGTACTTCTCATACTTCTATCATGGCACGTTCTCTTGAACTTCCTGCTATCGTTGGTACTAACGATATCACTAAGCAAGTGAAAAACGGTGACATGTTGATTCTTGATGCGGTTAACAACAGAATTGTTATCAACCCATCAGAAGCAGAACTGGCTAAATCGAAAAAAATTCGTGACGACTTAGTTGCTGAAAAAGAAGAGCTAGCAAAACTAAAAGACCTACCTGCTATCACTCTAGATGGCCACCAAGTTGAAGTTTGCGGTAACATCGGCACAGTAAAAGACTGTGAAGGTATTATTCGTAACGGCGGTGAAGGTGTTGGTCTGTATCGTACAGAATTCCTATTCATGGATCGTGATGCACTTCCTACTGAAGAAGAGCAATATGTTGCTTATAAAGAAGTAGCAGAAGCAATGCATGGTGAATCAGTGATTATCCGTACTATGGATATCGGTGGTGATAAAGATCTACCATACATGGATCTTCCTGAAGAAATGAACCCATTCTTAGGATGGCGTGCAATCCGTATCAGTTTAGACCGTCGTGAAATTCTACGTGACCAATTACGTGGTATTTTACGTGCATCAGCACACGGCAAACTGCGTATCATGTTCCCAATGATCATTTCTGTTGAAGAAATCCGTGAGCTGAAAAAAGCAATCGAAGAATACAAAGTAGAACTTCGAGCTGAAGGCCTAGCGTTTGACGAAAGCATCGAGATCGGTGTTATGGTTGAAACGCCAGCAGCCGCTGCCATTGCACATCATTTAGCGAAAGAAGTTAGCTTCTTCTCTATCGGTACTAACGATTTAACACAATATACTCTTGCTGTTGACCGTGGTAACGAAATGATTTCTCACCTATACAACCCACTATCTCCAGCGGTTCTGCTTGTAATCAAGCAAGTAATCGATGCTTCTCATAAAGAAGGCAAATGGACAGGTATGTGTGGCGAGTTAGCGGGTGATGATCGTGCAAGCTTACTTCTTCTTGGTATGGGCTTAGACGAATTCAGCATGAGCGGTATTTCTATCCCTCTTGTTAAGAAAATCGTTCGTAACTCAAACTTTGCAGCAGTAAAAGCAATGGCAGATGAAGCACTTCAAATGCCTACAGCAG
Source organism: Aliivibrio salmonicida LFI1238 (assembly GCF_000196495.1). Classification (NCBI taxonomy): domain Bacteria; kingdom Pseudomonadati; phylum Pseudomonadota; class Gammaproteobacteria; order Vibrionales; family Vibrionaceae; genus Aliivibrio; species Aliivibrio salmonicida. The sequence goes on from NC_011312.1 coordinate 2,534,296, forward strand.
CAGAAATTGAAGCACACGTTGAAAAATTTATCGCAGAAAATACTAAGTAATAGTATAGTTGCAAAGAATTAAATATAGCCACTAAGTTTTAGTGGCTATTTAATACAAACTTTAGGGAGCAACACAATGGGTCTGTTTGACAAAATTAAAAGCGCATTTTCTTCTGAAAGTGCTGCCGCTGGTGCAATTGAAATCATCGCACCTCTTTCTGGTGAAATCGTAAACATCGAAGATGTGCCAGATGTAGTGTTCGCTGAAAAAATCGTTGGTGACGGTATTGCTATCAAACCTTCTGGCAATAAAATGGTTGCTCCAGTAAACGGTACGATCGGTAAAATCTTCGAAACTAACCACGCTTTCTCAATCGAATCTGAAGACGGCATTGAGCTTTTCGTTCATTTCGGTATTGATACTGTTGAACTTAAAGGCCAAGGCTTCACTCGTATTGCTGAAGAAGGTCAAGAAGTTAAAGCTGGCGATATCGTAATCGAATTTGATCTTGCGTATCTTGAAGAGCACGCGAAATCAACGCTTACTCCTGTTGTTATTTCTAACATGGACGAAATCAAAGAGCTAACTAAGCTTTCTGGTGCTGTTACTGTTGGTGAATCTCCAGTTCTTAAAGTAACTAAGTAATTTCTTTTAATAGATAATTAGTTAGCTAAATAAAGAATAAAAAAAAGCCGCTATTTGATAGTGGCTTTTTTATATCTATCGTTTGCTGATTACTTATCGAACGGTAAGATCAGCAAGCATTTCTTGTGATGGAGTAAAGAAGTACCCCCCAGTAACGGCATCAGTAAAACGTAATAATTGATCCGTTTTCCCATCCATTTCACCGTACATGCTATCTAACATAATTTGGAAGTTATGTTTACTATGACAATACGCAATAAACAATAGACCGTGATCACTTGAGACCGAGCCATACGGCAAGCTGTGGCGTAGAATCTTAACACCCTTACCATTTTCTTTAATATCAACACGTCCTACGTGAGAAGCGGCAGGAACGTCGTCTAGTTCAATAGAATCAGGCTTAGTACGACCAATTACTTTTTCTTGAGCAGAAACAGATAAGCGATTCCACGCAGGTATGTTATGAAGGAAGCGCTGACACATCATGTAACTGCCACCACTAAATTCCCCATCCGCAATTAGGGCAACTTCTGCTCTAGCTTCATTCTTAGGATTTTCTGTTCCATCAACAAAACCAGTCATGTCACGAGAATCAAGAAAACGATAACCAGAAACTTCTTCATCGACTTGAATACATTCAGAAATAGAACTCATTAATTTACGTAAGATATAAAAGTGTAAATCATGACGATTTGAATGCAGGTGAATAAACGCATCACCATGAGTCGCTGGTGCGATGATATCCCCTTTACCCAATGCTTTAAATTTAGATAACTCTGGTGGCATAGGTGCAGACAATGTAGCCCAAAAATCAGCACCAAAAGAAATAGCACTACTTATATTGGCATCTGGTTGGCTTTCATTTAATTCAGAGATCAAAAGTGGTAACGCTTGAAGCTGCTCTAAAACCTGTTGAGGATTATTTTTCACAGTTAACGTTACGTACAGTGCAAATCGATCTGGTTCTGGCAATAATGCAGTTTGAGGAGTGTAAGACATGAACTCAGTTCCTTTCTTATTTTGAATTAACTGAGTTCATTATATGAAATTAAGCATTAGATTGTTTGATTATAAATAAGAGATTACGAAGAAATTACTTCTACGGACAATTTAACGGTCTCATTCGCTGAAGAATCAGACACCATATAGGACTCTTGATTATTTAATTTAGTGATTATTGTCGGTGCACACAATGTACGAACGCTTCCATTTCCCTCTTCTGTCACCCGAAAAGCAATTTCTACATTCTCAGCATTAATATTTTTAATTTCAGCCCATGCTTTCACTTGGGACTGCTTATCTATCGAATTGAACACAAGCGTCTCTTCGCCCAACACTAAAGATGTCGAAGAATTAGTAATGCGCTGCAAGTCAGGGCGATTTATTTCTAACCCCAAATCTAGCTGCCAATCAGCCATAGCTAACGGGCTTAATAAAGCACTAAAAAGAAGTGCACCTGTTGATAAATCCATCGTCTTCCCTCTTAAGTAAGACTAAAGCATATTTTGACTCTTTTGCTTCGGAATAAAAAAATCAAAAACCAGCTAAGTAATAAAATAACCACTGCACTCTCTAGCTGGAACTCTCCTCTGTTAATAACAATCGACTGTATTAACATTGATAACTCAATAACTACCATTAAAATAGTTAGCCATCGACCTTGCTTCCAAAGGGTCTGCATAAAAGGTCTATTGGGCTTTTTAAAATTACTTAACCACATCAAAAATACAATCGGTAAGCTCATGCATAAACTCATGTAAAAATGAGAGTGATTAGGATAAAACAGAGCAAGAAGATCATTTCCCTGCTGCCGACTTGCACCTGCCATGATAAAAACGACGACAGAGCGAATCAATAGTACCCAACCAAACCATAACCACAACCACAACGGTGGCTTTAGCCACCCATGCTCATCGTATGCATCGAAAGAATATTGCATTTATCTACCTGAATAATAAATAAACCACTAAGTAGACTTGTTCAGCTTACTTAAATGATTAAAAATAACGATTGAAGAAAATTAAAAATTTGAGCTAGCTACAATCTATAAATCAAAAGCTCTATTCTCATCACATTTTTCTAAGTGTAGACTTTCAAAATATGTAAAAATGCCGTTAATTATTAATAATAAAGACATATTATGATCAAAAATAAAAAAGAACCAATCTCAGTTGAAACTCAACAAGAAGCAATGAAGGTAGCTAAAGCTACACAAAAACCAGCACAAACAAAAGAACAAACCAAACTCATTGCACAAGGTATTGAGAAAGGGATCACGCTTTACAAAAAACAACATAAAGAAAAAGCACGTGAAGCGGATAAAACAAGGAAAAAAGAAGTTCGACAAAAGCAATTAAATGAATCTAATTCAAACAAAGAAGAAGACAAAAAAGAACACCAAAATAAAACCAATACTCAATCCAATAAACCGTTACCGTGGATATTATTAGGCCTTAGTTGGGTGGGGTTTATTTACTACTTCTTTTTAGGTTATTAATTGATGAGTCTTAAACAAAAAAAGAGATGAGCCATAAGGGTCATCTCTTTTTTATTAGTTATCTATAGTGGTTACTTATCTACTTTTAAAGATAAAATCCCCATAGAAATCACAGCAACAACAACAAATCCACCGAGGATTATTGAAGGCATCGCTATATAACCTAACGTATGCCAAATAACCGATTCTAACGTACTCATAGTAAGCTCCTTACCACCCTTCAACGCCGGACATATCAGGCAGTTTATGTGCAATACCTTTATGACAATCAACACATGTTTTATCACCTGATGCTAGTGCCGTTGAATGCTGTTTCGCACTACGAGGGCCTTGCTCAGAGAAATCCATATAATTAAATTCATGGCAATTACGACATTCCTGAGAGTTATTCTCTTTCATTCGATGCCATTCTCGCTCTGCTAAATGACCCCGACGTTCTTTGAACTTCTCTTCAGTATCAATCGTCTTTGTTACGTAATGAGCAAACAATTCTTTTGATGCTTGAACTTTACGTACGATTTTATCTGTCCAATTATGAGGTACGTGACAATCAGAACAGATAGCACGAACACCAGATCGGTTTGAATAGTGAATGGTTTCTTGGATCTCTTTAACAATCGGAGCATGACAACCAGAACAGAATTCTTCTGAGTTCGTTGCTTGCATACCCGTGTTAAATGCACCCCAAAAAAGCAACCCCCCCATAAAGCCCATAAATAGGACGATACCTACTGCAGCTTTACTTGGAGAAGAAAAACGCTTCCAAAATGCTTTTAAAAATTTCATGTATAGCCTCTCTTAACAGTATTGCCTATTAACTAGCGCAATGAGTCCACACGTTTAAATTCATTCTCAACCAGTGGTTTAGCATCCGCTTGAGGAACATGACATTGTAGACAGAAGTAACGACGAGGTGATACATCAGATAATACAGCATCTTCACGATTCACGTAATGCGTTACACTGATCTTCGTAGCGCCCATTTCTTTCGCGTTTTTCCAGCTGTGACATGATAAACATTTGTTCACGTTTAAAGACACTTCGTAATTACGAATAGTATGAGGGACCAATGGTGGTTGATAAACATAGTCACTTTCTAACGCATGGTCACGAGGAAAACGTTTAAAGTCATCCGCTGGACGCGTCGTTTCTAACTCTGAAGCCCCACGTAATGATTCAACGCCACCGATACCACCAGGATTATTTAATTCCGTTTTTTGTTCAGCTTCTGCTTGTACTGCACCAGCAAACAACAGTCCAATTGATAGAAGCGTTATAATGAATTTTTTCATTCTACTTTCTCCGCCTTAAGGCAAACTCTTTGAAATAGACCACCACATCAGATGGTCTATCAATTATTAATTAAGCAATTTTAGTGATTTTAACTGGGCATTTTTTGTAATCCGTTTGCTTAGAAAGCGGATCGGTTGCGTCCAAAATCAACTTATTAATTAAGATACGAGCATCAAAGAATGGGACAAACACCAATCCTTCTGGCGGACGGTTACGACCACGAGTTTCAACACGAACGCGAACTTCACCACGTTTGTTTGAAATTAATACTTCTTCACCACGGCGTAAATCACGTTTTTTCGCATCCGCTGGATGAATATAACAAAGTGCATCTGGAACGGCTTTATACAGTTCAGGAACACGACGAGTCATTGTTCCTGTATGCCAATGCTCAAGAACACGACCCGTACATAACCACATATCAAACTCTTCACCAGGAACTTCAGGAGGCGCTTCATATGGTGCAGAAATAATCAGAGCTTTACCATCAGGCTTGCCATAGAAGTCCCAATCAGACCCTTTTTTAGCGTATGGATCTGAGCCTTCTTTAAAGCGCCATAATGTTTCTTTACCATCAACAACAGGCCAACGTAAGCCACGTACTTGGTGGTAAGTATCGTATGGTGCTAAATCATGACCATGACCACGACCAAACGTTGCATACTCTTCAAATAGGCCTTTTTGAACATAGAAGCCTTGATCTTTCGCATCATCATTTAGCTCTTGAGCTTCAGATAATGGGAAGGCATCTACGTTGCCATTTTTGTAAAGTACGTCATACATAGTTTTACCACGGAACTCAGGTGCTTTAGCTAATAGCTCTTCGCCCCACACTTCTTCTACTGTGAAGCGTTTTGAGAATTCCATGATTTGCCATAAATCAGATTTTGCTTCACCTGTTGCTTGTACTTGTTGGTACCAAGCTTGAGTACGACGCTCTGCATTACCATAAGCCCCTTCTTTCTCTACCCACATTGCTGTTGGAAGAATCAAATCAGATGCTTGAGCAGTTACTGTTGGGTATGGGTCAGAACACACAATGAAGTTTTCTGGATTACGGTAACCCGGAAGACGCTCACCATTAATATTAGGGCCTGCTTGCATGTTGTTGTTACACATAACCCAGTAAGCATTAATCTTGCCATCTTTAAGCATGCGATCTTGTACAACAGCATGAGCACCTGGTTTCGCAGGGATCGTACCTTCAGGTAGTTTCCAGATGTTTTCAGCAATCTTACGATGCTTAGGATTAGCAACCATCATATCGGCAGGTAAACGGTGTGAGAACGTACCGACTTCACGAGCCGTACCACACGCTGATGGCTGACCTGTCAATGAGAACGGACTATTACCAGGCGTCGATATTTACCTGTTAATAAGTGAATATTATAAACAAGGCTGTTCATCCAAACACCACGAGTATGTTGGTTCATACCCATTGTCCATAACGACATTACTTTTGTGTTTGGATCCGCGTATTGCTTAGCCAGAGTGATCAGATCTTCTTCTGATACACCAGACATCTCAGACGCTTTCTTCGCCGTATAAGGCGCAACAGATGCTTTATATTCTTCAAAGTTAATTGAAGTCATGGCACCTGAGTTAGGATTCTCAGCTTCCATTTGAAGCGGGTTATCATCACGGAGACCGTAACCAATGTCTGTTGTTGCTTGCTTGAAATTCGTGTGTTTATTTACGAAGTCCCAGTTAATCGCATCGTTTTCAATAATGTAATTAGCGATGAAGTTAGCAATAGCAAGGTCAGATTGAGGTTCAAAAATGTACCCTTTGTCTGCTAATTCAAATGAACGGTGGTAGTAAGTCGATAATACGTTCACTTTAACGTGTGGATTACTTAAACGACGGTCAGAAATACGAGTCCATAATACTGGGTGCATTTCAGCCATGTTTGACCCACACAAAACAAAAGCGTCTGCGTGTTCAAAGTCATCGTAACAACCCATTGGCTCATCAATACCAAAAGTACGCATGAAACCACCAACGGCTGAAGCCATACAGTGACGTGCGTTTGGATCAATGTTATTTGAACGGAAACCGGCTTTCATCAGCTTAACCGCTGCATAACCTTCCATTACAGTCCACTGACCTGAACCAAACATACCAACACCTGTTGGACCATGTTTTTTCAGAGCCGCTTTCCATTTCTCTGCCATCGTGTCAAAAGCAACATCCCAAGAAACAGGCGTAAACTCACCTTCTTTATCGTATTGACCATCAGTCATACGTAACATTGGTGTTTGAAGACGATCTTTGCCATACATGATCTTAGATAGGAAATAACCTTTAATACAGTTAAGACCTTTGTTTACTGGTGCTTCAGGATCACCTTGAGTCGCAACAACCCGACCTTTTTGAGTCCCTACTAGTACAGAACAACCAGTACCACAAAAACGACAAGGCGCTTTATCCCATTTAATTTTTGTTTCGTCAGAACTAACGATTAAATTAGTTGCTGAAGCAGGCAGTGTAATCCCTGCGACAGCTGCAGCTGATGCTGCGGCGTTTGCTTTAACAAACGCACGTCTTGTCATTTTCATGATTCATCCTCACATTGCGAATCAAAGTGCTCGATTTGGTGGAATACTAAAGCAACCGTTAGTATTCCTTCGAAGTCATTTATTTTATCGATTGAATCGGTGATATATCCTTGGTTTTCTGTTTCAAGCACAACAACTAATTTGCCCTCTTCACTTTCTCCGTAGATTTCCGCATTCGGTATTTCTAATATTTTTGCTTTTGTTTGTTCTAAAAATTCAGGTTTGACATGTACGACTACACTTGAAATATGAACTTCGTTCTCAGGCAAATTTTCTAGCATTATGTTTGCTCTTCCAGTGTCATGCTGATAGCTGAAGTTGGGCATGCTGCAACACAAGCACCACATCCATTACAGTCATCAAAATTAAGTTTAGGCTGAGCTACACTGCCCAGCGTAAGTTGAAAACGAATCGCTTGCGTGTCACACATATCACTGCAACTACGACATTCAACGGCTCGTTTTGCTAAACAACTTTCATTTATTGTAATTCGATGAGAGAAAGCTGATTTTTCAGTTACAGTAAATAAGTGTTCAGGGCATACTGATGCACATTGTTCACAAAAAGTGCACTCACCTTTTGTAAAATCAACGATAGGAAAACCCCCATCGCCTTTAACAATTATGCTTTCTTCACATGCGGTAATGCACTTTTCACAGCGAGTACAAGCAGAGACAAACTCAGCTTCATTATGAACCCAAGGCAAACGCTGCTGTGTTAAAGGATGTATTTTTTTCTGAGGAGACAAACGGCGAAAAAATCCCCGCTTGGAATGGTCAACTGAATTATCTTGACTCATCTATTCACAACTCCGCGCATCTATTAACATTTTTATATGATGAATTTTAAATTTTGTCATATTTATTGATATACCTCATAATGGTTAAACAAGGGGGGAACTTGTTCTAGATCAATTTTTAAAACAAATAAAAACAACAGAATAGATTATTATCCCCTCCTTTTAACTATAGGCTAGCCACAACAATTATGAAACATAACAAAACATCAATATTAACAAAAACAATAGCTCAAGTGATGTTGTGGATTGTCCTTATTTCTATCATTACAACAAGCTTAGCTTTGGTCACATTATCATCAAGTTTAAAAGACGCCGAAGCGGTCAATATTGCCGGTTCTTTACGCATGCAAAGTTATCGTTTGGCCTACGATATTGAAACCAATTCACCATACATGCTAGATCACTTAGCCAAGTTTTCAGAATCCATTGAATCACCCGCTTTCCACTCTTTAGATCAATGGTTTGTACCGGACGACATTGAATCCTATTATTCTGACATTCGATTACAGTGGCAGTTATTGCAACCTGCATTACTAAGTGATGATAAACAAATTTATCTCACTAAAGTGTCGCTCTTTGTGGATGAAATCGATCATTTCGTTCTACGCTTACAGCAATTTTCAGAGCGAAAACTTCAATTGCTTTCTTTTATTGGTGCGATAGGTTTATCTCTCATTCTTTGTCTTGGCCTTTTTATTATTTCATTTACTCAACGAAAAATTGTGAGTCCGCTGCATCATCTTGTTGCCGCAAGTCACTCAATGACAAAAGGCAATTTTTCAGTACAAGTGGATTTAAATAGTGGTAATGAATTAGGGCAATTAGGCAGCGCCTTTAATCACATGGCAAAACAAGTGCACTCTAGCTACCGCGAGCTCGAAAGTCATGTTGAAGATAAAACCAGAAAACTCAGTCAAGCAAATCGATCGCTAACCACTCTTTATGCTTGCTCTCAAGAGCTATCAGCGTCTCAACTTGATGAAAAAGCCTTTAAAAACATTCTTAACATGTTTACTAATATTGAAGGTGTTATTAGTGCAAGGTTAATTGTAGAAGAAGAGTCTGGGGGTGATTGGGAAATAACAAGTGGAACCCCAAACAACTCACCTTGGAGTTTAGAAGAGCTGATCATTGATGGAGAAAAATTAGGTTACTTATTGTGGCAATTTTCTCTTCCATGCCCAGACCAAAAGCTAATCATCAATATCGCAAATATTCTTGCTCGTGGGTTGTTCTATGACTTAACCCAAAAACAAACGCATCAACTTATTCTTCTTGAAGAACGAGCAGCAATTGCACGAGAACTGCATGATTCACTGGCACAATCGCTTTCTTATTTAAAAATTCAAACGACCTTATTGAAACGCCAACTTAAGAAATGTGATTGTCAAAACACGGGGAGTACATTGACGGAATTGGATGAGGGACTTAAAAGTGCCTATACTCAGTTAAGAGAATTATTAAACACCTTTAGATTAACGATTAATAAGGCGCACTTTGGTGAAGCATTACAAGAGATTATAAATACCTTACAATCGCAGACAGCCATTCGTATACATGTAAATAATGAACTGCCATCTTTACCAATTAATGCACAACAGCACGTACATTTGTTGCAATTAATACGCGAAGCAACATTAAATGCCATCAAACACTCAAAAGCTGGTAATATTATCATTACGTGTTACCAAGAAGGTGAGCAAGGTTACATTAACATTGAAGATGATGGCGTAGGATTTGATTCCACCGAAGAAAAAATAAATCATTATGGATTAAGAATAATGCAAGAACGAGCAAACTTCGTTCGAGGTACTTTATCCATTGCATCAGAATTAGAACACGGTTGTGCAGTGAACGTTACGTTTCCACTTAACCAATAATTAATTTAAAAGGTATATACCCTATGTGGAATGTTGTTATCGTTGACGATCATCCTTTAATGCGCCGAGGCATTGGCCAACTTCTTTCTTTTGAAGATGAATTTACCCTAGCAGGAGAAGCAAGTAATGGCACAGATGCCGTTGCTCTAATCTCTAAAGATGAACCCGACCTTGTTCTTCTCGATCTCAATATGAAAGGCATGTCAGGCCTTGATACGTTGCATGCATTACGCAATGAAGGCGTAACTTGCCCGATTGTTATTCTTACCGTATCCGATAATAAACAAGACATTAAAACCTTAATAAAAGCAGGTGCTGACGGTTACTTACTTAAAGACAGTGAACCTGACGAACTTATTGCACTGCTAAAGCAAGCAATACAAGGTGATAAAGCCTATTCAGAGCAAGTAAAAATTTGTTTAGAAGAAGGCAAGAATGGTGATGATAAACTGTCTAGTTTAACCGCTCGTGAACTTGAAATATTACAAAATGTAGCGAAAGGAATGAGAAATAAACAAGTAGCAGACAAACTGTTCATTTCAGAAGCAACAGTAAAAGTGCACATGAAGAGCCTACTTAAAAAACTCAATGTAAAATCGAGAGTAGCAGCAACCTTACTTTATTTGGATGCATAAAATGAAAACAGCCTTATGTTCTTTAATATTGCTATCACTACTCTCAGGTTGTGCATCAACAACCAAAGTAGAAAATACGAATATAGATAAGGTTTTTTTATATTTTGATGACAGTTCAATTACAGATTGTACTCCAGTCGGAACCGTTACAGGCAGTGAAGGCCATTGGTATACTTTTTTCTTTATTACAAATAAAGAGTTACTCATATCAGCCGTTAATGACATGAAAAATGAAGCCACCCAATTAGGAGGAAACAGCATTGTTATCCATTCTCCTTCAGCCTTTAACACGTCAGTCACTCTGCTTGGATCTGCCTATTTATGCCCCTCGTTATAAATTGACACAAAAAAGCCAACTTAACGTAAGTTGGCTTTTTTATTATTGTCTGTCCATATCCACGTATAAAACTGATTTACATTTTAATGGTATAACGTGGAAGCAATTTGATCTTCTCTCGAGCATACCCAATCAGGATCATAAGGTCCCCAATCAGAAAGACGATAATAACCATCATTATGACGGCGTCCATCTTGTATAAACATCAATTCAATGCCTATGCCTGGTAATGCTTTTAGTACATCTTGAATTGTACGACGAGGCCACCCTGTTAACTCTACAAGTTTAGGTACATTAGGCCTTTCTAAATTATGCACCAACAACGCTAAATACAAGCGTCTGGCGAACACTGGATTCAACTCCATTGATACCTCCTGATTTAATAAGAGTAATTATTAATCATTTAATATTAATGATGTTGAGATTGATCAACTAATTACGAAAATAATCCTACAATTTAACGAAATAACTCATAAATCTGTTTTTTTTTGTAATTAATTTTCATAACTATCATTATAAAAGCAGAACCTCTAACCAATATTAACCGTTCCACCACCTTGAACTTTACCTCCACATCCAACCGCATCTCCACTTCTCGCCGCCGGCTGCCCATCCATAAACACAGAGTTCGATCCCTCAGAAATGGCTCGCGGGTGTGGTGGATGTTTAGGTTTACTATGAGGAGCAAGAGGATCCCCCTTTCTGGCTGCAGGTACACCATCAACTTTAACCGTTCCCGAACCCGCTAATATCGGACTTGGATGAAACCCATCATGGGCAGTACCTATATCACCCACTTTCACTGCATTTCCCATTCTCTTTTGTCCATTTCATACATCAAAAAACAAGTGTATGTTTAATGAACAATAATGACGATTTTAGAAAAGAAAAAGACGAGTCACTTCAAAATATAATTAACAAAACACTAAATACTCTCCAACACTGGCGTATTTGTTCAATTCTCGTTATAAAGGAAGCATAATTAATAACATAATGAAGAAAGTCATGACTATAATTTACGGAATAAAAAACTGCGATACGATAAAAAAATGCAAAAAGTGGCTTGAAGCAAACGACATTAATTTCACTTACCATGACTACCGTACTGATGGCATTGATAAAGAAATGATTACGACTTTTGTTCAACAACTTGGTTGGGAAAATGTCGTAAATAAGCGAGGTACTACTTACCGTCAACTCAATGATGAGCAAAAAGCATCATTAAATGAAACTACGGCGATTGATCTTTTACTAGAAATGCAGGCAATGATAAAGCGCCCCAATTTTAATCCATAACGATCTCTACCATTTAGGCTTCAAACCAGCTCAATATGATGCAATTTTTAACGGTTAATTTTATTTTAAAGATAAGTAAAGGAATACAACATGCCTGACACTCCAACACTCACTCTCGCGAAAGATCTTCTCAGTCGCCAATCAGTCACTCCAGAAGATGCGGGCTGCCAAGAGTTAATGATTAAACGCCTTAAGGCTCTTGGTTTTACAATTGAAATCATGGTATTTGAAGACACCACCAATTTTTGGGCTCGCCGTGGAACAGAGGCACCTTTATTTACCTTCGCAGGCCACACAGATGTCGTTCCAACAGGATCATTAACGCAGTGGAATACCGATCCTTTTGAGCCAACGATCATCGATGGCATGTTATACGCTCGTGGAGCTGCCGATATGAAAGGCTCTCTTGCCTGCATGATTGTTGCTGTTGAGCGTTTCATTTCTGAGCACCCAGAACATAAAGGTTCACTCTCTTTCTTAATCACTTCAGATGAAGAAGGTCCATTCATTAATGGCACAACACGTGTGGTTGATACGCTAAAAGAGCGTAATGAAATTATTGATATGTGTATTGTTGGTGAACCGTCAAGCACCCAATATGTTGGCGATGTAGTCAAGAACGGTCGTAGAGGCTCTTTAACTGGAAACTTAACCGTCAAAGGCATTCAAGGTCACGTTGCTTATCCGCACATTGCACGAAATCCGATCCACCAATCAATGGCGGCACTACTTGAACTGACAATGACTGAATGGGATTTAGGTAATGCTTATTTTCCACCAACCAGCTTTCAAATTCCGAACATGAACAGTGGTACAGGTGCTTCTAATGTGATCCCTGGAACAGCGGAAATCATGTTTAACTTTCGCTTCAGCACTGAATCTACCGTCGAAGGCCTACAACAGCGTGTGATTGAACTCTTAGATAAACACAATTTAGAATACGATCTGGATTGGATTATCAATGGACTTCCGTTCTTAACCGATACTGGCGATCTATTAACAGCCGTTGTTGATGCCGTTGCCACTGTTAATCAACAGAAGCCTGAATTACTAACAACAGGTGGAACATCCGACGGCCGCTTCATTGCTCAAATGGGTTCACAAGTAATTGAGCTTGGTCCGGTTAATGCCACTATTCATAAAGTGAATGAGTGTGTAAAGGTTGATGATTTAGAAAAACTGACTGATATGTATCAAGAAGTCCTAAATAATTTACTCGCTTAGCCACCTTTTAAGTATATGATGAGAGGGTCTTGATCCTCTCGTTTTTTATTAGGTACCTTATGACATATACACAGCTCACCGGTCTATCAACTCAACACCTCTCCGTTGTTAACCCCCATCGCCAACTTCACCATGATTGTATTTCTTCATTTAAGGCACTAGAAATTGCGGCAAAAAAAGCGGGATTTACTCTCACTATCGCAAGCAGTTTTCGTGATTTTGAACGTCAATTAATGATTTGGAATAATAAGTTTACAGGTATTCGTCCCATTCTAGGAACTGACAGTAAAGTGCTAGATACGAATAAGATGAGTGATATTGAAAAGATTCACGCCATTATGCGTTGGTCTGCATTGCCAGGAGGAAGTCGCCATCATTGGGGGACCGATCTTGATGTCTATGCGAGCAACCATCTTCCTAAAGGGGTCACATTGCAGCTTGAACCTTGGGAGTACGAAACAGGACATCAAAAAGAATTCAGTCTATGGTTATTTGAAAATGCCCCTAAATATGGTTTTTTCTTCCCTTATAAGCATGATAAAAAAGGCGTCGCGATTGAACCTTGGCACCTTAGTTACAAAACAACCAGTGATAAATATATGTCACAACTTACACCTGAACATTTACTTCAAGCATGGCGAAATGTAGAACTGGCAGGAAAAGAGAGTATCATTAAACATATCGATATCTTATTTCATCGTTACATCATGAACATAAATAAGGAATAGTCATGGAATGGTTAATGAACCCTTGGGTTATTATCGTCATCGTTTTAAGTGTTGTTATTGGGAACCTTGCCGCATTAAAAGCGACGGCAAATATGAAATTTAAACAGCCGAAAAAACCGATAGCACCACAAGAAAAAGAGGACGAATTAGGTTCTGAAAAAATGAATCGGTAGCAATGAATCAATCTGAAGACGAAAAAAACGACGCCCAATAATTTGAGCGTCTTTCTTATATAACAAACGTGTCTATTCTTCCGTTATTTCTGTTTTTGGCTTCTTATTTGATTTTTCAATCATTGCAGCCAACACAGGAACTAATGAATCAAGAGTCGCTTCATCTACCGGTTTACCCGCAGCATCCGTTACATTAATAGAAGTACGGTTACCAAGATCACCTAATAGTAGGTTGTAAGTGCGACCTTCAAAAGACAATGGTTTTGTACCAATCTCTTGCCAGAACTCATCATCAGGCTCTTTATATTTAACCTCAATGGTTCCTTGCGAACGGTTTCTATCTTCAATATTCAGTCCCATCATAGGCAATAAATCACCAAGACGCTCCCAGAAAACATTATAAGGCGCACGAGCGATTATCACAGGAAGACCACTGCGATCTTGTCCCATAGAAATAGGGATACGCTTAACAAGCTCTTCAGCACGAATACGCGCTTCTTCGCGAAGCTGCTCGTCATAAGCAGACGTCACTAAATTCGTCATTAAAATATTATAACGCGCTTTATTTGCTTGAGTAACTTCAGCTTGTTTACCATCAACTTGCCAATCAATCAGAACAATTTTAAATCCTGAGCGATTATTTTGATTTAACTTAGTAATCAAATAACGAGAACCAAACTCATGATCTTCATCTTCTGAATTCCACGTTAACCAATCAGTTTCAAGTTCAGTATCCGATTGTTTTAGTAATGTGATATTTCGTTTTTTAATTAAGCCCAACACCGTTTGCCAAAGCTTATCAAGATCTTCATCTTTCACAAGCCATACAGAGACTTCCCCTTGTTGCTCTTCTATACGAGCCCCTGGGATCAGTTCTAATACTTGCTGAGGAGGTCGAATATCGACACCTTTTCCGACGCCACCAACATACTCCCCTTTAGGAATATCATATTGAGGATAGAACTCAGGTTTAGCTTCCGCTGGCTGTTGCCATTCTTTTAATGGTGCCGTATCTAAATATTTAAAATCTTGTTTAGCTTGGCGACGCTCAGTTGGACTGCTTGAACAAGCCGCTAACATAGCAACCATCAATGATCCAACAACAAAGCGAGTGTTCACTTTCATTTTTTATCCTACTACTTCAACACACCAGCACGAATTAATGCTTGTTCAACAACTGGTTGTGCTGAATGACTTAATTCTGTTAGTGGTAAACGAATATCAGGGTGAGTAATCATCCCTAAACGATGAGTGGCCCATTTAACAGGCATTGGATTCGCTTCAACAAACAAATCCTGATGTAATGGCATTAAGCGTTGATTAATAATTTCCGCTTCTTCAAACTTACCTTGAGCCGCTAATGCAAACATGGTTGCCATGTCTTTTGCTGCTACGTTTGCCGTTACAGAAATAACACCATGACCGCCCATTTTAACAAATTCAAGTGCCGTTGCGTCATCACCACTTAGTTGGATAAATTTATCACCACAAAGTTCACGCGTAATTGCAATTCGGTCTAATTCTGCTGTCGCATCTTTTAAAGCGACAATATTATCAAATTCAGCTAAACGAGCTACCGTTTCTGGCAATAAATCTACGGCCGTGCGACCCGGAACATTGTAAAGGATTTGAGGTACATCCGTGGATTCAGAAATCGCTTTATAATGTAAGAATAAACCTTCTTGTGTTGGCTTATTATAATAAGGCGTTACGCTTAAACAGCCAGCAACACCTGAATCTCGAAATAATTTACTGAACGTTACCGCTTCATGAGTCGCGTTTGCGCCAGTACCGGCAATAACAGGAATTCTGCCATCAGAAAACTCAAGCGTTTTCATCACTAACTTGACATGTTCTTCTACACTTAATGTCGCTGACTCACCAGTAGTGCCAACAGCAACAATGCCATCTGTACCTGCATTAATATGATAATCAACGAGATTTTTTAAACTTGTGTAATCAACTTCACCATCGGTGTCCAATGGTGTCACTAAGGCGACAATGCTACCTGAGAACATATCCTTCTCCCTTTTTAATCAGCCTGAGAATGGCGAACAAATTGAGTTATTCATTAATATGATGGCAAAGCGTTATCGCCCTTGTTCATCATACAATCACATGATTTTCATCTTCTATGTAATAAGTCGAATTATCAAATCAATAATCTTCAAGGATATTACATTAAAGGCTATGTTGTAGAGTCTTTTTTTTGACGATTGTTCACTATTGCTTGCTTATCACACAATCACTTGCGTGTTAGTATGGTTTTATATTTATCAACAACGAGATTTTTATGTCCCAATACCTTGTAATTACTGCGGTCGGAACTGACAGACCTGGTATCTCGAATAAGGTGACTCGCCTCGTCACTGAATCAAGCTGTAATATCATAGATAGCCGTATCGCATCTTTTGGTAATGAATTCACATTGATCATGTTGTTGTCAGGAAGCGCAAATGCCGTTTCTCGAATTGAAAATACCTTGCCTTTATTAGGTCAACAACACGATCTAATAACGATAATAAAGCGCACATCGCCTCATCAAGAAAGAGACACTTTCTATACGATTGATGCGTTTGTTGAATCGGAAGATCGTCCGGGCTTAACGGAGAAGTTTACTGATTTCTTAGCCAACAGAGACATTGATCTAAAAACACTGAGTGCTCAAACATTAAAGAAAGCAACTAACCAGAATTCGTTTCAAATTCAAATTACAGCTGAGATTTTTCAAGAATGTCATATTATGGAAATCCAAGAAGAATTTGAACATTTATGCTCAACATTAAATGTCAGCGGAAAAATCAATTTTTATAAAAACTAAATATACCGTCAACGTTAAGGAAATATTATGATCACACCATTAGCGGCAGGCTCTCCTGCACCAGATATCTCTCTTTTGGATCAAAATGGAGAGACTATTTCTCTTTCCGATCTAAAAGGAAAAAAGGTTTTATTCTATTTCTATCCAAAAGCAATGACACCAGGATGTACTGTTCAAGCTCAAGGCCTTAGAGATGTAAAAGCAGAATTAGATGCGCATAATGTTGTCGTGTTAGGCGTGAGCATTGATGCGGTGAAACGCTTAGGTAAATTCATTGAGCGTGACCAATTAAACTTTACGTTACTGTCTGATGAAGATCACTCGGCTGCGGATGCTTTTGGTGTTTGGGGTGAGAAAAAATTCATGGGCAAAGTGTATGACGGTCTGCACCGCATTAGTTTCTTAATTAATGAAGACGGCATTATTGAACACGTCTTCACTAAATTTAAAACCAAAACACACCATGAAGTCGTTCTGGATTATTTAAACGAAAAATAATCATTTTTAAAGACGAAAAATAAAAAAGGCGGTGCTCATCTAAAGCACCGCCTTTCTTTTATCTAATAATGATTGTTACGCTTTTTTAAAGACTTCATCGGTTGCTGGCAGTGCTTTCCAAACCGCTTTAACCAGTGTCGCTAATGGAATCGCAAAGAATACACCCCAGAACCCCCACAGCCCACCAAACACTAAAACTGACACAATGATCGCCACAGGGTGAAGGTTTACCGCTTCAGAGAAAAGAACAGGCACCAACACATTACCATCCAATGCTTGAATAATAGCGTAAGCAAGAATTAGCCAATAAAAATCGGGGGTAAGCCCCCATTGAAATAACGCAACAATTGCAATTGGAACCGTTACAGCAGCGGCACCAATATAAGGAATTAACACAGAAAACCCAACCATAACGGCAAGTAATAATGCGTAACGCAGATCCATAATAAAGAAGGTAGCGTAGCTCACCGTTCCTACAATAAGAATCTCAACGACTTTGCCACGAATATAGTTACTAATTTGTTCATTCATTTCAACCCAAACCTTCGTCGCTAGACGGCGATTTTTAGGTAATATATTACTCATCGTTCTGACCATTTCATCTTTATCTTTTAGTAAGAAGAAAACGAGTAATGGAACCAAGATAAGATATACCCCTAATGCGGCTAAACTTATTAAAGAAGATAATGACCCTTTAACCATCGTTTCTCCCATGCCTAATACTTTGCCACGTACGGTGTCTAATAACGTATCAATGGATTGAGGCTGGATGAATTCAGGATAACGATCAGGCAAGCTTGATAATAAACTGTGTAACCCATTAAACATGGATGGTATGTCATTAATTAGATTACCAACTTGATTCCAAATAGTAGGAACAAGGCCAAACACAGCCAATAGCATCAGGCTAATAAAAAGCAAAACAACAAACATAACGGCAAGCGTTCTTGGTAAACCAAACTTACTCAGCTTTGCGACTGGCCATTCAAGTAAATAAGCCAATACAATAGCAACCAATAAAGGCGCAATTAAATGTCCAAAGAAATAAATAGTAATAAACCCGACGACTAATATTGCCACTAAGCTAACAGCATGAGGATCGGAAAAACGACGTTTATACCATTGAGTAACCATGTCTAACATATTAAGTTCTGCTTCTCGTTACGGTTAAAAAAGAACACGGTTCAGCTTGCTCTAGATGAGTATGGAAAGAGGATTGCTGAAAGTATGTCATCATATCCTGTAAAGACACTTTGTCGACGACTTTAATGATTAATTTTTCGCTGTCTATTAAGCGGTGACTTGCACGCTTAGCCAATAATAAAGACATAGGACAACGGTGTTTTGATAAATCTAAGTGTTGGGTTTCCATTCGACGACTCGACTATAGATATGATAGATTCCATGTATAGAGAGTATAAGTCACATAATTATGACAGAAAAGAAACCAATAACAGATTTGCTACTCTTATAATATTAAGATAAGCAGCCTCCACTCTCATTACAGATATCCATCTCTTTCATAGTGGAATGTTATTAAAAGGATTTGTGAATAATACATGTTCAAATTAAAAAAGCTGGCCAGTAGTTTACTCATTGCCTCATTGCTAACAAGCTCACTACCTGCTAGTGCAAATAACGATTTAGATTTGCCTGAAATAGGAACCACAGCAGCGGGTACTCTGACCATAGATCAAGAACTGGTTTATGGTGATGCGTACATGCGGATGCTCCGTGCTAGCCAACCAGTCATTAATGATCCAGTATTAACTGAATATGTTCAAAATCTAGGCCACCGCTTAGTTGCTAATGCAAGTGATGTCAAAACCCCTTTCCACTTCTTCTTAATCAATAATAGAGAAATTAACGCCTTTGCTTTTTTTGGTGGTTATGTTGCGTTGCATTCAGGATTATTTCTATACGCACAATCGGAAAGCGAATTAGCCTCAGTGGTTGCTCACGAAATTGCGCATATTACACAGCGTCACCTTGCTCGAAGTATGGAAGATCAAGCTCGACGCTCACCAGCAACGATTGCAGCACTTGTTGGCTCTTTATTATTGGCAATTGCAGCACCAGAAGCAGGCATTGCCGCGATTCATGCAACAACCGCTGGAGCAATGCAAAGCTCAATTAACTATACAAGAAGCAATGAAAAAGAAGCCGACAGGTTTGGGATTGATACACTCGCAAAATCAGGATTTGATGTAACGGCAATGCCACGATTTTTCTCACGATTAGCCGACCAATATCGATACGCAAGTACACCACCACCAATGCTTCTAACTCACCCCTTACCCGCAGACCGAATAACAGACAGCCGAGCTAGAGCACAACAATACCCAATGCGCCGTGTAAACACATCCCTGCGATACCAACTTGCTCGCTCTCGTATCGTCGCTCGCTTTGCTGGTATTGATAGTAATGCCGCGCTTGATTGGTTTTCTCGTAAATCAAAGTCGGCTAAAGTCGATCAAAAGACAGCCATCGAATACGGTAAAGCCTTAGTTTATATTGATTCAAACCAATATGATAAAGCCACACCAATAATGTCAACGTTACTCAAAAATGATCCTCTAAATACGTTTTATATTGATGCAGCTACCGATTTAGATCTGTATACAAAGAAAAATGAACAGGCGATAAAACGCTTAGAAAATGGATTAATTCATCTGCCCAACAACCCAGTATTAATGATCAATTACGCCCATGCTTTATCTGAATCGGGGAAAACGCCTCAAGCGGTTCGAATTCTTCAACGCTACACTCATGACCACCCTAAAGATCCGACTGGGTGGCAATTACTCTCTAAAGCCTACTATGATGACGGCAGCTCCGATGGAGAATTAGCAGCAAGAGCTGAGGTTTATGCGCTTAAAGGCATGTGGAATAAAGCGTTAAGTAATTACACACAAGCAAGCCAACTCGCCGAGTTGGGCAGCTTAGATCAAGCTCGATATGATGCAAGAATAGATCAGTTACGCCTCTCTAGAGAAAGATTCAGCACGTTATAACGAAAGAAAAATAAAAAGGAAAACTTATGTCTGTTGTTATTTATCACAACCAAAAATGCTCTAAAAGTCGTCAAACCTTGGCTTTATTAGAAGAAAAAGGAATCGTACCAGAGGTCATAAAATACCTTGAACAAACACCAAGTATTGATGAGTTAAAAACACTGTTCTCTCAACTAGGGTTCAGTTCTGTTCGAGAGATGATGCGAACTAAAGAAGATATTTACAAAGAACTAAACTTAGGTGAAAACGCATTAAGTAATGAACAGTTATTTGAAGCGATGAACGCGAATCCAAAACTAATTGAACGCCCTATTGTTGTTCATAATAACCACGCTAAAATAGGTCGCCCACCGGAACAAGTTCTGGATATTTTATAGCTACTAGTAAGGAAGTGAACATGGACGTCGTTGAGTTAGGATCGCAAACAAAACGTTACCGTTTGCTGGCTCTTTTCTGTAATTTATCGTTATTGATTTTTGTCATGCTATGGCACAGTGTTATTTCCCCGCATCCTCAAATCAATCCTTATGGGCTGATGATTGCTTGGATGATACCGCTGCTATTGCCATTAAAAGGCATTTTAGAAGGGAAGCCTTATACTCACGCATGGGCTAATTTTATATTAATGTTTTATTTTCTTCATGGATTCACCTTATTATGGGTCGATGAAGGAGAGCGTTATTTGGCGGTAATAGAACTCATCCTTACCTCTGGAGCGTTTATTGGAAACATTTATTACGCTCGTCTACGAGGTAAAGAGTTAGGTTTAAAACTTAAACTTTTATCGGAAGTTGAAAAAATAGAAAAAGCCAGTTACGCAGAAAACAAACAAGATTAATCTGCATGTTCTCTCTTGCATTTATCGTCTGATAATTGAATAAAAAAGGTGGCCATAAGCCACCTTTTTTATTGAGTCAATATTATTTACTTCTTCAGTTGATAAGCGTGTATCACTGATGTGTCCGTTTTTTGATTAACGGGGTCTTTATCACTTGCTATCACGGCATCCGGTTTTGATGCATCAATAATCGTAGATTTATTTACTAACGTCGTATCTGTAACATTGTTCTGCTCTGTTGCACCGGCATCCACATTAGCGTCTATCGTATTATTGTCAGAGGTAATCACCTCTTCAGGAACCACACTAATTCTTGTATTTCGGCTAAGCAATTCCGCATTAAATTGCGCCCAATCACCAAGTAAATTCAATGTGTAAATAACTTTATCACCTTGAATACTATCCACCTGAACGCTAGCGACTGAATTCAATTGCTTCAATTGTTTTTCTAACGTGAAGAACCCTTCAGTAGAGTGAATGCCTGCAATTGAAATCATTTCAGATTGACTCACCGTCGTGCCTAGCTTCTTAGAATACGTATCAGCAAAATAATCACTAACATCATTAATCATATCAGAAAGCTGTACAGCACCAGAAGCCGTACCTTCAATTGCTTTTTTCGAGGTTTTGACCAAGTATTGAGGCGTAGTATCAAAAAGATCCCACGATAAACTATTGCCACGAATTTTTACGACTAAAATGGCTTGAGGGTTATAGCGCTCACTCGCAGCTGCAATCGGTTTTTTAAAACTACCCCACAGATCAGGGATCTCAATAGAGGTCACATCATCAAAATCACCGACAGGGAATAAAACAGGTAAGCCTCGATCATAAGCCGCTTGTTTGATTCTAGTGATTAAATTGCTATCTGATTGTTCCCAAATAATACTACGTTGGTAGTTATATTCATTTACGATCCAAACCAATACTGGCTTACGTGGTGCTTCCCAAATACGTTGCTCAGATTGAGTCAGTAAATGCGTCACCATTTTTGGGTTATACCCTAATTTCATACCGCGAGGGGCATCTTTATGGTCAACAAAACTCATTTGAGTTACATAACGATCGCTTTGTGTCAGTGCTTTTTTTATTACACCGTTATTAGCAATGTCTCTTTGACCTGATACTTTAATTAGTACATTAACCAAGCCTTCTTTCTTTGCCACACTTTCAGCATTATCAGAGGCAGTTAACTGAACTTCAGTATGATAGATATCTGCTTGTTGCTGCGCCCACACAGGCCCCGCAACCATAAAGATTAATAAACAAAAAATACGTAACATCAAACAACCTATAAATACTTTTATAATTTACCGCTGATAATAAGGGCTATCCCCTTATTCAGCAAGGATTCGAATTGACTCAGATCTAACTTTCAAGCTATTAGAGTGATACTTTGTGTAAAAGTTTTATTTTTTCACGATTAAAATCAAGATATTTATTATTATAAAAGTGATAGAATCCCTCAAATTCACTACTGGAAATAGTAATGCTATACAATTTATTCCAAGGTTTTCAGATGCTTTTTGTTGCATTTGGTGCCCTTGTTCTTGTTCCTCTTCTTACTGGGCTCGATCCTAACGTCGCTCTTTTTGGTGCCGGTGTTGGTACTCTTCTTTTTCAACTTGTTACTCGTCGTTCAGTGCCTATCTTCCTCGCGTCTTCTTTTGCTTTTATTGCCCCTATTATTTATGGAACCCAAACATGGGGGATCCCAGCAACAATGGGTGGCCTAATGGTTGCCGGTTTAGTTTATGTTGCGTTAGGTGCCGTTATTAAAGTGAAAGGGGTCGCTTTCATTCATAAGTTACTGCCTCCTGTTGTTGTTGGCCCTGTAATTATGGTGATCGGCCTAGGCTTAGCGCCAACAGCGGTTAATATGGCGTTAGGAAAAACGGGCGATGGTGGATTTCAATTAGTTGATGGCCAATTGGCTTTCTGGATTGCCGCTGCATCATTATTTACCACAATTGGGGTGAGTGTTTTTTCAAAAGGGTTCTTTAGATTATTACCTATTCTCTCAGGCATCATTGTTGGCTACTCATTAAGTTTAATTTTCGGCATCGTTGATTTTACGCCAGTACAACAAGCGGCATGGTTTGCACTACCCAACTTCACTTATCCTGAATTTAACATTAATGCCATTCTATTTATGATCCCAGTCGCCATCGCCCCTGCGGTTGAGCACGTGGGTGATATGTTGGCAATTTCAAATGTAACCGGAAAAGACTACCTTAAAAAACCAGGCTTGCACCGCACCATTACTGGTGATGGTATTGCAACCATGGCAGCCTCTCTTATTGGCGCGCCACCAAATACAACTTACAGTGAAGTGACTGGTGCGGTAATGCTGACTAAAGCGTTTAATCCAGTGATCATGACATGGGCTGCCGTCTGTGCGATTGTTTTGGCTCTTGTGGGTAAATTAGGCGCAATATTACAAACTATTCCAGTCCCTGTAATGGGGGGCATTATGATCTTACTGTTTGGTTCAATCGCGACGATTGGTCTAAATACTCTGATTAAAAACCAAGTTGATTTACATAAAGCACGTAACTTAACCATTGTTGGCGTTACCTTGGTATTTGGTATTGGTGGTATGGCTGTGGGTATTGGCGATTTTAACTTACAGGGCGTAAGTCTTTGTGGGATTGTAGCTATTGCTCTTAATTTAATTCTTCCTGATGACTTAGGTGAAAACCATGTTGTTGATAATACACAAATGGAAGATGATAAATAAACCTAAGGTCTAGGTCTAGGTCTAGGTCTAGGTCTAGGTCTAGGTCTAGGTCTAGGTCTAGGTCTAGGGTAAATAAAAAGGATTGATGGTTACCCATCAATCCTTTTTTAATGCTTAAAGCATCCAGTACATATAATTACTTAATGGTGCCGATTACTTAGTACCGAAGATCTTATCACCAGCATCACCAAGACCTGGAATGATGTAACCTTTATCATTCAACTTCTCATCGATAGCCGCAGTATAAAGCTCAACATCTGGATGCGCTTTTTCTAATGCAGCAATGCCTTCAGGAGCAGCAACAAGAACAAGAATTTTAAAGTTCTTACAGCCTTTCTCTTTTAAAAGATCAAGCGTTGCGATCATAGAACCGCCAGTCGCTAGCATTGGATCAACAACTAAAGCAATACGCTCATCGATGTTAGACGCTAACTTGTTAAAGTAAGGTACAGGCTCTAACGTTTCTTCGTCACGGTAAATACCAACAACACTGATACGCGCACTTGGGATGTGCTCAAGAACGCCATCCATCATGCCAAGACCTGCACGTAAGATTGGCACTACCGTTACTTTTTTACCTTTAATTTGGTCAACTTCAACAGGGCCGTTCCAGCCATTGATAGTTACTTTTTCTGTCTCAAAGTCTGATGTTGCTTCATAAGTAAGTAAGCTACCTACTTCAGTTGCTAATTCACGAAAACGCTTAGTGCTGATATCGCCTTCGCGCATTAAACCAATTTTATGTTTTATTAGCGGATGTTTTACTTCAACAACTTTCATTTCTGACTCCAGATACATTAATCAAACCTTTCAATTATACATACTTTTCATATAAAAAATGACTACACATTAAAATAATTTATGCCGTCATTCTCAAATAACTAACTTACTCATTTTTAATTACAAAATTTCTCCAAATTTCCTTACGCAAACGTTTCCCTTTTTACATTGTGCTGTTAGAATGGCGCGGATTTTTGAAATCCAACCTATGGCGAGGACACCACCGTGAGCGACAACAAAACTTCTCTTAGCTACAAAGATGCTGGCGTAGACATTGATGCTGGTAATGCACTTGTTGATCGAATTAAAGGCGTAGTGAAACGTACTCGTCGCCCAGAAGTTATGGGTGGCATTGGTGGTTTTGGTGCGTTATGTGAACTTCCAACGAAATATAAACAACCTGTTTTAGTTTCTGGTACTGATGGTGTAGGAACTAAACTTCGTTTAGCTTTAGACCTAAACAAGCACGATACGATTGGTATCGACTTAGTGGCTATGTGTGTAAATGACCTAATTGTTCAAGGTGGTGAACCTCTGTTCTTCCTTGATTATTATGCAACAGGCAAACTCGATATTGATGTCGCAGCTCAAGTAGTGACGGGCATTGGTGAAGGTTGTATTCAAGCTGGTTGTGCATTGATCGGTGGTGAAACGGCTGAAATGCCAGGCATGTATGAAGGCGAAGATTATGATGTTGCTGGATTCTGTGTCGGTGTTGTCGAGAAAGAAGACATCATTAATGGCACTAAAGTCGCTGCAGGTGATGCATTAATCGCTGTAGGTTCAAGTGGCCCTCACTCAAATGGTTATTCATTAATTCGTAAAATCCTTGAAGTATCAAATGCGGATCTTACAGAAGAATTAAATGGCAGAACGATTGCAGATCATTTAATCGAACCAACAAAAATCTACATTAAATCAGCACTTAAAATGATTGCAGAGCATGATATTCATGCTATCTCTCATATTACGGGTGGCGGTTTCTGGGAAAATATTCCACGAGTACTTCCTGAAGGAACTAAAGCGGTTGTTGATGGTAAGAGTTGGGAGTGGCCTGCTATCTTTAACTGGCTACAAGAAAAAGGCAACGTAGATACCTACGAAATGTACCGTACCTTTAACTGTGGTGTTGGTCTTATTGTTGCCCTTCCAAAAGAACAAGCTGAACAAGCTGTCGCATTATTGAATGCGGAAGGCGAAAACGCTTGGGTTATTGGCAAAGTAGCGGCAGCAGAGCAAGGCGAAGAACAAGTTGAGATCCGTTAATCGGGACTTACAAACTTTGAACTAGTTCATAAAGAATAAATAAAAGGTGATCAATTATTCGGTCACCTTTTTTATATCTGTAATTTGTGTTCGAATGGTTCTCATTAAACAATAACTAAAAAAGATTATGATGAAGAATATTGTTGTATTAGTTTCAGGAAACGGCAGTAACCTACAAGAGTTTATCGATGCTTGTGGTAACAAAATTCCAAATGCACGCATCTCTGCGGTTATTTCAAATAAAAGCGATGCTTATGGACTACAACGTGCAATTAATGCCGATATTGATGTACACAGCTTAAGTGCTGCGGGCTATGAAGGTCGTGAGCAGTACGATATCGCACTATCTACTCTTATCGATCTTTATCAGCCTGATTTAATTATTCTGGCCGGTTTTATGCGTATTTTAAGTGCAGATTTTGTCTTACGTTATCAAGGTAAGATGCTGAACATCCACCCCTCTCTTCTACCGAAATATACAGGATTACATACTCACCAACGTGCGATTGACGCCGGAGATGAAGAACATGGTACAAGTGTTCATTTTGTCACGCCAGAGCTCGATGGAGGTCCTGTTATTCTTCAAGCAAAAGTGCCTATTTTTGATGAAGATACTGCTGAAGATGTCGCTTTACGTGTTCAAGCTCAAGAACACGTCATTTACCCTATGGTTGCTAATTGGATTATAGAAGAGCGTTTAATAATGACAGATGGAAAAGCAGTTCTTGATGGAGATGCGCTAGGGACATTTGGATTAGAAACAGAAGAGTAAAATAATATCACTTAGTAAAAACGTCATCTTAAACCATAAGATGACGTTTATATTTTATTATGTATTTACTGGACACTCAGAAGGCGGCGGCGCCATATCAAGCACCGTATCGTGATTTCCGGCACTTAGTTCACCAAAATGAAACAGAGCATATTCACCCACTTTCATTTTATGCCATTCTTCATTATCAGTCAGAGGTTGAGTTGCAATCACTGACACGACATCGTTTGGTGTCGTTTCTTTATGAAAATCGATGGTCACGTCTTCATCAATCAAAGAAGCTTGCCCAAAGGGAGCCCGTCGAGTGATCCAATGCAAATTATTCGAGCAATACGTCATTACGTATTCACCATCACTCAATAGCATATTAAAAACACCAAGCGCTCTTAGTTGATCGCTGCATTCTGAAATATATTCAAACATCAGCATCATATCTTGGGGGGGTTCTGGATACTTTTCTTCAAGCTGATTTAATAACCAACAAAAAGCACGTTCACTATCTGTTTCACCGACAGGACGAAAACGCCCAGTTGATAATTCATCGAACCCAGTAAGCTGCCCATTATGTGCAAAAGTCCAGTATCGACCCCATAATTCACGCGTAAAAGGATGTGTATTTTCTAAATTCACCTCCCCTCGGTTAGCTTGTCGAATATGACTCACTACTGCATTACTTTTTATTGGGTAATCTTGAACCAATTCTGCAATTTTAGAATGACAACTTGGTTTAGGGTCTTTAAATGTACGAAATCCTTTCCCTTCATAAAAAGTAATCCCCCAGCCATCACGATGCGGACCGGTATTGCCACCACGTTGAACCAAACCTTTAAAACTAAAACAAATATCCGTTGGTATATTTGCACTCATTCCGAGCAATTCACACATTCTTGCGTTACTCCTTTATTCGCAATTCAATGGATTATTTTTCCATTTCTTTTTCAATCAGTTGAATCACTATATGAATAATTTTAATGTGGATCTCTTGAATACGATCGGCGTATCCAAAATGTGGAACACGAATTTCCACATCAGCAAGACCCGCCATCTTTCCGCCATCTTTACCTGTCAGTGCAATGGTTTTCATGCCTTTTTCTTTGGCCGCTTCAATCGCCTTTAAAATATTGGCCGAGTTACCTGAAGTCGATAAACCAAATAACACATCACCTTTTGAACCAACCGCTTGAGTGTAACGAGAAAATACATGGTCATAACCAAAGTCGTTACTAACACAAGATAAGTGGCTTGGATCAGAAATCGCAATACCAGGATAACCGGGACGATTTTCACGGTAACGACCCGTTAATTCTTCCGCAAAATGCATTGCATCACAGTGAGAGCCACCGTTACCACACGACAATACTTTGCCGCCTTGTTTAAATGAATCAGCAATCGTTTTGGCAGCTAGCTCAATTTGAGCAAGGTTTTTATCATCAGCTAAAAAGTCATTCAGTACTTGAGCTGCTTCTGTTAGCTCAGAACGGATCAGATCTTGATAAGACATAGGATTCTCTCTTTATTATATTCCCTAATGGGGTTCATCTCAGTGTACCTATCCCAGTAAACCATTTAAAGCAATTCACTTCATATTTCTTCTACACACCACAAATTCCTAAAACCGTAGGAAATAAAAGTAGAGTTCACTCACTCAAATTAACAATTTGTTTATTAATTAACCTGAATTCTGGATAAGGCTGAACTAATTGCCCACCTAACGATCAGATCTTTCGACCAAGAATTATTTGAACGTATTTTAAAAGGTGGGCAAGATGAATAAATTAGTTGATATATTTTGTGATGTCGATGATTTTTGTTATCAATTCTTATCTCAATGGGAAAAATACCTTGTTGAGGCTAGTGAGAGAAAAAGAAAACGTCAGTCAGTAATGTCTACTAGTGAATGTATGACTATTGTCATCGCTTTTCATCAATCAAATCATAGAGATTTCAAGAACTTCTATATCGGGTTAGTTCATCAATATTGGAAAGGATACTTTCCAAATTTACTTAGCTACACTCGATTTGTGAGCAAAATGCCTAGCCTAATCGCCCCAATGTGTGCCTATTTTCAATCTATCAAAGGTAAGCCGACTGGCATTGCTTTTGTTGACTCCACGAGTCTTAAAGTATGCCATAACATTCGAATTCCTCGCCATAAAGTCTTTGATGGTGTTGCGAAAAGAGGAAAAGGTACCATGGGATGGTTTTTCGGCTTCAAACTTCATTTATTGATTAACCATCTTGGAGAAATTATTTCGCTGAAAATCACAGCTGGCAATGTAAATGATAGGACTCCTGTACCTGATTTATGCAAAGAACTCTCGGGGAAATTGTACGCTGATAAAGGGTACATAGGTAAAAAGTTGAGTGAGAGCTTAAAGAACTCTGATGTCGATTTAGTGACTACCTCGCGAAAAAACATGAAAGCAAAAGAGATAAGTGCTTTTGATAAGGCTATGTTATCAAAGAGATACATTATCGAAACGATAAATGACCAATTGAAGAATATCTCTCAAATTGAACATAGCCGTCATCGTAGCGTGACTGGTTTCATGCTAAATGTAATTTCAGGCGTTGTGGCTTATTGTTTAAAAAAACAAAAGCCACGAATTAAGCTATCAGAATGTGAATTTGAACTAATCCTCGCTTAAAGCATGTTTTATCCAGAATTCAGGTTAATTACTCAAGCTAGATCACTTTTTAACCATTATGTAGATTTACTTTTTATTAACATTTGATCTACACTAACTTCAACTAGTTAGACCTCTTATCAGAAAGAGCTTTAAACAAACAATAACATTACGACCGAGTATCGTAATCAATTCTGTTCCTACAAACAGAAACAGCGCCGGAAAAGGAGAATCACATGGCCCTCACACTACTAACAACATTAATTGCACTTGCTGCATTAAGTTATCATCGACAATCATTACAAACTGCTACGCTAGTAACGGCAGCAATTTTGGCGGTGAGTACCGGATTAGGTTATGCCGGCGTTATCACTTGGGCTATTTTTTTAGCAATCGCGGTACCTCTAAACATCCCTTCAATTAGGCAATCTCTGTTTAGTAATAAAGCCTTATCGATGTTTAAAGGTGTTATGCCTGAAATGTCAAAAACAGAAAAAGATGCCATTGAAGCGGGTACGGTTTGGTGGGAAGCAGAGCTGTTTAAGGGAAATCCTGATTGGAAATTCCTTCATAATATTCCTAAAAATACACTATCCGATGAAGAACAAGCATTCATGGATGGCCCAGTAAACGAAGTGTGCCGCATGATCAATGATTATGAAGTCACTCATGAGCTTGCTGATTTGCCACCAGAAGTATGGCAATACCTGAAAGATAACAAATTCTTTGCCATGATCATTAAGAAAAAATACGGTGGTTTAGAATTCTCAGCTTATGCACAATCTTCTGTTCTACAAAAATTGACCAGTGTTTCTGGTGTTTTATCTATTACGGTTGGGGTTCCGAATTCATTAGGTCCAGGCGAACTTCTTCAACATTACGGTACTGAAGATCAAAAAAATCATTATTTACCTAGCTTAGCCGAAGGTAAGGAAATCCCATGTTTTGCACTAACTAGCCCAGAAGCGGGCTCCGATGCAGGGTCAATTCCTGATTTTGGTATCGTGACAAAAGGCATGTGGGAAGGTAAAGAAGTACTAGGTATGCGCCTTACTTGGAATAAGCGTTACATTACCCTAGCCCCTGTCGCTACCGTTTTAGGTTTGGCGTTTAAATTACAAGATCCTGATGGTTTATTAGGCGATAAGAAAAACCTAGGCATTACTTGTGCTCTTATTCCAACAAACTTAGAAGGCGTTAAAATTGGACGCCGCCATTTCCCTATGAATGTTCCATTTCAAAATGGTCCAACACAAGGTGACGATTTATTTGTTCCACTTGATTACATCATCGGTGGTGAAAAAATGGCAGGTCACGGTTGGCGCATGCTGGTTGAATGTCTGTCTGTGGGTCGAGGAATCACCTTACCATCCAATGCAACGGGTGGCGCAAAAACGGCCGCACTCGCTACGGGAGCTTATGCACGAATTCGTCGCCAATTCAAATTACCCATTGGTAAAATGGAAGGGATTGAAGAGCCATTAGCGCGTATGGCTGGTAATGCTTACATGATGGACGCAGCAAGTGCGCTAACGGTTGCTGGTATTGTGCAAGGCGAGAAGCCATCGGTTATCTCTGCCATTGTAAAATATCACTGTACCCACCGTGCACAACGTATTGCCATTGATGGTATGGACATCGCTGGTGGTAAAGGGATCTGTCTAGGCAGTTCTAATTTCTTGGCGCGCAGTTATCAAGGTTCACCAATCGCCATTACCGTTGAAGGCGCAAACATACTAACCCGTTCAATGATTATCTACGGTCAAGGTGCTATTCGCTGCCACCCTTATGTTCTTGAAGAAATGGACGCGGCCTACTTAGAAGATAAGCAAGCGTCTCTTGATAAATTCGATGCTGCTGTCTTTGGTCATATTGGCTTTGGGATCAGTAATTTTGTACGCAGTTTATGGTTTGGCCTAACCGATGGTCGTGGTTCAAAAACCGCCTTTAACGATGAAACCAAACGTTATTACCAACAAGTAAATCGTTATAGTACGAACTTAGCATTACTATCTGATGTATCAATGGCTGTTCTTGGCGGCAGTTTGAAGCGCCGTGAACGCATGTCAGCACGTCTAGGTGACATTTTAAGTCAACTGTATCTAACAACGTCAGTACTTAAGCGTTTTGATGATGAAGGTCGTCAGAAGGAAGATTTACCATTAGTACATTGGAGCGTGCAAGATTCGTTACATCAAGCAGAGCAAGCGATTGATGGGTTATTAAGTAATTTCCCAAATCAATTTATCGCCAAAGCAATGCGTTTAATCCTGCTTCCAACCGGGCTTCGTCGTCAACGCCCAAGTGATAAACTGGATCATAAATTAGCTCGAATTCTTCAAGAGCCATCAGGAGTCCGTAGTCGAATTGGTCGAGGTCTGTTCTTAGAGGCGAGTCGCTTTAATCCGGTAGGTAAAATGGAAGAAGCACTGATTGATATCTTAACCGCAGAACCAATTTATGATCGTGTATGTAAAGAATCAAAACAACGTCTACCCTTCATGCAATTAGATCGTGTTGCAAAAATCGGTTTAGAGTTAAATATTATTTCAGATAAAGAAGCCCTACTACTTCGTAAAGCAGAGAAAAGTCGACTAGCGACGATTAGTGTTGAAGATTTTGACCCAAGTGAGCTTATCGTAAAGCCAGAAGTTAATCATTTTGAACACAGTAAAATTGCTTAGTTAATTCTCTTATCTAAAACATAAAAAAGGCCAGAACATGAACTGTTCTGGCCTTTTTATTTTCTATATACATCTTATTTATTTAAGGCTGACGACTAACTTTAGATAAATTATTTCTTCAAGCGATAAGTAGCTAATACTCTCATTGTTTAGGCCTAACAACTCGTGATTGATTTTTGTATCATCATTCACTTTGAGTGCTTGTTTAAATGCTGCCTCTAACTTAGATTTATATTTATTCACAACATTCTCCATTTCAATGAATGGAGCAGTATATTTAACCAAAGTCGACAATTCAAACTTTATAAAAAAGCAATCGTTAACTTCTGGATAAATGTAACAAAAAGCTACAAAAAAGGCCTTGATAAATAAAAAACCGCCATAACTGCGGTTTTTTCTTATTACTCAAGTATTTTATACTTTAGGCGGTGGCGGCATTGTTAATTTTTCAGATTTAGGGGCAAATGCTTTTTTCTCTTTCAGCAATTTAAATTTCTTCCACCCAAAAATACCGCCAAAAATTAACAATATAATAACTATATTTCCAACAATAACGTAAACCCAAAAATGTTGACGAGCAGTCGCTCTTTCTTCTTCAAGTCTTTTTTCTTCTTCTATTTTACGTTGTATTGCCGCTTCTTTTACTCGTGCTTCATAAGCCGCTTTTAAATCAATCGGCTCTGTCACCCCATAATTGTGCAAGCCAAGGTAAAATTGCAATGGTCGACTCGTTGCCTTATCTGTTGCGTATACCCAACCTGTCCAACTGTTTTTTCCGGACATATAATCATTAGGCAACGAAAAATAAAGCTTTGATTCGTCTTTTTCAGATTGTGCTTCAGTTACTGTTTTGCGATCTTTTGGATTAAATTGTTCAATATGAGCCGCTAACGATCCCGCTTTAATCACTCCAGCTTCAGTATCAATGTTCATTGAATGCTTTGTACTGTCATCACGAGCTTGAGTAAAAGTTGCTCGAATAGGAGCAGGATAAACCAAGACATCTTGCTCTACCGTTCTCAAGAAAACACCATTACGCGATTGAATACGAACCCAATATTTACCCGGTTTTATCTTTATTGGTAAGTTAACAGTAAAAATACCGTCAGCAGCCACTTCATCGAGATCTTCACCATTATCTTCAAACGTACCTAATACTTCAGCCAATGGGCGAGCTTCTTTAACTAGATCTTTTTCATTCGCAAGATAAGGCGTAAACGTCACATTCAATTTGATACGGTTTAAAAACTCTCGTAATACCAATGGTTTTCCATCTTCAAGTAAACGAGCCGTAAATTTTAAACTTTCAGATTGATATAATTTTTTTGGTAACGAATCTACGTTCAGCGTTAAATTAGATAGAATTTTTATCTTATTATCCGGTGTTACTTTACCTATCGCTTGCCATGGTCCAGGCATAGGATTCTCAATAGAGATAATATCCATGCCATTTTCTTCATACCACGCCACGTTATCTGGGTGTTTCCATGCGTAATATTTTGTTCCATCAGGACGCACAAGAGTAACGGCTTGATAGGCTCTCTCTCTATGAACTAAAAATGACACTTGCTTAATCGTAGGATCAACTCTAAAGCGGTTGTCCAACCACGACATTTCGGTGCTCTTTGCCCAACTCACTATCGGTACAAAAAGTGCAATTATCAATAACCGCCACATACTAAAACTCCTAATTACGCCACAAACAGGCATCACCAACGATATCCAAGCGCTTTTCATGCGCTTCTAATTCATCGGCCGTTGCACGTAAAACCTTTAATCCTTTTCGTCCTAAATTCAATCTATTAATACTTTCTTCAGAAGAATCAGACTCATTTCCTCCTGCTGAGAAACTTAAGCTGGTTTGTCCGCCTGTCATTAACAGATAAACATCTGCCAGTATTTCGGCATCGAGTAAAGCGCCGTGAAGCGTTCGATGCGAGTTATCTATGCCGTAACGACCACATAACACATCTAGATTATTTCGCTTACCAGGGGAAATTTTCTTCGCCATGGCCAAGGTATCGGTGATCTTACAATACTGATCCGTGGTACCAATAAGTTTGTTAAGTTTACTGAATTCATAATCCATAAACCCAACATCAAAGGGTGCATTGTGAGCGACAAGCTCAGCCCCTTTAATGAACGCTAAAAATTCATCATGGATGTCTTTATATTCTGGCTTACCATACAAAAATTCATCGGTAATACCATGAACATCAATAGCTTCAAGATCAATCAGTCGATCTGGCTTAATGTATACATGAAAATGATTTCCAGTTAATTTTCGGTTGATTATTTCTACCGCACCAATTTCAATTATACGGTGACCCTCATAAATAGGGCCGCCAGATAAATTCATACCGGTGGTTTCTGTATCGAGAACAATAATTCTATTCGGGGAATTGTCGCTAGTATTCATAGGCTCATTTGTGTCAGACTATTTCTAAATTCCTCTAATGATAACAGAGATAATGAAACAGGTTGAAATTTTCACAGATGGCTCTTGCTTAGGCAATCCTGGTCCTGGTGGCTATGGTATTGTTATGCGCTATAAAGGCACAGAAAAAACATTTTCAGGTGGGTTTAACCAAACCACAAACAACCGTATGGAAATGCTTGCTGCTGTCGTCGCCTTACGTAACCTTAAAGAACCTTGTATTGTGGTGTTAACGACGGATAGCCAATACGTTCGTCAAGGTATCACTCAATGGATACATGGTTGGAAAAAACGAGGGTGGAAAAAAGCAGATAAAAAACCAGTCGTAAATGCCGACCTTTGGAAACAATTAGATGCAGAGGCAGAACGTCACACGGTCGATTGGCGCTGGGTTAAAGGTCATGCTGGTCATCGTGAGAATGAAATGTGTGACGATTTAGCACGTACCGCCGCAGAGAATCCAACCCAGGACGATACAGGTTACCCAGGCTAATCTGAGTTCACTTTTCCCTGACGAGTCTGTGCTACCGAAATTGGAGCCAATTTTGGCTTCTTTTTCCAGGCCGATTTTATCGCTTTTAATGGATAGGTCCGCTTTCTTGCTACAATAAAATAAATACCACTTACCGGTTTTACCGACTCTCCCCCTAAATTCTCAAACCATGTCCAAATCGTTTGATAGCGAGTTAACGGCGCTAAAGCGAAACAATCGCTATATACCACTTCAAAATTTAACACCGCTAACCAATCTTTAATTCGATGAGGAGTAAACATTCGCCCACTCCAAGGTAAATTGTTTTTACGCCAAGGGAATAAACTTGCGATACCAATGGCACTCATTGGGTTAAATCCAGTAAGGATCACGTAGCCATCATGAATTAAAACACGATCAACTTCTCGCAATAATTGATGAGGGTCCGATGAGTAATCAAGTTGGTGTGCTAGCACACACGCATCTATACTTTTCTCAAGAAAAGGGAGTTGAGGTAAATCAGCGCAAATATTTTTTAGGGAATTTTTGTTATCTAAGCTAACTTGGTGTTTAATGTTACAAAAGTAACTATCTAGCTCAGCACTCAAACCACCCACTTTTAGCATATGATAACCAAATAGCTTAGGGCACCATTCATCAAGGCGTGATTGGATCAACTCACGAATCCAGTTCCCATGAGGAATAGACGACCATGAATGCGGTTTTTCAATTTTTTTATCAAGCAGTGCTGGCTTAATCAATACAGTTACCTACAAAATATTAATACTTTATAAAAATTTGGAGAAAGGTGAATGCTATTAATAAAAAGCATACCTGCATTTAATGATAATTACATTTGGTTAATTCACAACAATGATAATCATTGTGTTGTGGTTGATCCAGGAGAAGCAGCCCCAGTGCTTGCCTGCCTTAAAGAGCATGGTCTTATTTTAGATGCAATTTTAATTACGCACCACCACCATGATCATATTGGTGGGGTTCCTGAACTTGTTCGTCAATTTCCAAACATCAATGTTGTAGGCCCTGAAAATGAACCTATTCCAACCCTCACTCATCCCGTTGGTGATGGTGATTTTGTTGAATTATTCAATGAAAAATTCATGGTGCTAGGCGTTGAAGGACACACAAAAGGTCATATCGCTTACATTGGTGATGAAAAACTATTTTGTGGTGATACCCTTTTCTCAGCCGGTTGTGGTCGCTTATTTGAAGGCACCGCAGAACAAATGTTTCATTCACTGCAAAAATTGGCCGCATTACCCGATGAAACAGAAGTGTATTGCGCCCATGAATACACTGCGTCCAATCTTGCTTTTGCGTTGGCGGTTGAACCTGATAACGATTATTTACAACAATATCGTGAAAAAGTTTTACGACTTCGAGCAAATGGAAAAGCAACGATCCCAACAACGATGCAACGAGAAAAGCTCATTAATCCTTTTTTAAGAACCAGTGAAGCAAGTGTAAAACAAGCCGTTTCGTCCAAAGTAGAAAATGATTCCGAAGTTGCAACCTTTGCCGCATTAAGGAGATGGAAAGACGAGTTTTAATGATGAAACTTGTCTGGACGATTGTTGCCAAGTATTATCTGCACCCAAATAAAAAATAATCAAACACAACTTGAAGGCAATAATTAATGAAACTTAAGCTCCATTGGATTGGATTAGCGTTATTGGCAGGCTGTCAAAGTGCTCCACCATCAGAAAAAACACAGCCTGATACGACTTCTGCTATCTCTACGCCTTCAAAGCAAGATACCAAACCAGCAGAAATTAAATCAATCGAAAAACCGGAGCTTACCCCTCAAGAACAAGAAGACGTATGGCAACGTATTGCAATGCAATTAAATATGCCAATTCCAGATCATAAATCGGTCGATTATTATCGTAATTGGTACATTAAACACCCAAGTCACCTGCGTACTGTTGCCAAACGAGCTCAACCGTTTCTGTATATGATCACTGTTGAAATTGAAAAACGCGGACTTCCTATGGAGTTAGTTCTTCTTCCTATCGTTGAAAGTGCGTTTGACCCTTTTGCTTACTCCCACGGCAGTGCCGCTGGTCTATGGCAATTTGTCCCAGGAACGGCTGATCGCTTTAAATTAGAACGTAATTGGTGGTATGACGGTCGTCGTGATGTACCTGCGGCAACGAATGCAGCATTAGATTACATGGAATATTTTGACCGTCGCTTTGATGGCAATTGGCAACAAGCGATTGCATCTTACAACAGTGGTGGTGGACGAGTATCTAGAGCAATCCGAAAAAATAAAAACTTAGGTAAACCTACCGATTTCTTTTCATTAGATTTACCAGAAGAAACCAGCGGTTATGTCCCTAAATTATTAGCATTAGCTGACATCATTAAAAACCATGAAAAATACGGGGTAGAATTGCCACCTATTGCCAACAAACCTGTACTCGAAATGGTAGACCCAAATAAACAATTAGATTTGGCGATTGCGGCAGAATTTGCGGGTATTTCAATCTCTGAATTGCAAGGCTATAACCCTGGATACAATCAATGGGCAACGTCACCAGATGGCCCTTATCATCTATTATTACCGATTGATAAAGTCGATCGTTTTAATGCCAATCTGAAAAAGAATGGCAATAAAACAATGAAAGTTGTGCGCTACAAAGTTCAATCCGGCGATACAATCAGTCAATTAGCAGTGAAGCATAATACGACCTCTAGCATCATTGAACAAACCAATGACTTAAATGGTACGAGCATTCGAGTTGATCAATATTTATTAATTCCAACGGCTTCTCAAGGCAATAAAACCTATGCATTAAGTGCACCACAGCGCTTAAAGAAAACTCAAGCCAAAGCAAAAGGAAAATACAAATCTGACCATACCGTTAAAGATGGAGAATCGTTATGGAGCATCGCTCGTGATAACAGCATCTCTTATCGTGATTTAGCAAAATGGAACGGCATGGCACCAAAAGATTCATTGCGTGTTGGACAAAAATTAGTCATTTGGAAAAGCAATTCTGATGGTGGGATAATCCGTACGGTTCATTACCAAATCCGTCAAGGCGATAACCTTAGCTCTATTGCACAAAAATTCAGTGTCTCTGTGACAGACATCATGAAATGGAATAGCATCGAACGTGGCTCTTATATTAAGCCGGGACAAAAATTAAAACTTTACTTTGATGTTACTAAGGCAAATGTATGACCCCTTCTTCAAATCCGTTAATTTTATTAGTCGATATTTTTCGATCGCCAACAGATTGTTTCGCCGCGTTATATGAACATGGAAAATGGGCTTGGCTTCCTTTCTTGCTCTTGATTTTTTCGCCTTTTATCTTTTGGGGTACGTACTTTGACCTTGTTAATTTTAATTGGGTCGTAACAAGTTTAACTCAACAAATTGACAGCATTG
Organism: Aliivibrio salmonicida LFI1238; assembly: GCF_000196495.1. NCBI lineage: Bacteria > Pseudomonadati > Pseudomonadota > Gammaproteobacteria > Vibrionales > Vibrionaceae > Aliivibrio > Aliivibrio salmonicida. The sequence continues at coordinate 2,572,719 of NC_011312.1, forward strand.
GCGGGCAAGTAAAAGCAGAGTGGCTAACAAAAGAAATTCTGTTAGCTGGGGAAGTGATTAACGACGTGATGGGAAGAATTGCTTCTGTATTGCTATTAGCTTTGTGGTTCAAATTAGCGACAAAGCAAAGCAAGTGTAAGCGTGCGGGGAACTACACCTTGTCTTTTACATTCCAAGGTAAAAGTGAATCGATATCTGGCGATCCAACACATAAACGATCTAGACAATACCTAATATAATCGTAAGGGATTAATCCGTTTGCCTTTGCTGTTTCTACAATGCTGTAAAGCATTGCACTTGAATCTGCACCAGCCGTTGAACCCGAAAATAACCAGTTTTTCCGGCCGATAACAAACGGTTTAACCGCTCGCTCTGCTCGATTGTTATCAATAGATAACAATCCATCATCAATATAACGAACTAATTTATCCCATTGATTTAATGTATAGCTAATCGCCTCACCTAATTTTGTTTTAGGTGATACTCGACTAACTGCGCTATCAAGCCAATCACGGAGCTCTTTAAGTAAATCGCGGGCTTCTGTCTGCCTAGCAACATACTTGGCTTCAGGGGAAGCCTCTTTTAATAACGATTCGATCCGGTATAGCTTTTGGATTTTACTCAATACCCAATCTGCACTCCCTGTTTTCCCTTTTACTTGAACACGTTGAGCCTCAATAAATCGTCGACGTGCGTGTGCCCAACAGCCAACTAAAATCGCTTCAGTTTGTTCATAACCTTGGTAACCATCGGTATGTAAATACCCGTTATAACCTTTTAAAAAGTTAACTGGATGGTAGCCATGCCTGCTAGATTGATAATCATAAAGTACAATTCCAGGCAAAACACCAGAGCCTGGAGAATCATAGCCAGAGCAGTAGACCCACATATAACATTTTGCTTTTTCAACATCCAACACATTTACCGTTGTTTCATCACAATGCAGAGTGGGTTGTTCAAGCAAAATACGATGTAACTCGTTATTAAGAGGGGTAAATAGTACCGAGCATTTTATTAACCAATCCGCCATCGTTCGCCGTCCAATAATGATACCCCATTGCTGAAATAACGTTTCTTGACGATAAAGTGGAAGACTGTATTGAAATTTAGCCGTAATAATTTGAGCAAGTAAACTTGCGGTCGCAATCCCTTTAGGGATTGGTGACGCTGGCATTGGGGCTTGTTTAATGTCTACTGAAGTATTGTTTTTTTCACAATTTCGGCAAGCATATTTAGGACGAACATGTTGAATAACTTCCACTTTAGCTGGTACAAATTCCAACTTTTCACTGATGTCTTTACCCATCGCATGCATCTCTAGACCGCAACACTTACAAGTTTTATCTTTTATGTCGTGGATAATAACAGTACGCGGTAAGTCTTCAGGTAAGCGTTGGCGTTTTGGCTTTTGACGAGTGTAGGTAATCGTTTGTGTGTCATCATTTTCAATGATGATTTCTTCTTCTGTTTCATTGAATAAATCAAATTGAGTCGAGTCAGATTCACTGCTTTTACCAAAGCGCTGATGTTGAGCCAGTCGAAATTGCTCTAGAAGACGGTTATATTTATTTTCAAGCTGAAGCACAAGTGCTTTCAGCTCGTCAATGGTATCAGGAAGTGGTTTTATTTTATCAGTCATGTAGATGACTATATAACGATAATACAGGTAATCAATCGGTTGCCTCCTATTCTTGACTGAGAATCAACTATTTAAAGGGTTGTTTGATAATGTACCGGTTGATGTCCTAAGATATCAAAACCTTGTAATAGCAGTGTCAGTTGCTGCTCTGATAATGCTAACGTATCGTTATTTATATTTCGTGGCCATTTGAAGCGGTCTTCATCTAATCGCTTGTACCATAAAGCGAATCCTGTTTTATCCCAATACAATATTTTGAGTTTATCACGAGGCTTATTGCAAAATATAAATAGAGCATCACTAAACGGTGATAGTTGCATTTCTTGCTCAACAATCACGACAAGGCCATTAATGGCCTTGCGAAAATCGACAAAATCACGATGAAGATAAATGGTGGAAACATCAGTAAATACATTCATGATTGATACCCTTTTAATAAGAGTCCTATCCAGTGAGGTTCAGTATTAGCTGGCAATGTTAATCGCAATTTTCCGATAGAAAGTTGAATATCTGGTAATTGTGGAGTGGCGATGATAGTTGATGTTAACGCTTCTACTTTCAAGAAAGTAGAAGCGTTAATCTTTTGTTTCCATCGTGCTTTACGTGCACTAAATGTCTTTGGCAGAATATTATGGTTACGACAAAATTCAGCGGCACTAAGCTTGCTAGATTGCTGAGATTCAAATAGAGCGTGCCATTGCTCTGGTGTTCTCTTTTTATCTTTTTGCATAATTACGTTCTCGTTAAATGAAAGATCGTAAGATACGCATAATGAATTTTATTTGTTAGGTGTAGTTCCCCGCACGCTTACAAGCAAGTACCAACATGGTTACTTTAAATGGGTCGCTGCAAGCACAATAGTGATGTTTCCAGCGCTTATTGGCGATATTGCTAGCTATATAAGTCTTTTACTAAATCACGCGAATACGATGCCTTACGCGGCTGATTTAAATAGCTTGAATGGCTTAATCAAGCTACCAATGACAGATCATTGGTCTGCTTACGCGAGTTCATTCCCGTTATTAATGCCTTGGTACATTGTTTTAGGCTATGCAGCTCTTGGCGCATGGACGGATTTAGACAGAGCAAGAGCACTTATAATCTCCGCCCTTCCATGGGTTGCTTGCTTTACATTATGGGGATTAATTACGGCCTTTTCAGGCTAAAACTAACTTCTAATGGATTATGATCAGAAGCGTTACTCTTTATTGAGTGCGCTTCTTTTACATTTAAACCTCGATAAAAAACATGATCCAAAGGTAACCCTGTCATAAATATCATTCGCTCATCAGGCGTAAACCGAACTTCTTTTAATCTAAGGCGAGCCACTTCTTGATCTAATGCCTCTAATCTAGCACTACTCCAAGAATTAAAATCACCCGCCAAAATCAGTGGCCCAACATGATTTTTAACTTCCTTTTCTAAATCACTCATTTGGCGTTGATAATCTTCGATTCCTAATGTGAAATTGATGGCATGAACATTAACCACCATTAACGATTCGTCATTAGATAACGCGTATTCAGATAATAACGCTGATTTAGGTAAACGTAACCAAGGTTCTATCGCGGTATGGGCACAGGCGCGCTCCGCTTGTACTTTTGCAAGACTTAACACTCCCGCACTGGTATCAAACACATCAAACGCTCTGACCAATTCAGCAGAATAACTTTTATCAATAATAAACGCTTTTAATTCAGGCGTTAAACTCGCTTCTTGCAATAAAACCAAATCTGCTTTTTGAGTTAACTTTCTTAACGCAGGTTCCCAGTCTTGTTTTTGTTGTTTATAAATATTCCAAACAAGTACGTTGATAGTACCATCACGGTCGATAGGTTTTGATTCATCGAACTCAGCACAACCCGTCTTATAATCCATAGAATCAGGCGTAAGTTCTATTAACTCTGGTTTTAAAGGGATCGTAAAAATAAACGATTTAGCCATAATCATCGCACCAATAAGCAGTGCAACGGTTGATATAAATATTGTTTTCTTTTTCATAAACAAAAAAGGAGTGAATCATCACTCCTTCCTTACGTTATACCATTCAAACAGAACAGTATTAATTAAATTGCGTCTTCGTCTTCTTCGCCCGTTCGGATACGAATAACACGGCTTACGTCAGTGACGAAAATTTTACCATCACCAATTTTTCCAGTCTGCGCCGTTTCAATGATAGCGTCAATGCATTGATCGACAACATCATCATTCACAACAATTTCTAATTTTACTTTCGGTAAGAAATCGACCATGTATTCAGCGCCACGGTATAATTCAGTATGACCTTTTTGACGTCCAAAGCCTTTTACTTCAGAGACAGTCATACCTGTGATACCTACATCAGCAAGGCTTTCTCGCACATCATCTAATTTAAACGGTTTGATGATTGCTTCGATCTTCTTCATATTAATCCCTTAACATCAATAGTAAATATCAGACCATTATCGTCGAGGGGCCATCAACATTCAACCAAGGAATCGCATTACTTACTTCCGCTCTATTTCATCGTAGAATAGTAAGCCGCTAAATTTGAGATATCAGTATCATTCAGCATTGCCGCCATTGGTTGCATAATTGCCGCATTACCGCCATTACGCTGCTTACTCTTATAAGCTTTTAATGAAGATTCGATATATTGTGCATTCTGCCCTTTCAAGTTCGGGTAACCCGGAATCACCGCAATACCATTCGCCCCATGACATGAAGCACAAATTGCAGATTTTGCTTTCCCTGCTGCGGCATCACCCGCTGCAAATGTAGACGTTGATACCAATAAGCCGATAACTGCCAGTCCAATTACTTTTTTCATTTACACTGCTCCTTTATTTTTTTAGTCATTTTGCCAAGTAAATTCCGAATGTCTATATTGAGCCTGATTTATGCCAGATCAGCTCACACTCTTTTCCTGAAAATGCTTTACATACAAATAACCCAGTAACAGCCGCTAATTGGTCATTATAAAAAATGAGCGGCAATCGTGTTCTTTGCCAACTAGGGATCCCATACTCTTGATACAACTTTTTCATTTTACGACTATGTTGTCTTGCCTCTGGATGAGCAATTAATCCCGTACTATCAAAACGCACCGTCACTCTCTCACCGCTCAAAGGCGATCGCAGAAATAAAGGCATCAAATCAGAATCATTGCCGCCTACTGTTTGCTTCAATTCGATATCTCCTAACCCATCAGGTAAGGTTAATATTTCCTTTAATTCCGAGTTCCACTGCGAGACATCGCCATATTGTGGAAGGCAATACAGGTAACCTTGAAAACGTCGTAATTGGATCGAATTAATTTCTAAACAAGGATTTGCATCTTGCTGTGCATTAGCCACTTCGTTCCATAGCACGCCTAATTGAGCTTGGGTCGGCAAAAGAATAGAAAACTGTTTTAACCATAACCTTAATATAACCTTGCAAGCCGCTTCAGATTCAAGTGCAAGCGATTCAATCGAAATACCTTGAATCGTATTTTGATAAGCCTTCACTTTTGGTTGAAGTAGTTCAGTCAATAACTGCTCTTGTTCTGCACATAATTGTGCACTGCGATTCACCGCTGAAGCAAAACTAGGCCAACGTTGACGCAACAATGGGGTTACCTTGTGGCGTAAGAAGTTTCGGTCAAAGCGAGTATCTTTATTGCTTTCATCTTCTACCCATTTCAATTGATTCACGTTTGCATACGCTTCAATATCACACCGAGAAGTAGACAATAATGGTCGACATTTTCGTCCCGTAACAAAAGGGGCTATTACGGGCATTGACGATAAACCAGCAGGACCACTTCCTCTTTTCAATGCTAAGAAAAAGGTTTCTACTTGATCATCTTGGTGTTGCCCTGTTAATAACAAAGAATGGTTATTAATGTGTTTTGCAAGCACATCGTAACGTGCTTCTCGCGCAACTTCTTCTAAGCTCTGTTGTGGACCAATATCTAAGTTAACTCGTTCAATAAACAACGAGATACCAAGGCTATCGCAATAAGATTGACAAAAAACTTCCCACTCAACAGCGTGTTCACTTAATCCATGATTTACATAAACAGCAACACAAGGTAATTGATGTAACTTAGAGTAATAAGCCGCTAGATGAAGCAATACAACAGAATCAACACCGCCGCTGAATGCAACCACGAGTTCTGATTTAGGTGAAATATAAAGAGATAATGTCTGAGAGAAATGAGAAGAAAGCATATAAAATTAAAACCTAAAAATGAAAAAAACGAGCACTAAGGCTCGTTTTCACTTTACTCTATATTATTAAAATTCGCGAATCTAGTTCCGAACTTTACTCATAATTATTAGCAGTAACCGTAATTCATTAAACGTTGATAACGACGTTCAAGCAACGCTTCTTCATCAAAACCTTCAAGCTCGTTCAATTGTTCAATTAAACGTTGCTTAATATTCTCAGCCGTTGCTTTATGATTACGATGCGCACCACCTAATGGTTCATCAATGATCGTATCAATCAACTCTAGCTCTTTTAAACGAGGAGCAACAAGTCCCATTGCTTCAGCCGCTTGAGGTGCTTTATCTGAATCACGCCATAAAATTGAAGCACAACCTTCAGGAGAAATCACTGAATACGTAGAGTATTGAAGCATGTTAACATAATCACCTACACCGATAGCAAGAGCACCACCAGAACCGCCTTCACCAACAACATTACAAATCACAGGAACACTTAGCTCAGACATGATTTTAAGGTTCGTAGCAATGGCTTCAGATTGACCACGTTCTTCAGCACCAACACCTGGATAAGCACCAGCAGTATCAATAAAAGTAATGATCGGCATTTTAAAACGCTCAGCCATTTGCATTAAACGTTTTGCCTTACGGTAACCTTCAGGTTTTGGCATACCAAAATTGCGACGTACTTTTTCTTTCGTGCCACGTCCTTTTTGATGACCAATTATCATCACAGGACGGCCATCTAAACGAGCCATACCACCCACTAATGCTTTATCATCAGCAAAAGCACGATCACCGGCTAATTCATCAAACTCAGTAAACATAAGTTCAATGTAATCTAATACATATGGACGTTCTGGGTGACGAGCAAGTTGAGCAACTTCCCACGCACCTAAATCACTAAATGTTTTCTTTTTAAGATCTAAACATTTATCTTCTAATTGCTTAATTTCTTTATCTAGATCAAGTGCATTATCACCACCACGACGAGAAATATCACGCAGCGCTTCAATTTTAGCTTCTAGTTCTGCAATTGGTTTTTCAAATTCAAGAAAATTTAGGCTCATTAAAGAATCCTTGTTAGTTCAAGGCCGCTCAAATTAGCAGCCTTACTTATTCTAGTTAAATTCAAGCTCGACTTGCTGTTCGCCAAGCAACGACTTCAAATCATCTATTAGTTGGTCTGTTGGCGTAACTCGCCACTCCGTCCCTAGGACCAACTTAACACGAGCATCGGCTCGCTGATAATATACGTTTACCGGGACAGTCCCTGCCCGATTAGGCTCTAGTATTTGACTAAAGCGTTCAAAAAATTGGTTGTTAATTTGCGCATCGGTAACAGAAACGGACAATCCACGAGCGTATTTTTCTCGTGCATCTCCCAATGACATCACTTCACGGGCAGACATTTTAAGCCCCCCATTGAAATCATCAAAGCTGACCTGTCCAGAAACAAGCACTATTTTGTCAGTTTCTAGCAAATCAGCGTATCGATCAAGGGCATCAGAGAACAACATCACTTCCATTCGGCCAGATCGGTCATCTAATGTCATTAAACCAATACGACTGCCTCGTTTGGTGGTCATTACTCTAGCAGCAATAACTAAACCTGCAACCGTTACAGTTTGATCGCGTCTCGTAACGTGAGCATCATTCAAACGCCACGTTGTATATCGAGACAATTCTTTAATGTACGCATTAACGGGGTGCCCCGTTAGATAAAGACCTAAGGTTTCCCGCTCCCCTTCAAGCCATACTTTCTCTGGCCATCGCGGAACATGCGTATAAGCTTGTTCGACTTCTTCTGGTGCTTGAGTTAATACCCCAAACATGTCTGATTGCCCAAACGATTCTGCTTGATGGTGTTGACCTGCCGCCTTCATTGCATCTTCTACCGATGCCATTAATGCGGCTCTATGAGGACCAAGGCGATCCAAAGCACCAGAACGAATTAATTTTTCCACAATACGTTTATTGGTTTTTTTCGTGTCAATTCGAGAACAAAAATCGAATAAATCACGGAAATAACCACCTTTATTTCGTGCTTCGATAATATTTTCAATAGGGCCTTCACCAACCCCTTTAATCGCACCAATACCGTAAACAATGGCGCCATCTTCATCAACATTAAAACGATAAAGGCCCGCATTTACATCTGGCGGTAATACTTTCAGTTTCATACGAAAACATTCATCAACTAAGCCGATGATTTTGTCCGTATTATCCATATCGGCCGTCATTACCGCTGCCATGAATTCGGCTGGATAGTGCGTTTTTAACCATAATGTTTGATAAGAAACCAGAGCATAGGCCGCTGAGTGCGATTTGTTAAAACCATAACCGGCAAACTTTTCTACCAAGTCGAAGATTTTCATCGACAACTCGCCATCTACGCCATTCGCAATCGCACCGTCTTTAAACGTACCACGCTGTTTTGCCATTTCTTCGGGTTTTTTCTTACCCATAGCACGACGAAGCATATCGGCGCCACCTAGCGTATAACCCGCTAAGATCTGTGCAATTTGCATTACTTGTTCTTGGTATAAAATAATGCCGTACGTTGGTTCTAGCGTTTCTTTTAATGACTCATGCTGCCAATTTACATCAGGATAAGACACCTCTTCACGACCATGTTTACGGTCAATAAAGTTATCTACCATCCCTGATTGCAAAGGACCAGGACGGAAAAGTGCCACCAAAGCGATGATATCTTCAAAGCTATCGGGCTGTAATCGCTTGATCAGATCTTTCATTCCACGAGATTCTAACTGGAATACCGCGGTCGTTTCTGAATTTTGTAACAACTTAAAGGACGCTTGATCGTCAAGAGGGATCGATTCGATTCGAACCGCTTCTTTTCCTTCTTTTTCTCGTCGAGGGTTAATTAAACCCAACGCCCAATCAATGATCGTTAAGGTTCGTAGGCCTAAGAAGTCGAATTTAACTAAACCTGCGGTTTCAACATCATTCTTATCAAACTGTGTAACAGGGAAATTACCATCCGCATCACAATACAATGGTGAGAAATCCGTAATCGTCGTTGGTGAAATAACAACACCACCCGCATGCTTACCTGCATTTCGTGTACAACCTTCTAAGATTCTACACATATCGATAAGAGCACGAACTTCTTCATCTGCATTATACAGTTCAGGCAGTTGTGGTTCTGCTTCAAAAGCTTTCGCTAACGTCATACCAGGATCTGTCGGTATTAACTTTGAAAGACGATCAACAAAACCATAAGGATGACCAAGCACTCGACCAACATCTCGAATTACCGCTTTAGCCGCCATCGTACCAAAGGTAATAATTTGGGATACCGCATCACGACCATATATTTCAGCAACGTGCTCAATAACCTTATCACGCTTATCCATACAGAAGTCGATATCGAAATCGGGCATCGAGACACGCTCAGGGTTCAAGAATCGTTCGAATAACAGGTCATATTCAAGTGGATCGAGATCGGTAATATCTAACGCATAGGCAACAAGTGAACCAGCACCTGACCCTCGCCCAGGTCCAACTGGAATTAAGTTATCTTTTGACCACTGGATAAACTCCATTACGATCAAGAAATAACCAGGGAATCCCATTTGGTTAATTACATCGAGTTCTATTTGCAGACGTTCATCGTATTCTGGTCGACGCTCTAAACGTACTTTTTCATCTGGGAACAAAAAGGCTAAACGTCTTTCTAATCCTTCTTGAGATTTCTTGACGAGGAAATCTTCAATCTTCATTCCTTCCGTTGGGAAGTTAGGCAGAAAGTATTCACCTAAACGAACGGTAACATTACAACGCTTGGCTATCTCAACACTGTTTTCTAACGCTTCTGGGATGTCAGCAAAAAGCTCACACATCTCCTCTTCCGTTCTCAAATACTGTTGTGAACTGTAGTTTTTAGGTCGACGAGGATCTTCTAAAGTAAAGCCATCATGAATCGCGACACGGATCTCATGAGCATCAAAATCATCGGCTTTGATAAAACAAACATCATTTGTTGCTACAACTGGCAACCCTTCTTTTTCAGCAAGATCAACAGCAAAATGAAGATAGCTGTCTTCGTCAACACGCCCTGTCCGGATCAATTCTAAATAATAATGATCAGGAAAATACGTTTTGTAAAAATCGACACATTCATTAACTAATTCTTGATTACCTTTTAATAAGGCTTTACCTACATCCCCATTTTTCGCACCAGAAAGGATAATTAATCCTTCTTTATGTTCAATTAACCACTCTTTATCCATAACAGGGGTATGTTGAACATGGCCACGCAAATAAGCTTTTGATATCAATAAAGTCAGGTTTTTATAACCTTCATTATTTTTTGCCAAAACGGTCAAATTAAACAGTTCATTACCAAACTCTGTTGATTGAACTTTAAAGTCAGCACCAATAATCGGTTTAATACCTGCACCATGTGCTGCAAAATAGTATTTAACCAAACCACACAAGTTGGTAAAGTCAGTCAACCCCATCGCTGGCATATTTAACTCAGCCATCTTTTTAACTAATGGTGGAACCTTTGAAAGCCCATCAATTAAGGAGAAATCACTGTGTACCCTAAGGTGTACGAATTTGGTTTCAGACATTACTCGATCCCTAAAACACGTTTTACAGGTTTAAAACTACGACGATGCTCTGAAATAACACCGTGCTCTTCAATCGCAGCAAAATGCGCCTTGGTTGGATAACCTTTGTGTTTAGCAAAGCCATATTGAGGGAACTCTTTATCCAATACTTCCATTTCTCTGTCACGAGTAACCTTAGCAAGAATTGAAGCCGCGCTGATCTCTTGAACGCGTAAATCACCTTTTACAACCGCTAAACCAGCCATTGGCAATTCAGGCACCTTATTCCCATCAATTAGAGCGAAATCAGGAGTAACCTTCAACCCAGCAATAGCTCTTTGCATCGCAACCATTGTGGCTTGTAAAATATTCAACTCATCGATCTCATGTGCTTCACATCGCCCTAAAGACCAAGCTAACGCTTTTTCTTGAATTTCAGGAAATAACAAATCACGTTTTTTTTCTGTCAATTTTTTTGAATCCGTTAATCCTTCAATTGGATTATTAGGATCTAAAATAACAGCAGCAGTCACAACCGCACCCACTAACGGGCCGCGTCCAACTTCATCAACGCCCGCAAATAACTGATAGCCTTGTGGGTACTCAAATGGAGGTAATTCTTTAGAATCTATTTTCTTTGTCATTAGATTATTCTGCTGTTTCTTTATTAATTAGACGTAAGACGGCATTAGCAGCTTGTTTATCTGCATCTTTTTTAATCCACTGGTGCATCTCTGTAAATCTATCGATCAATTCGCTGTTATCTTGGCTTAATACTTTTTCCATCGCAGGGTATAGAAAATCAGGATGACACTCTTCTTGAATAAACTCTTGAACCAATTCCTTTCCTGCTAACACATTAGGCAATGAAACAAATTCGGTGATAGAGAGTTTTTGCGCAATCCATCCGGTTAATTTATTCACTTGGTAACCAACAACCATTGGTCTTTTAATTAGCATACATTCAAGTGCTACTGTACCAGAAGCCAATAAAACAGAATCTGCGGCAGTCATTACATTACGAGCGGTATCTTGAATGATAATAAATTTAAGTTCAGGAGCCGTTTCTTTCCAAATCACTTCAAATTGCTCACGACGTTTTTCATTCACGGCCGCCACAACAAACCCCATATTAGGGTGTTTTTGATGTATTCTCTGACACGTCTCTATAAACGGTTTTGCGATTAATGCCACTTCACCACCACGGCTCCCAGGTAATACCGCTAACCATTGGCGATCTAATTCTAGACCCAACAATTTACGAGCCGCTATTTTATCACTCTGCATTGGGATCGCATCTGCCAATGTATGACCAATAAATTCACAAGCCACATTGTATTTATCATAAAATACTTTTTCAAACGGTAAAAAGGCGAGAACTAAATCAGTTGCTGCATCGATTTTAAAAATACGCTTTGGACGCCAAGCCCAAACAGAAGGGCTCACATAATGAACGGTTTTGATACCCGAATCTTTCAACGTTTTCTCTAAACGTAAGTTAAAATCAGGCGCATCAATACCAATAAAAACATCCGGTGGATTTTGAGAAAAATAACGGACAAGTTCAGCTTTAACTTTTAATAAACGAGGTAAACGTCCAAGAACCTCAACCAAGCCCATTACCGCCAGCTCTTCCATATCAAATAATGACTCACACCCTTGAGCTATCATTTTAGGTCCACCGATCCCTACAAACTCAGCATTAGGATATTGTGCTTTAACCGACTTAATAAAGCCTTCACCTAGCGTGTCACCAGAGAGTTCTCCTGCAACGATACCGATTCGTAATGGTTTGGTCATATTTACTCCAAAATAAAAAAGGCCTACACGAAATAGGCCTTTATAATATGCTTATATAATTATCTAAACGCCATAATTAACGAATAATACCGCGCGTAGATTTTTCAAACAAATCTAAGAAACCTTGAAGAACTGGGAATGCTTCAATTTCTGTCTTTATCTCTTCTTTTGCTTCTTCTAACGTATTACCGTTACGGTAAAGCGCTTTATAAGCACGGCGAATAGCATGAATTTCAGGCTTTTCAAAACCACGGCGCTTTAGCCCTTCGATATTAATACCAAAAGGTTTACAGTGATTTCCTTGTGCCATAACAAAAGGAGGAACGTCTTGAACAACAACAGATGCACCGCCAATAAAGCTATGAGCTCCAACTGTACAGAACTGATGCACTGGAGATAATGCAGAAACAATCGCATAATCTTCAATAGTGACATGGCCCGCTAACGTTGCATTGTTACCCATGATGATGTTACTGCCAACAATACAATCATGCGCGATATGTACATTCACACAAAGTAAGTTGTCATTACCTACGGTTGTTACACCACGATCTTGAACCGTACCGCGATGAATCTGAACACTTTCACGGATAAAGTTACGATCACCAACAACGACTTTTGTTGCTTCACCGCCATATTTTTTATCTTGGCTTTCTTCACCAATAATCGCGAATGAAAAAATACGGTTATCTTTGCCGATTATCGTGTCACCTTTGATGACAACATGCGACATTACTTCTGTACCTTCTCCAATAGTTACATTGCCTGAAATATAACTAAATGGGCCAACAGATACATTAGCTTCAATAGTCACATCACCTTCAATAACTGCGGATGGGTGAATTTGAGCCGTTTCATGAATCATAATTAAAACTCTCGTCTCGCACATTTAAGTTCAGCAGAACATACGACAGCGCCATCAACTTTTGCGACACCATTAAATAGAGCAATACCGCGACGATCTTTAATGAATTCAACTTCAAGAACAAGCTGATCACCAGGCACTACTGGCTTACGGAATTTTGCTTTATCAATACTAGCAAAATAATACAATTCATTTTCAGCAGGAGCACCAAACGATTTAAACGCTAACAAACCCGTTGCTTGAGCCATAGCTTCAAGAATAAGAACACCGGGAAATATAGGCATTTGAGGGAAGTGACCCGTAAACTGAGGCTCATTAACTGACACGTTTTTAATCGCATGCAAGTACTTTTCTTCTTCAAAGTCGATTACGCGGTCAATTAATAAAAATGGGTAACGGTGAGGCAATAGTGCCTGAATCTCTGTAATCGTTAGTGTTTTATTTTCACGAGTCAAAATAGTATTCCTGTAAAACAATATCATATCTGAGTAATAGTGTAGCTCAAATAGAGTAATAATAGATAGACAAAGGCCTGCAAAATGCAGACCAATACTTATTAATTAGAATGTTGAAAAACTGAGCTTAATCAACCAGTTTTTTTTCTACCGCTTTCAAACGCTTATTCATATCATCAATTTTATGAACTCGTGTCGCGGTTTTACGCCATTCTTTATTCGGCTGAAGTGGAATACCAGATGAGTACATTCCCTTCTCAGAGATGCCTCTCATTACCATTCCCATGCCAGTAATCGTTACGCCATCTGTGATTTCAATGTGACCGTTAATAACCGAACCGCCACCGATGATACAATGTTTACCAATTTTTGTGCTGCCGGCAACAATAGTACCACCAGCCATCGCTGAACCAGATCCGATTTGTACGTTATGAGCGATTTGAATGTGATTATCAATAATTACATTACTTTCAATAATCGTATTATCAATCGCACCACGGTCAATTGCTGCATTTGCACCAATTTCCACATTATCACCAATAATAACAGTGCCTAATTGTGGGATCTTAACCCAAGTGCCACGATCGTTTGCATAACCAAAACCATCAGAACCAATAACAGTGCCAGCTTGTACTAAACAGGATTTTCCGATTTCAACTCGATGATAGATTGAAACATTAGCCCAAAGCTTGGTATTTTCACCTATCTTTGCTTCTTGTCCAATAAAACAACCAGAACCAATAATCGCTCCATCTGCAATCACCGCTTTTGACTCAATGACTGCATTGTGTCCAATAGCGACCCCTTTACCAATAATTGCATCAGCTGCAATATAAGCTGAAGGGGCGATATCCGTAGCTGGTGCAGGCGTTGTATCCAATGCCTGTGCAGCTAGAGCAAAGCCTAAATATGGGTCTCGCATTATTAATGCATTCGATTGGCAAAATTCAACATCTGCTTCTTTTACTATTACTGCAGATGCTTGGCACTCAGCTAACTGCTTACGATATTTTGCATTCGAAAGAAACGTAATGTCTCCTTCTCTTGCTTTATTCATCGAAGCAATCGAATGTACAATAACATCACCGTTACCATGAACGGTTGCACCTAATTTTTCTGCCAATTTAGCAAGCGTAATACGAGTCATATTCAACCTTATTTAATTGCTTTGATTACTTTTTCTGATAGGTTGTCTTCAGGTTGTGCCCAAAGTAGAGTTGCTGCATCAACAACCATATCGTAGCCTTCTTTGTTTGCTACTTTTTCAACTGTTTGTTGAACTTGCATGATTAGTTTCTGACGCTCTTCGCCTTGACGACGACGATTATCTTCATCTAATGCTTGAGCCTTCAGTTTATAATCTGATTGCAAAGACGCAATTTCACGCTCAAGTTTTGTTTTACCTGAATTACCAAGTAGCTCACCATCACGTTTAATCGTTTCTACTTTATCTTTGATTTTTGACTCTAAGCCACGAAGCTCATCGATACGATCTTTAAATTCTGCACGAAGCTTTTCTGAAATAGCTTCACCTTGTGGCATTTGCTGAACAATTTGAGCCATGTTTACATAACCAATTTTCGTTGCTGCTTCTGCTGCATTAGCGAAAAAAGAACCACTTAACAAAACGGTGCCTAAAGCGGCTGCTTTTACCAACTTATTCAAAATCATACCCTTATTTAATTATTGTAGTATCTACTATAGATAACATTTACATTAACACTTTTCTATTAGAGCATTCAATGCTTAGAAAGTTCGCCCGATGGTAAAACTGAAGAATTCTTCATCATCACCTTCATAAATCTTCACTGGTTTCGCAACTGAGAATACTAACGGCCCCATTGGTGACATCCATTGTAGTGCTGCACCATAAGATGAACGGAAATTCGTTGGATCAGAGTAATCATAATAATACTGAGCGCCGTCCATACCCGGTTTTGGATCTTTATAATCAAATTCCGTATCCCACACACTTGCCATATCAAAGAAAACACTGGTACGTATTTGACCTTGAGCCTCTTCACTTGCAAATGGGGTTGGTACAATTAGCTCAATACTTGCTAATGCGGTTGCATTACCACCAACAGAATCATCTGTTGCTTTATAATTAGGGTTATTCCCTACTGAGTTTTCATTATAAACCGCTTTTGGTCCTGCTGAGTTTGAACCAAAACCACGCAACGTTGTAAAACCACCTGCGTAAAAGTTCTCATAGAATGGATACAGGTTATCGTTACCGTCGGTCTGTCCATAACCATTACCATAGCCAACTTTACCACGCATTAATAAAGCGAACTCGTGCTTCTTAGTTAATGGGAAATATTGACGAGCTTCATATTGTGCTTTAAAGAACTGAGAATCTGAGTTTGGTGTTGTTATTTGATAAGAAGCACGTTGGTAGTTACCTGCTGTAGGGAAATACCCTTTGTTCAAGTTATTACGCGTCCATGATAATGTTACATCAAAATCACTAACAATCAGTGTTTGATCGGCTTCATCATAAGCTTCACCAACCGAATTCAAGTATTGTTCAATCTGCATATACATTTTAAGATTAGAGATCTTGTTATGCGTATAACCGACACCAATTTCAAAGTAGTTTAATTCATCAAATGGGAAACCCCACGTTAAATTACCACCGTAACTTTGGTTGGTATAATCGACGATACCAGCATTAGAGGCTTCAAATTCATTATAGAAAATCTTACCACCAAGACTGACACCATCTAGGTTCCAGTAAGGGTCACGATAATCTAAACTGATGTTCTTTTGATAATCGTTCATCATGGCTTTGATACCAACACGGTTACCAGAACCAATGAAGTTATCTTGTTGCAGACCAACTTGGAAGCTTACGCCTGATTCAGTACCATAACCAACACCGAAGTTAACACTTCCTGAGTTCGCTTCTTTAACTGAATAAATTAAATCAACTTGATCATCAGAGCCAGGAACACGTACGGTTTGAACATCGACAGTTTCAAAGAAACCTAGACGGTTCAAACGTGCTTTACCCGTTTCAATAGATTTAGAGTTTAACCAACTACTTTCCATCTGGCGCATTTCACGTCGTAATACTTCATCTTTTGTTGATGTGTTACCAACAAATTTAATATCACGCACATATATGCGATTACCCGCTTCAACATTTATAGCCAAAGATACGGTCTGATTCTCATCATCAAATTCAGGTATAGTTCGAACTTTAGGGTATGCATAACCCGCTTCACCTAGAATACGCTTTACACTTTCTTCTAAACGCGTAACTGCTGAGCCGTTATAAACATCACCATCTTCAAAAGTAACCAGTTTTTCAAACTCTTCTTTTTTACCAATAAGGTCGCCCTGGAATTTAACGCCATTGACAGTATAAGCTTCACCTTCTTTTACGGTTAAAGCGATATACACACCTTTTTTATCAGGAGAGATTGAGACTTGTGTTGAGTCTACTTGGAATTTTAAGTAACCACGATCAAGGTAATACGAACGTAATGCTTCAATATCACCCGCTAAAACCTGCTTCTG
Source organism: Aliivibrio salmonicida LFI1238 (assembly GCF_000196495.1). Taxonomy (NCBI): domain Bacteria; kingdom Pseudomonadati; phylum Pseudomonadota; class Gammaproteobacteria; order Vibrionales; family Vibrionaceae; genus Aliivibrio; species Aliivibrio salmonicida. The sequence continues at coordinate 2,589,773 of NC_011312.1, forward strand.
ATACTTTTCATCCGCTAAAAAGTTCCACCAAGCAACATCAACATTTAGATTAAAACGGCTTAATAGCTGCTCATCAGTAAAGACTTCATTTCCAATAAAGTTAATTTGCTGAATTTTAGCGGAAACACCTTCAGTAAACACAAATTTTAAATCAGCACGATTTCGAGGTAACGGAGTAACAATGGCGTGCACTGTTGCATTGTATTTACCAACACTATAGTAGAAGTCTTCTAAGCCTTTCTCTATGTTACTTAATGTTGTTCTATCTAAAGCCTCACCTACTCGAACAGAAGACGCTTCTAAATTTTGTTGTAATTGTTCTTCTTTAATTGCTTTATTTCCAGAAAAGGAAATATTAGCAATCGTAGGACGCTCAGTTACTCGAATGAGTAACGTGCTCCCATCACGAAATACTTTTACATCTTCAAAGTTACCCGAGGCAAATAGAGCTTTAATTACCTGAGAGACATCTTGTTGGCTCATACTATCGCCAACACGGACTGGTGTTTTTAAAAGCGCAGCACCCAATGCTACACGCTGCAATCCCTCAAAGCGTATATCATCAATTACAAATGTTTCTGCGCTTTGTGCTGCTACACTGCTAAAAAGCAATGTAGCAATCAACAATTTTTTCATCGCCATAATACGTCTAATTATTCCTTGCTACTGCTTAAAGGCGCATAAAGTCGTTAAATAATGCAACAGCCATTAAAGACATAATAAGTGCTGTTCCTACTTTATAACCGATTTCTTGAACTCTTTCTGGTACGGGTTTACGTGTAATTCCCTCGATAGCAAAAAACAGTAAATGACCGCCATCCAATACCGGAAGAGGTAATAAATTGATAATACCTAAATTTACGCTAATTAAGGCTAAAAATCCTAAAAATGAAACAATACCATAATCCGCGGTGGCCCCTGCTCCTTTTGCTATAGAAATAGGACCACTTAGGTTGTTTAAAGCGACATCACCCGTGAATAACTTCTTAGTCATGGTTAATGTTAAATCTATAATATTGCCAGTTTTTATCATTGCTTTTTCTAACGCAACAATTGGACCATATTGTTTTTCATAACGATATCCTTCAGGCCACCCTTTAAACTCAGGTGAAACACCAGCAAAACCGATTAATTTACCTTCCGAATCCTCGCGGCTATCTGGTGTTAACGTCAATGTCGTATCAATGCCATCACGAATAACAACAATTGACATTGGCGCACTAGGATTGCCTTGAATTTCATCCACCATTTGCTGCCATTTGGATAATTCTTTACCGTTCACTGAAGAAAGAATATCCCCAATTAACATTCCAGAACGACTCGCGGCACTATTATCACTAACATTAGCTATCGTTAATGTTACTTCTGGTCGGTAAGGTCTAAAACCCAACGTTAGCATTGGTGAATCTTTTTCAGGATCGAATTTCCATGACGATAGATCCAAACGCTTAGTTACATCAACACCAATATTATCGCTGTCACTATAAGTTACCGTCATTGATTCATCACCAATATGAGAAACAATCGCCATATTAACCGATTCCCAATCCGAGGTTTTGATTCCTGAAATGGCTTTTAGTTCCACTCCAGATTCAATTCCTGCTTGAGAAAATATAGAGTTGTTTTCAACAGAACCAACTACTGGCTTTAATGCAGTCACCCCGATCATGAAAGCTAACCAACAAGCAAAAACGGCAAAAATAAAGTTAGCAATAGGACCCGCAGCAACAATTGCACTTCGTTGCCATAACGGACGATTATTAAATGCGTGTTTTTTTAATTCTTCAGGGACGTCATCGACTCGCTCATCCAGCATCTTCACATATCCACCTAAAGGGATCATTGAAATGCTGTATTCTGTACCGTCTTTGCCTTTTCTACTCCAAATAGATTTACCAAATCCAATAGAGAATTTTTCAACAATAACGCCACAACGGCGAGCTACCCAGAAATGGCCATACTCATGCACGGCAACCAAAATACCGAGAGCAATGATAAACGATGCTAAATTCCAAAGTAGTTCTGACATAGTTAAACCTTTTTAAGAGCCTCATCGGCATAATTACGCGCCATTCTATCTAGGTCGATCAGGCTTTCCAAGCTATCTAGCTCAAGGTTTTGGAAGTTTGCACATACTTTGTTCAAAACCTGCTCATTAATTCGAGTGATATCCGTAAAACCAATTTCATTGTTTAAAAATGCGGCAACCGACTGTTCATTTGCCGCATTCAATCCCGTTGTCGCATGCTGACCTGAGTAACACGCATCAATAGCTAATTTTAAGCAAGGGTAACGAGAGTAATCTGGTTCTAAAAAAGAAAGCTCTCCAATTTTAGTGAAATCAAGAGGTTCAACACCTGAACTAATACGCTCAGGGTAAGACATGGTACACGCTATTGGTGTTCTCATGTCTGGCAGTCCCATTTGAGCTAATACAGAACCGTCTTTATATTGGACCATAGAATGAATAACAGATTGAGGATGAATAATTACTTTTAGTTGCTCTTTTGTGGTGTTGAATAACCAACGAGCTTCAATGTACTCTAATCCTTTATTCATCATCGTTGCTGAATCAACGGATATTTTAGGCCCCATAGACCAATTAGGATGAGCAATTGCCATTTCTGGCGTCACTGACACTAATTCTGAAATATCAGTATATCGAAATGGACCACCAGAACCGGTTAATAAAATAGAACTCACACCATGAGCATCTAAATCACAACGCCCTAATTTCCTTTGAATTGATTCTGGTAAACATTGAAATATAGCATTGTGTTCACTATCAACAGGGAGTAATTCGGCCCCATATTTTTCAACAGCATCAATAAATAATTGACCCGACATCACCAACGCTTCTTTATTCGCTAATAGAATACGTTTGCCCGCTTTAACAGCAGACATGGTCGGTAGTAAGCCAGCAGCACCGACAATAGCAGCCATAACAGTATCAACTTCATCAAGTTGAGCAATATGGCATAGACCTTCTTCTCCAGAAAAAACGTCAGTTCTTATCGAGTTTGATTTTAGTTGGCGTTGAAGAGCTAAAGCAGAAATTGGATCGGCCATCGCCGCATATTTAGGTTGCCACTCACAACATAGTTCAAACATCTTTTGTACATTTGAACCCGCACCGAGAGCAACGATTTCAAATTGATGTGAATTTTGTTTTGCGACTGAAAGTGTACTACTACCAATAGAGCCTGTAGCCCCAAGAACGGTTAACTTGCGCATAATGAAGTGACCATGATGAAAGTAAGAAAGAAAAGCGGCAGATCATACTATCTGCCGTATTAAACCTATCATTTTTTATGTTGCTCTACGTAAAGAGCTGAAGAATGACTAAAAGAGATATAAAAATGCGAATACAGGAAAGGCAGCCGTTAAACTATCAATACGGTCTAAAATACCACCGTGCCCAGGAATGATAGTTCCACTATCTTTAATACCAGATGCTCGTTTAAACATACTTTCAACAAGATCACCAAGTACTGAAATAATGATGGTAGCAATAAAAATACCTAACATCGCAGCGGTACTATCAAATTTGATCTCAAAAGCGCTTGCCGCTCCCCAACCAATAATAATTGCAGTGATGATCCCGCCAATCAACCCTTCGATCGTTTTATTTGGACTAACTGCAGGTGACATTTTTCGTTTACCAAATGTTTTTCCAGCAAAATAAGCGCCACTATCGGCTGCCCATACAAACAGGCAAACTAACAGCACGAGTTTTGCCCCATAATAACCATCAAACGCATAGTTATCAGCACGAAGTAATAAAATACTCCATAAGAATGGGATCATCGTTAGCCAACCAAAAAGATGTTTTAAAAGTAGATTGTTTTGCCACATTTTTTTGCTGTTAGGAAAGGTAAGCACTAAGCCTGAAGCGATCAACCACCAAATCGAACCAACTAAGAGCATCATATAATGACTATCAGATGGGATTGCTAATTCAAGCGTTGAAGTAGGGAGAAATACAAATGAAGCCGCTAATGCAGCAATTGAAGGAATAATAGCTATATAACGAGATTTTGACTCAGTAAATTGAGTCCACTCCCAAAAACCAATCAATGTAATGGCCATAATCGCGATTAAAAAACCTTGCATTGGCAGCATGAAAATACCGGCAATAACTAGAGGAGCTAAAATAAGGGCTGTAATTATACGCTGTTTCAAACTTTATCGATCCTTTTCGTTCATAAGAGCTTGGATTTGCTCACCGGTACAACCAAATCGTCTTTCTCGACTAACAAACCAAGCAACTGCATTCGCTAAACTTTGTTCATTAAAATCAGGCCAATATTGGTCAGTGAAGTAAAACTCAGCATAAGCCATCTGCCATAACATAAAGTTACTGATCCGGCATTCACCACTGGTTCTTATCATCAAATCCACATCAGGCAAATCTGACATCGTCAGTTTCGAAGCGATCAATGCTTCGTTAATATTATCTGCCTGTAAATTACCTTGCTCAACTTGATAAGCAAGACGTTGCACTGCTTGGGTAATATCCCATTTTCCACCATAATTAGCCGCAATATTTAACACTAAACCTGAATTTTCAAGTGTTAATGCTTCTGCTTCTAAAATCTTCTTTTGAAGACGAGAGCTAAATTGAGAGGTATTACCTATAACACGCAACTGAATATTATTTTTATGAAGACGTTTTACTTCACGGGAAAGTACCGTGATAAACAACTCCATGAGAACACTCACTTCTTCTTCTGGACGACGCCAATTCTCACTGCTAAAAGCAAACAGAGTAATGGCATTAATCCCTAATTTACTGGCCGCTGATATGGTTTTTCTTACCGCATCAACCCCAGCCTTATGACCAAATACACGAGGTTTACCCTGAGCTTTTGCCCAGCGCCCATTACCATCCATAATTACCGCAATGTGTTTTGGCAATATATCTAATGATAAGGCTTCTGTGTGAATGTGATTGGTCATATAACTCCCTTAAAAATAAAAGCGCTGATGTCTGCACATAGCGCTTCTTACAGTGTTCATCGCCGTCATCATACCACTAAAAATAGATAAAAATCAGCCTGAACTATGAGTAATAAAAGTAAATTATACTTCCATTAACTCTTTTTCTTTAACAGCAAGTACATCATCAATATTTTTAACAGCGATGTCTGTTAGTTTTTGAATCTCGTCTTGTGTTCTACGATCATCATCTTCTGAGATTTCTTTATCTTTAAGAAGCGCTTTAATATCACCGTTTGCATCACGACGAATATTACGAACGGCAACACGACCATTTTCAGCTTCACCACGTACAATCTTAACAAGACTTTTACGACGTTCTTCAGTTAATGGTGGAAGTGGTACACGAATTACCGTACCCGCAGACATAGGGTTTAAACCCAGATCAGACATCATGATCGCTTTTTCAACAAGACCAGCAAGTTCTTTGTCAAAAACAGTAATTGCAAGAGTACGAGAATCTTCAGCAATGATGTTAGCTACTTGGTTGATTGGTGTTCTTGCACCATAATACTCAACACTAAGACCAGATAGAAGGCTTGGGTGAGCACGACCTGTACGAATTTTTAACAGGTTATTTTTCAGTGCTTCTACGCTTTTTTCCATACGCTCTTGAGCGTCTTTTTTAATTTCGTTAATCACAACTTCACCTTAAATGTTATTTTATTACAGACAATTATTCAGCACTGCTGATTAAAGTACCTTCTGCCTCACCCATTACTACACGACGTAATGCACCAGGTTTGTTCATATTAAACACACGAATTGGCATTTTGTGGTCACGAGCAAGAGTAAACGCTGCTAAGTCCATAACTTTTAATTCTTTTTCAAGAACTGTGTTGTAATCAAGTTTATCATATAATTCTGCATCAGGGTTAGATACCGGGTCAGCAGTGTATACGCCATCAACTTTGGTTGCTTTTAATACAACATCAGCTTCGATTTCAATACCACGTAAACACGCAGCTGAATCTGTCGTAAAGAATGGGTTGCCTGTGCCTGCAGAGAAAATCACTACGCGGCCTTGACGAAGTTGAGCGATAGCGTCAGCCCAGTTGTAATCGTCACACACGCCTTTTAGAGGAATCGCAGACATAACACGAGCATTAACATAAGCACGATGAAGCGCATCACGCATAGCAAGGCCATTCATTACCGTTGCTAGCATACCCATGTGGTCACCAACAACACGATTCATGCCTGCTTCAGCAAGACCGGCTCCGCGGAAAAGATTACCGCCACCAATAACAACACCAACTTGAACACCAAGTTCAATCAGTTCTTTTACTTCCTGAGCCATACGCTCAAGAGTTGCAGGGTCAATACCAAAACCCTCTTCGCCTTGAAGTGCTTCACCACTAAGTTTTAATAGAATACGCTGATATACTGGTTTCGGGTTCGTCGTCATGGTTCTTACCTTTTCACTAAGAGTTGTCGAAATAACTGTAACCTTTTGATATTAAGTCAAAAAAAACAAAAAGTTACAACTATCATTTGCCTATTGATTAAATCTTTATGTCGCATTCACAAAAAGACCGCAGCAAAGCCACGGTCTCTTTTTTCAACAATACGTAAGGATTAACCTTTTTGTACTGCTGCTACTTCGTCAGCAAAGCTCATTTCAGCCGCTTTCTCGATACCTTCACCAACTTCTAAACGTACGAAGTTAGATACTGATGCGCCTTTTTCTTTAAGAATGTCAGCAACAGTTTTCTTAGGTTCCATGATGAAAGCTTGACCTGTTAGAGAAACTTCGCCTGTGAATTTCTTCATACGGCCGATAACCATTTTCTCTGCGATTTCTTGAGGCTTGCCTTCGTTCATAGCGATTTCTACTTGAACTGCTTTTTCTTTTTCTACAACGTCAGCTGGTACGTCAGATGGGTTAACGTATTCAGGCTTAGAGGCAGCAACGTGCATAGCGATGTGCTTAAGTGTTTCAGCATCGCCTTCACCAGCAATAACAACACCGATTTTCTCGCCGTGACGGTAAGAAGCTAGTGCAACGCCTTCAACTAGTTGAACGCGACGGATGCTGATGTTTTCGCCAATTTTAGTAACTAGAGCGATACGAGCATCTTCAAATTTAGCTTGAAGAGCAACGATGTCGTTTAGACGTTCTGCTAGAGCAACTTCTGCAACTTCGTTAGCAAATCCTAGGAAACCAGAATCTTTAGCTACGAAATCAGTTTGACAGTTAACTTCAAGAAGAACGGCTACGCCAGCTTCTTCTTTAATGATGATTGTCCCTTCAGCAGCGATGTTGCCTGCTTTCTTAGCCGCTTTTGCTGCGCCAGATTTACGCATATTTTCAATTGCTAATTCGATGTCGCCTTCAGCTTCAACAAGTGCTTTTTTACACTCCATCATGCCAGCAGCAGTACGTTCACGAAGTTCTTTAACTAGAGCAGCAGTTACAGTTGCCATTCTCAATGCCTCAATATAAATAGATTTAAAGTTAAAAATCAGGGGCCAAATTGGGCCCCTGCTAACTATTTTTAGTTTACTACGAAACTAAAAGACTCACTAGGAGCAAATAATAATTCGACGAGTCGAAAATTACTCAGCTTCTACGAAACCGTCTTTTTCAGCTACAGCAGCTGCAACGTCTTGGTTACGACCAGACTTTACAGAATCAGCAGCAGCGTTCAGGTAAAGTTGGATAGCGCGGATTGCGTCATCGTTACCTGGGATAATGTAGTCAACGCCATCTGGGTTTGAGTTAGTATCAACAACAGCAAATACTGGGATACCTAGGTTGTTTGCTTCTTTAACTGCAATGTGCTCGTGATCAGCATCGATAACAAATAACGCGTCAGGAAGACCGTTCATGTTTTTGATACCACCTAGAGATTTCTCTAGTTTTTCCATGCTACGCGTACGCATTAGCGCTTCTTTCTTAGTGATTTGCTCGAAAGTACCATCTTGAGCTTGCACTTCGTATTCTTTTAAACGCTTGATAGATTGGCGAACAGTTTTAAAGTTAGTAAGCATGCCGCCTAACCAACGGTTGTTCACGTAGTACTGGTCACTGTTGATTGCAGCTTCTTTAACAGCTTCAGATGCAGCGCGCTTAGTACCAACAAAAAGAACTTTACCTTTTTTGTTACCGATTTTAGCAAGTTCTGCTAAAGCTTCGTTGAACATTGGTACCGTTTTTTCTAAGTTGATGATATGAACTTTATTACGAGCACCAAAGATGAATGGCTTCATTTTTGGGTTCCAGTAACGAGTTTGGTGACCGAAGTGAACACCAGCTTTAAGCATATCGCGCATTGATACAGTTGCCATTTGAGAATTCCTCTGTTATTGGGGTTAAGCCTCCACATATCCCGCTAATAATCCGACCCTAACTAATTGATTAAATAATCAAAAAATTGAGCACCCCAGACTGCGTGACGATATGTGTGTGATTTAAGATAAAAGTATGTAGATTTGGTAGGCCATTGTATCAAACAATAGTTAACTAATCCGGCGCGCTTTATATCATAAAAACGTTGTTAAAATCTACTACTTTCAATAAATTCATTCATAACCAGACAAAAATTAGGTATTACTTTTCATTCCACTCATGTTGAAAGATAAACACAGCCTAGGTAAACTAAGAACAATTATCGTTTAAACTAGAACGATTTATTCTAGATAGAGAAAAGCTCATGTCAGTAAATATTAAAAACGCAGAAGAAATTGAAAAAATGCGCGTTGCCGGCCGATTAGCCGCCGAAGTACTTGAAATGATTGAACCCTTTATAAAGGTTGGGGTTACAACAGAAGAACTTGATCAAATTTGCCATAAGCACATTACTGAAGTCCAAGGCGCAATACCGGCACCTTTAAACTATCATGGTTTTCCTAAGTCTATCTGTACTTCAATTAATCACATTGTTTGTCACGGTATTCCAGCGACGGAAGACGAAGTCTATAACGGTTTCGTAAAACCAGCGATTTTAAAAAATGGCGATATTATTAACCTTGATATTACCGTGATCAAAGATGGCTACCATGGCGATACTTCAAAAATGTTCTTGGTTGGCGATGTAAGCCCAATGGACAAGCGTTTATGTTTAATCGCACAAGAAAGCTTGTATATCGCAATGAAAAAAGTAAAACCTGGTATTAAATTAGGTGAAATTGGTACTGCGATTCAAAAATACATTAAAGGCGCAACACCTAAATGTTCAATTGTTCGTGATTATTGCGGCCATGGCATTGGTTCTCAATTCCACGAAGAACCACAAGTGGTTCATTACAAAAATAATGACCGTACTATGCTAAAAGCTGGCATGACGTTTACGATTGAACCAATGATTAATGCTGGTAAATTTGGTTGTCTTCAAGACGATAACGATGGTTGGACGGTGTATACTGGTGACGGTAAAAACACAGCACAATGGGAGCATACAATATTAGTAACCGAAACGGGTTGTGAAGTGCTTACCCTTCGTGCGGAAGAAACAATTCCTCGTCATATGAACAACAAATAATCATTAAATAAACAGAAGGCCTCGGTCTTCTGTTTTCATACAAAACTCATTAATAATGATGTTTTATTTATTATACTTAAAAGTACGTCAGAAATTGTGATAGCGTTTTTTCTAATTTACATCGACTCTCGTAATAGAAAAACCAACATAATAATTAAGACTCTACATCTAAGTATAAATAAGTAAGTAATTAATGCGATTGTCAATATCAGCAGGGATTGCTATGAATCACATCTCTCCTCTTTTATTTAATAACGAAGACATCTCCCTCATTGAGTTAAAACAACAATTACGTTTTTTCTCAGATTATCAAATTCATAAATTTCATCAACATACTCCAGTGTCAGAGTTAGTACTCCAACGAGCTCAATATTTTGATCAATTACTTACTCGTCTCTGGCTATTTTTTGAATTCGATTCCCAGCCAGAAGTATCACTCATTGCTGTTGGCGGTTATGGGCGTAATGAACTCCACCCTCTTTCTGATATTGATATTTTAATTTTAACAAACCCCCATATTGATGAGACATTTCAGCGTAAAGTCAGTGATTTCGTCACCTTACTTTGGGATTTAAAACTTGAAGTAGGACACAGCGTTCGTAATTTAGCGGAATGCATTGCCATCGGAAAAGACGATTTAACTGTCGCAACAAATTTACAAGAAGCCCGCTATATTTGTGGGGATGAAGAATACGCACATAAACTTAAATTAAATATTCATTCCGATAGCTTTTGGCCGAGTGAATCTTTTTATCAAGCAAAAATAAATGAACAAAAAAGACGTCACTCTCGCTATCACGATACAACCTACAACCTAGAACCCGATATCAAATCAAGCCCTGGTGGACTGCGTGATATTCATACTTTAAGTTGGATCGCTCGACGTCATTTTGGAGCCACCTCACTGCTAGAAATGAGCCAAGCTGGCTTTCTAACAGATGCAGAGTATAGAGAATTAGTTGAATGCCAAGAGTTCTTATGGCGAATTCGATTTGCGCTCCATATCGAGTTAAAACGCTACGACAATCGCCTCACATTTGGACATCAGCCTCAAGTTGCTGAGCATTTAGGATTTCTAGGTGAGGGAAATCGCGGTGTAGAGCGAATGATGAAAGAATTTTATCGAACACTACGCCGTGTCGCTGAACTCAATAGCATGCTGTTGAAGATTTTTGATCAAGCAATTATCAATCAGGGCGAGCAAGAGAAAGCCATTATTATTAATGATGATTTTCAACGTCGTGGTCGTTTAATCGAAGCAAGAAAACCCGCCTTATTTCAAGCAAGACCCGATACCATCTTAGATATGTTTTTGCTCATAGCAAATGACTCTACGATTGAAGGGGTTTCACCACCAACAATGCGTCAATTGCGCACTGCTCGCCGTCGATTAAATCGTTTTTTATGTGAAATCCCCGAAGCAAGAAATAAGTTTATGACGCTAACTCAACACCCTAACGCGCTTCATAATGCCTTTAGTGTCATGCATCGATTAGGCGTACTTTCTGCTTACTTGCCGCAATGGATCCAGATTGTAGGTCAAATGCAGTTTGACCTTTTTCATGCTTATACTGTGGACGAACACAGCATTCGATTATTAAAACACATCAATAAATTTTCGGATCCTGAAAATAGAGAAAAGCACCCTATTTGTTGTGAGGTTTACCCTAAGATCAATAAAAAAGAGTTATTACTTATTGCTGCAATTTTCCATGATATAGCGAAAGGCCGCGGTGGTGATCACTCTAAATTAGGATCCGTTGATGCTTATGATTTTTGTATTGAACATGGTTTATCAAAGCCAGAAGCCAATCTTGTCTCTTGGTTAGTAAAAAGCCACTTACTCATGTCAGTAACGGCACAACGAAGAGATATTTATGATCCTGATGTCATTACTGAATTCGCACAACAAGTTCGTGATGAAGAACGACTCGATTATTTAGTCTGCTTAACCGTTGCTGACATTTGTGCAACCAACCCTGACTTATGGAATGGCTGGAAACGCTCTCTCATTGCCGATTTGTACAATGCCACCCAACGAGCATTACGTCGTGGTTTAGAGAACCCACCCGACCTTCGAGATCGTATACGTCATAATCAACATCTTGCCTCAGCACAATTACGAAGTGATGGATTTAATCAGGGCGAGATAGATCGCCTATGGCGTCGCTTTAAAGCCGATTATTTTTTAAGACACACTCAACAACAAATTGCTTGGCATACCAGTAATCTTTTGCAGCATAACGACATAGAAAAATCACTCATTCTGATTAGTAAAAATGCGACAAGAGGCGGGACTGAAATTTTCGTGTACAGTAAAGATCAAGCTCATCTTTTTGCTACCGTCGCCGCTGAACTCGATCGACGAAGTATTACGATTTATGATGCTCAAATCATGTCGAGTAAAGATGGGTACGCGCTTGATACTTTTATTGTACTTGACCAAAATGATGACCCGATTGATGAAGAGCGACAACAGCTATTAATTGATCAACTTTATGCTGTAGAGCTCGAAACTCAAGATACGCATATAAGAACTCGCCGTCCACCACGTCAATTGCAACATTTTACCGTAAAAACTCGCATGGAGTTCCTTCCAACAAAAACAGGGAAACGAACGTTAATGGAGTTTGTCGCTTTAGATACTCCGGGGTTACTCGCCACTGTCGGGGCTACTTTTGCACGCTTAGGTGTTAACCTCCATGCAGCAAAAATAACGACCATTGGAGAAAGAGCAGAAGATTTATTTATTCTAACCTCTGAAACGGGTGGACGACTTGACGATGAAAAACAAGCGGAACTAAAAATAGCGCTAATCAAAAATGTAGATGAATTGATTAATTAACCTGAATTCTGGATAAGGCTGAACTAATTGCCCACCTAACGATCAGATCTTTCGACCAAGAATTATTTGAACGTATTTTAAAAGGTGGGCAAGATGAATAAATTAGTTGATATATTTTGTGATGTCGATGATTTTTGTTATCAATTCTTATCTCAATGGGAAAAATACCTTGTTGAGGCTAGTGAGAGAAAAAGAAAACGTCAGTCAGTAATGTCTACTAGTGAATGTATGACTATTGTCATCGCTTTTCATCAATCAAATCATAGAGATTTCAAGAACTTCTATATCGGGTTAGTTCATCAATATTGGAAAGGATACTTTCCAAATTTACTTAGCTACACTCGATTTGTGAGCAAAATGCCTAGCCTAATCGCCCCAATGTGTGCCTATTTTCAATCTATCAAAGGTAAGCCGACTGGCATTGCTTTTGTTGACTCCACGAGTCTTAAAGTATGCCATAACATTCGAATTCCTCGCCATAAAGTCTTTGATGGTGTTGCGAAAAGAGGAAAAGGTACCATGGGATGGTTTTTCGGCTTCAAACTTCATTTATTGATTAACCATCTTGGAGAAATTATTTCGCTGAAAATCACAGCTGGCAATGTAAATGATAGGACTCCTGTACCTGATTTATGCAAAGAACTCTCGGGGAAATTGTACGCTGATAAAGGGTACATAGGTAAAAAGTTGAGTGAGAGCTTAAAGAACTCTGATGTCGATTTAGTGACTACCTCGCGAAAAAACATGAAAGCAAAAGAGATAAGTGCTTTTGATAAGGCTATGTTATCAAAGAGATACATTATCGAAACGATAAATGACCAATTGAAGAATATCTCTCAAATTGAACATAGCCGTCATCGTAGCGTGACTGGTTTCATGCTAAATGTAATTTCAGGCGTTGTGGCTTATTGTTTAAAAAAACAAAAGCCACGAATTAAGCTATCAGAATGTGAATTTGAACTAATCCTCGCTTAAAGCATGTTTTATCCAGAATTCAGGTTAATTAATATTTTTCTGTGGGATACCTTCAACTAAACGGATCTATCCCACAAGTTTACTGAACACTGTTTGTCATCTCTTCTATCTTAGATAAAGATTGAAGCGACAACATAATAATAATGGAGTAAACCATGTACCCACATTTAGTTAGCCTTGGAATTTCAGAACCTGAAAAAATTGAACGCTATTCTTTACGTCAAGAAGCGCACAAAGACGTCTTAAAGATTTATTTTTCGAAGCAAAAAGGGGAATTATTCGCAAAAAGCGTAAAGTTTAAATACCCTCGCCAAGTGAAAAATGTCTTAGTCGATGGTGGCAGTCACCGTTATAAAGAAACGACTGAAATTAATCGTAATCTTATCCTCATTATTGATGAGTTAAATAAAATTACACGTCCAGAAAAAACAACACCCGCGGATGTGAAGAAAAAAATCCTTAATGATCTTCGTCATTTAGAAAAAGTCGTTGCGAGTAAGATTGAAGAAATAGAAAGAGATCTCGATAAACTGTAAAATTCATTTATACAAATAAAAAAATGGACCAATTACGGTCCATTTTTTATGAGCAGAATATTAAAATTACCGATTAAGGCATTTCTTCAAATTCTTCCTCACCTTCTTTATCGATAGGTGTTGGCATTAGATGTTCGCGTGTAATACCTAATTTGAGAGCCAATGCAGAAGCTACGTAGATAGAAGAATACGTACCAACCGTAATACCTAATAGTAATGCCAGAGCAAAACCATGGATCATTGCTCCGCCTTGAACAAACAATGCGATAACCACAAACAAAGTCGTTGCTGATGTAATCAACGTACGGCTTAACGTTTGAGTAATGGAATCATTCATTATTTCTTCAGGAGCACCTTTACGCATTTTTAAGAAGTTTTCACGGATCCGATCAAATACAACAATGGTATCATTCAAGGAATACCCCACAACGGTTAATAGTGCCGCGATAATCGTTAAATCGACTTCAATTTGTAAGAATGAGAAAATACCTAGCGTGATAATTATATCGTGGGCCAATGCTAATACAGCACCCGCAGCTAAACGCCACTGGAAACGAATCGACACATAAGCCAAGATGCATAACAAAGACACAAGGATAGCTAAACCACCCGACTCCGCTAATTCTCCCCCTACATTTGGGCCGACAAACTCAATACGACGCATCTCAACTTGATCGCCCGTACCTTCTTTAATCGCACTAATGATTTGATTACCTAATTGCTCTCCTTTCATGCCTTCTCGAGGTTGAAGACGAACAATTACATCACGTGCTGTACCAAAGTTTTGTACCGTCGCATCACCAAAGCCTTTTGCTTGTAGCGCGCCACGAATATCTTCTAACTGAGCTGGCTGTTCAAAACCGACTTCAATTAACGTTCCGCCCGTAAAATCTAGCCCCCAATTCAACCACTTTGTTGATAGCGTAGCAATTGACGCTACAATCATCAGCATGGAGAAGAAAAAGGCAGGCTTAGACCAACGCATAAAGTCGATCGTTTTCTCTGCTTTCATTATTTGAAACATGACAAATATTCCCTTAGATCGACAGTTTGTCTACGCGCTTACCGCCGTAAACTAAGTTAATAACACAACGAGTACCGACGATAGCCGTAAACATTGAAGTCAAAATACCAATTGATAGCGTTACTGCAAAGCCTTTGATCGCACCAGTACCTACAGCAAATAAGATAATCGCTGTAATTAATGTCGTGATGTTTGCATCAGCAATCGTACTGAATGCGTTTGCATAACCTTGATGAATCGCTTGTTGCGGATTACGTCCATCTCTTAACTCTTCACGAATACGTTCAAAGATAAGTACGTTTGCATCCACGGCCATACCAACAGTTAATACAATACCGGCAATACCAGGAAGCGTCATTGTCGCTCCAGGGATCATCGACATAACACCAATGATAAGTACCAAGTTAGCGGCAAGCGCTAAGTTAGCAACCAAACCAAAGCCACGATAATAAATTAGAGTAAATAGCATTACGGCTACCATACCCCAAATACACGCTTGAACACCCATATCAATATTCTGCTGACCCATTGATGGACCAATCGTGCGTTCTTCAACAATCGAGATTGGCGCAATTAGTGCACCAGCACGAAGAAGAAGTGCTAAGTTATGAGCTTCAGCTTGAGAATCAATACCCGTAATACGGAAACTACGACCAAGAGCTGATTGAATCGTTGCTTGGTTAATCACTTCTTCTGTCTTAGCAAGAATAACGCGACCTTCAGGCGTGCGACGACCGCTGTCTTTATACTCTGTAAATACGGTTGCCATTAGCTTACCGATATTTTTACGAGAGAACGCCGTCATCTTACTGCCACCTTCACTGTCTAGTGAGATGTTAACTTGAGGACGACCATATTCATCAGCACTTGAACTTGCATCTGTAATGCTCGCTCCACCAAGAATAATACGTTTCTTAAGAACAACAGGACGACCATTTCGATCTTCTTTTATTTCGCTTCCTGCCGGTGCTCGGCCATTAGCTGCAGCCGACAAATCCGCTTTGTCATCCACTTCGCGGAACTCAAGTGTCGCCGTTGCACCTAAAATTTCTTTTGCACGAGCGGTGTCTTGAACACCGGGTAATTCAACCACAATTCGGCTTGCACCTTGACGTTGAACTAATGGTTCAGCAACACCAAGTTCATTAACACGATTACGGATAATCGTGATATTTTGCTCAACCGCATAATTACGGATCTCTTGTAAACGCTGATCAGTAAAACTTGCTATTAATTTAAATTGGCCATTTGATTCCGAATCAACAAACGTCATATCACGATGCGCATCTGATAATACATTCTTGGCTTCTTCTAGTTGCTCTGCATTACGAAGAACAACTTCAACACTTTCTTTACCTGAACTGCGAATAGCACGATAACGGATCTTCGCTTCTCGTAAATCAGTACGGAAAGATTCTTCTTGCTGGCCGACAAGTTTGCTCATTGCGGCATCCATATCCACTTCCATTAAGAAGTGAACACCACCACGTAAATCTAAGCCTAACTTCATTGGTTTAGCACCAATGGACGTTAACCAATCAGGCGTTAGTGCAGCAAGGTTTAACGCCACTACGTAATATTTACCTAATGACTGGCTAATAATATCTCTGGCACTGATCTGAGAGTCAGTATCTTTAAAGCGAACAAGAACACTGCCATTTTCGAATGCAATAGACTTATAAGCGATGTTATTGTTTTTTAAATTTTCAGCAACGACATCCAGCGTAGAGGTTTGAACCTCAGCACCACGACTACCCGTGATTTGAACGGCTGGATCTTCACCATAAAGGTTTGGAAGCGCATACAGAGCGGCGATAAGTAGTACAGAAACTACCATCAAATACTTCCATAAAGGGAAACGGTTTAACACAGCGATGTCCTTAACGAAAAATACCCTCTAACCGAAGTTAGAGGGTACAGTTTTTATAGTGATTTCAGAGTGCCCTTTGGCAGAACCGCTGAAACAAAATCTTTCTTAATGGTTACTTCATTATTTGCGTTAAGCTCAATAACAATGTAATCATTTTCGTCAGATGCTTTCGTAATTTTACCTACTAGGCCACCTGCGGTAAGGACTTCATCACCTTTGCCCATAGAAGACATTAGGTTTTTGTGTTCTTTTTGACGTTTC
This sequence comes from Aliivibrio salmonicida LFI1238, assembly GCF_000196495.1. Classification (NCBI taxonomy): domain Bacteria; kingdom Pseudomonadati; phylum Pseudomonadota; class Gammaproteobacteria; order Vibrionales; family Vibrionaceae; genus Aliivibrio; species Aliivibrio salmonicida. Next base: position 2,606,766 of record NC_011312.1, read on the forward strand.
GCTTGTGGGCGATAAATCATAAAGTAGAAGATAACAGCAAACATACCAAGCATGATAAACATTTGCATGCCACCGCCTTGCGCTCCTGCTTCACCAGCTGCATGAGCTTGAGAGAAAAAATTCATTTAATAACGTCCTCGTATCTAGTTTCTAATTTCCGGTTTCTAAAATGTGACCATACACATATCCCTATGGATATATGGGTGATTACTCTGCTTTTAAAGGTCTTTTAATGGCGGAACTTCACGGTCACGGCGTGCATAGAACTCTTCTACAAACTGCTCGAAACGATCTTCTTCCAAGGCCTTACGGATGCTCGCCATAATACGTTGGTAATAACGTAAGTTATGAATCGTATTTAAACGTGCACCTAAAATTTCATTACAGCGATCTAAATGATGTAAATAAGATTTACTGTAGTTCTGACAAGTATAACAATCACATTCAGGATCCAGTGGTGTTGTATCTACTTTATGTTTCGCATTACGAATCTTAACGATACCGCCAGTCACAAATAAGTGACCATTACGAGCATTACGCGTTGGCATAACACAGTCAAACATATCAATACCGCGACGAACGCCTTCAACCAAATCTTCTGGTTTACCAACCCCCATTAGGTATCGTGGCTTATCTTCAGGTAGTAGTGGGCACGTATGCTCTAAAATGCGGTGCATGTCTTCTTTTGGCTCGCCTACTGCTAGACCACCAACAGCATAACCATCAAAACCAATTTTCGTTAGTGCTTCAACAGAAACATCACGTAAATCTTCGTATACACCACCTTGAACGATACCAAATAATGCATTCGGGTTTTCTTGGCGATCAAACTCATTACGGCTGCGATCAGCCCAACGAATTGAACGTTCCATTGAAATACGAGCTTCATCGTGCGTTGCTGGGTATGGCGTACATTCATCAAAAATCATGACAACGTCAGAACCAAGATCATATTGGATTTGCATTGATTTCTCTGCATCCATGAAGATCTTATCACCGTTTACAGGGCTACGGAAATGCACGCCCTCTTCTGTGATTTTACGTGTTTTACCAAGGCTAAATACTTGGAAACCACCTGAATCGGTTAAAATAGGACCTTTCCAATTCATGAAATCATGCAAGTCACCATGCAATTTCATGATTTCTTGACCAGGACGCAACCATAAATGGAATGTGTTACCTAGTAAGATTTCTGCACCTGTATCTTTTACTTCTTCAGGAGTCATACCTTTAACAGTACCGTAAGTACCAACAGGCATAAACGCAGGAGTTTCAACCGTACCACGGTCGAATTGCAGTTGGCCACGACGTGCGCGGCCTTGTTTTTTGATCAGTTCGTATTTCACGAAACCTCCAATAAGCCAGAGAAACAATCTGACGACTTGTTTATTTTGCATTGATTAAGACATTTAATAAATGCACCTCTAGCTACTCTTTTCACTGAAAGGAGTAGTCTAGCTGAAAACGTCCTGTTTTCCTTATTTCACTGGCTCCGTGAGTGAAGTTTGAATTAAGAATGAGCACTAACTCACTTTTTACTACGACGTCTTCTTCGTAATAAACATCGCATCACCGTAACTAAAGAAACGGTATTGATGATTTACGGCTTGATCGTACGCTTTCATTGTATTGTCATATCCTGCAAAAGCACTGACTAACATGATTAATGTCGACTCTGGCAGGTGAAAGTTTGTCACCAATGCGTCAACGACTTGAAATTCATACCCTGGGTAAATAAATATTTCAGTATCATCAAAAAATGGCGCTAACTCCGTCCCTTGTTTTAAAGCGTGTTGTGCTGCACTTTCTAAAGAACGAACCGATGTCGTCCCAACAGAAATAACGCGACCTCCACGAGCCTTCGTGGCTTTAATTGCATCAACGACTTCTTGAGATACTTCGGCATATTCAGAATGCATATGGTGATCTAAAATATTATCAACCCGTACTGGTTGAAAGGTTCCAGCGCCAACATGAAGGGTGACGTAAGCAAATTCGACCCCTTTTGCTTTCATCTTTTCTAAAATGTCTGTATCAAAGTGTAAACCAGCAGTTGGAGCAGCGACCGCTCCCGGTTTTTCATTGTAAACCGTTTGATAACGTTCTTTATCCGCATCTTCATCAGGACGATCAATATAAGGTGGTAATGGCATATGGCCAATTTCATCCAAAATATCCAATACTTTCTTTTCTGAAGTAAAACGAATTTCAAATAATGTATCGTGACGTGCAACCATCTCTGCTTCGTATTCTTGGTTCTCACCTAACCACAGTTGATTTCCTGGTTTTGGTGATTTTGAACAACGAACATGAGCCAACACAGAATGATCATCAAGAACGCGCTCAACTAACACTTCCAGTTTACCGCCAGAGGCTTTAACACCAAACATACGAGCAGGAATAACACGCGTATTATTAAATACAACAAGATCACCATGCTGTACTAAATCAAGCACATCAGTAAACTGACCATCATGCAATTCACCACTATTACCGTTTAAATGTAATAGGCGACTTGCGGTACGCTCTGGTTGAGGATAACGCGCAATAAGTTCATCAGGTAATTCAAAATGGAAATCGGATACTTGCATGGTTTACTTCTTCATCAAAAATGGCAGACAGAGTAGTATATTCACGCGAAGAGCAATAGCAAGAGGTGAAGGTATATACCTCTCATTTTTTCCTAAAATATGCACTTTAGAGAAGGAAGTTGACCTTAAACAGAGAAAGTTTAATCACAATATAAAACTCTTCAAATCCTAGGCTAGCTCTCACTTTTTTATTTCTCCTGCTTCTATATTTAGAAGAAGCACGTAAATAACAGGAGCACGCTATGTTTACCGTTAACGATATGATGACAACACATCCTCATACCCTGCTTCGTTCAAATTCATTAGAAGATGCTAAAACACTAATGGATGAACATTGTATTAGGCACATACCGATTATAGAAACGGATGACACATTGATTGGATTAGTCACACAACGAGACTTATTGGCAGCTCAAGAGTCTTGCCTAGAAAAACCAACATTTGAAGAAATATCAACGTTAGATATCCCATTAAACTCAATCATGCACAAAAATGTCATGAGTATTTCTCCACATGGGGGATTAAAAGCAGCTGCAGTATTCATGCAAAAACACAAAGTAGGTTGCCTGCCAGTGGTTGAACATGGCAAATTGGTGGGCATAATCACAGATTCTGATTTTGTTACGATTGCGATTAATTTATTGGAATTACAAGAAGAAGTGGATCCGATGGAAATTGATGAATAAAAAAGATAAGGGAGACTCCATTCTCCCTCAAACGTGGTAATACGCTTATCTCTTATTATGTATACCGCAAAAAATGTTATGGGGTTCTATCTAGGTTTAGGCATTCGTTTTAAACTGCTCTTCTTCCGTTGAGCCCGTTAATGCGGTCACTGATGAATTACCGCCTTGAATCGTGTTTGTCATCTTATCGAAGTACCCAGTACCTACTTCTTGCTGATGCGCGACAAACGTATAGCCCTTAGACGCAGATTCAAATTCTTTACGCTGAACCATTTCAACATAATGACGCATGCCTTCACCCTGAGCATAAGAATGCGCTAATTCAAACATGTTGAACCACATGCTATGAATGCCAGCAAGTGTTATGAATTGGTATTTGTATCCCATATCAGCCAGTTCTTGTTGGAACTTCGCAATCGTTTCTGAATCAAGATTTTTCTCCCAGTTAAACGATGGCGAACAGTTATACGCTAATAATTGGTCTGGATATTCGGCATGAATCGCTTCAGCAAATTTACGCGCTTCTTCTAAACATGGCGTTGCTGTTTCACACCACACTAAATCAGCATAAGGAGAATAAGCAAGACCACGAGAAATTGCCTGATCAATCCCTGCCGTTACTTTATAGAACCCTTCAGCAGTACGTTCACCTTCAATAAACTCTTGATCATAAGCATCGCAATCTGAGGTTAACAAATCGGCGGCATTTGCATCGGTTCTTGCGATAACTAACGTTGTTGTACCTGCAACATCAGCCGCCAATCGAGCCGCCACTAATTTTTGAACCGCCTCTTGAGTTGGAACCAATACTTTGCCCCCCATATGACCACATTTTTTCACCGACGCTAACTGATCTTCAAAGTGAACGCCTGCCGCACCAGATTCAATCATATTACGCATCAATTCATAGCCATTTAGAATGCCTCCAAAACCCGCTTCTGCATCGGCAACAATGGGAAGGAAATAATCAATGCCTTCTTCTGGTGTTGTGCCTGTTGACCACTGAATTTGATCCGCTCGACGAAAAGAATTATTAATACGCTTAACTACCGAAGGTACTGAATCTACTGGATACAACGATTGATCAGGGTACATCGTTGATGCCGTATTATTATCTGCTGCCACCTGCCAACCAGAAAGATAAATTGCTTCAATCCCAGCTTTCGCTTGTTGGACCGCTTGTCCACCAGTTAACGCACCGAGGCAATTCACATACCCTTTTTTAGACGACCCATTAACGAGATCCCACAGCTTATCGGCTCCTTTTTGAGCAATCGTATTCTCTGGTGCAAAAGATCCACGAAGGTTAATTACTTCTTCCGCTGTGTATGGACGAGTTACCCCATTCCAACGAGGATTTTCAGCCCAATCTTTTTTTAACGCATCAATTTGCTGTTGGCGAGTTTGCGGTTTAAATGTAGTCATAATAGTTCCCTCTTTTATAAATAGTCATAGCCAGTGAGTGTTAAAAAGTCCGTTAGTTGATCGCTGGTGGTTAATTGCTCCATCAGTTTTGCTGCTTGAATAAATTGTCCTGAATCAAAACGTTCAGTTCCCAACTCCTCTTCTATTATTTTCATTTCTTCTAATAACATGGTTCTAAACAGATCCGCGGTCACTGTGTCACCGTTATCTAGTGTCTTTCCATGTTGTATCCATTGCCAAATAGACGTTCGTGATATTTCTGCCGTTGCGGCATCTTCCATTAATCCATAAATAGGGACGCATCCATTACCCGTTATCCACGCTTCAATGTATTGAACTGCGACTCGAATATTATGACGCATTCCCTCTTCTGTTCTTTCGCCTTCACACCGTGCTAATAGTTCTTCAGCCGTAATTGGCGCATCAGTATCTCGGCTAATGTCTAACTGGTTAGAGCGCTCACCCAATACCTTGTCAAATTCAGCTCTTGCGGTATCAGCCAGTCCCGGATGAGCAACCCAACTTCCGTCGTGTCCATTATTTGCTTCTAATGATTTATCCGTTTTAATTTTATTTAAAACCCAATCATTTTTTACCGGGTCTTTTGATGGAATAAAGGCGGCCATTCCTCCCATCGCAAATGCGGCTCTTCGGTGACAGGTTCTGATCAGTAATCGTGAATAGGCATTTAAAAACGGTTTTTCCATTGTCACCGCTTGGCGATCGGGCAATACACGGTCGGGATGATTTTTAAGTGTTTTAATGTAGCTAAAAATGTAATCCCATCGACCACAGTTCAATCCAACAATATGCTCTTTAAGGCTATATAATATTTCATCCATCTCAAACACAGCAGGCAATGTTTCAATCAATACTGTTGCTTTTATTGTGCCTTGCTTTAATCCGAATTCTCGCTCTGCAAAACTAAACACATCACTCCACCACGCGGCTTCTTGGTAAGCTTGTAATTTAGGCAGATAAAAGTAAGGACCACTGCCTTTCTTTAATGACGTTTGATAATTGTGGTAAAAATAGAGAGCAAAATCAAATAAAGCACCGGGAATAGGTACACCATTAAATAGCACATGTTTTTCAGGAAGATGTAGACCACGAACGCGACAAATCAATACAGCAGGATCTTGTTTTAGTTGGTACACCTTCCCCGTTTCTGGGTTGGTGTACTGAATCGTGCCGTTCATTGCATCTCTCAGGTTTATCTGTCCATCTAGCACAGCCTCCCAAGAAGGTGCTAATGAATCTTCAAAATCGGCCATGAATACTTTTACATTCGCATTCAATGCATTGATCACCATTTTTCTATCTGTCGGTCCAGTAATTTCAACTCTTCGGTCTTGAAGGTCAGTGGGTATCCCTTGAATCGTCCATTCAGATTCTCGAATAGAGCGCGTTTCTTGTAAAAAATCGGGCAATTGGCCTGCATCAATTTGTCTCTGACGATCCTGACGAGTATTAAGTAATTCTGGAATGCGGTGAGCAAACTTATCGACAACATGAGTAAGGAAACGTATTGCGCCAGACGTTAATATTTCTTCTCTTTGTAAGCTATTAGGAGCAATTATTGAGAGTGATTGTTCTGTGGTTGTCATGGTATCTGTCATAGTTTACGCCTCCGGCAAAATTACATTTGTAACTAAAAAACTACCTTTTAGTTTTTATGTCTCATCCTATTAAACTGTTTTTCCGTGAACTCCTATTACATTCCTTAAAGATAGATTCAATTACAACCCCTACCAAAGGCTAATAACTACTTAAAAAATCAGCAATATGTCGCTAAACCTCAGTAAGTTGAGTTATGAGTAAATGCTCTATAGAGGCAATTGTCAAAAATTAATTTTAACAATCAATCAACATTGAAAGACATTAAAGATCCAGTAAAAACGTAATAAAATTACACAAATTAAACCTGTAAAATTGAACATGTAAAATTCACACTTTTAATTACACAAATAAAACAGAGGGATAGACATAAAAAAACAAAAGAGCGACTCTTATTTAAGGGTAGGTAGAAAGAATCTGACGATATACAACAAGAAAGGGAAAGATAGACAGGTCGGATCTGTTTACGATTAAATATACAGAAATGAGAATTCGGTCACTAAAACCTCACAGTATTCAAAAGTAGAAAGGCGCTTATTTAAATGAATAAATAAACGCCTCTTGATATCAAAGTTTTGAATTAAAGATTATAAAATACCTTTAACAACCTCTGCTAGTTGATGGAAGGTTTGTAAGCGAGAAGAGCTTGGACGCCATACTAATCCAATGTCTCGAGAGGCTTCTTGACCGGGTGGTTCAACAACAACCAAGTTTTGATTATCAAGTAATCCGTGTTTTATCGCCATTTGAGGAATAAAGGTTGTCCCTAATCCATTCGCCACCATTTGCACTAACGTATGCAGACTCGTTGCAGTAAAAGGGTTGATTTTTTCTTTGCTGGTTAATTTACATGCCGAAACCGCATGCTCTGTTAAACAATGCTCTTTCTCTAATAAGAAAACAAACTCATCAGGTAATTCATCGTAACGAATAGGTGTAGAAATAGAATTCACTTGATCTTTACTGATCACCATTTTGAATGGATCAGAACCAACCACCAAACTTTCCATGCCTGAAATATCAACCGGTAACGCTAAGATAAGAACGTCTAATTGTCCCTGTCTTAATGCGGCCAATAAATTTGTTGTTGTATCTTCTCTTAATAGCAAGGTCAGTTGTGGATAGCTCTTATTCACTTCTTGTACTAAATCACACAATAAGAAAGGCGCAATCGTCGGAATACAACCAACACGAAGCTGTCCTTGCATTGCATCACCCTGACATAGAGAGCCAAGTTCGATTAAATCTTGCCCTTTAGCTAAAAGTTCGCGGCCTTGATCCACAACCTTTTCACCAATTGGAGTAAATATTAATGTTTTTTTATCACGCTCATATAATGGGCAACCAATCAGCTCTTCAAGGTTCTGTATCCCTTTACTTAATGTTGATTGACTCACAAAACATTTTTCTGCCGCCTCACCAAAATGGCGAGTTTCATGCAGAGTAATAAAGTAGTGTAACTGTTTTAATGAAGGCCACTTAGTCATCGCTTTTCTCGATTACATCAATCTATTTAATTCGCTTTTTTCAATCATACCTTTTGTACTATAGTTTGTCCTGTTGAAACAATTTATTGTATTGAAAAACAAAGCCAAACACGAAGTTTGGAAAATCTAACTTTTAGGAGATTCAAAAATGGTACTAGTAGGTCGTCAAGCACCAGACTTTACTGCTGCAGCTGTTCTAGGTAACGGCGAGATCGTTGATAGCTTCAACTTCAAAGAATTCACTAAAGGTAAGAAAGCGGTAGTATTTTTCTACCCACTAGACTTCACTTTCGTTTGTCCTTCAGAGCTAATCGCTTTTGACAACCGTCTAGCTGATTTCCAAGCTAAAGGCGCGGAAGTAATTGGTATCTCAATTGATTCACAATTCTCTCACAACGCATGGCGTAACACGGCTATCGAAGATGGCGGTATTGGTCAAGTTAAGTACCCACTAGTTGCTGACGTTAAGCACGAAATCTGTAAAGCATACGACGTTGAGCATCCAGAAGCTGGTGTTGCTTTCCGTGGTTCTTTCCTAATCGATGCTGATGGCCTTGTTCGTCATCAAGTAGTTAACGATCTTCCACTAGGTCGTAACATCGACGAAATGCTACGTATGGTAGACGCGCTAAACTTCCACGAGAAGAATGGTGAAGTTTGTCCAGCACAATGGGAAGAAGGCAAAGCAGGTATGGACGCATCTCCAAAAGGCGTTGCAGCATTCCTATCTGAACACGCTGACGACCTAAGCAAGTAATTGCTAAGATAGAGTATTTTAAATAAAGTACTCGAATGCACCTACGCTCAACGGTGCATGTGGCTAGAATATTAAAAGCGTATAAACGCAGTAGCCTAAAATCAGAAAGTTTGCCTAATACTAAAAGCCCTGAAGTTATCTTCAGGGCTTTTTCTTTATTTGAACAAATCTCTTAATCTGCTCATCAATTTTGACGTACTCTTCACACATCCAAAGTCGACTTTCCCTTACACTAAAAAATTCTCTATTATTTTGACTAAACTCTCATGCCTATCCAAATTGAAGTCTGTATCGACAACTTAGAATCTCTGCATAATGCGATAAATGGTGGTGCCGATAGAATTGAGCTTTGCTCTTCCCTTGCTCTCGGTGGTTTAACACCAAGCTTTGGTTTTATGAAAAAAGCAGCAGCGATCTCTTCTGTTCCGGTTTATGCCATGATCCGTCCTCGTCAAGGCGATTTTCTCTATGATAATGATGATATCTCCGCCATGATTGAAGACATTCATGCAGCTAAACTAGCTGGTTTACAGGGCGTTGTATTTGGGGTGCTAAAAGCAAACGGTGATATCGACATGCCGTTGTCCACTCGATTGATGAAAATAGCGAATGATAATGACTTGGGTGTGACTTTCCACCGTGCTGTAGATCAATGTTCCAATTATAAAAAAGCGATTGAGAACATTGCTGAGTTAGGTTGTGAGAGAATACTCACGTCAGGATTAGCGGCGAATGCTTATGATGGTATGACAGTATTAAATGATATGGTAAAACTGGCTAATGGCCGCTTTAAAATACTTGCAGGAGCTGGTGTCACCGCAGAAAATGCCAAAGAGATCATTGAAAAAACAGGCGTTACTGAAATTCATTTATCAGGTAAATCAACACGCCCAAGTAAAATGAAATTGATGCTAGACGGCGTAAAAATGGGGGCCGGTGATTTAGATGATTTTATTGTCCCTGTTACTGACTCTAAAAAAATCGATGCGGTAAGACAAAACATCAAATAAATACACTATAAAATAAAAAGGCCAGAGAATTATCTCTGGCCTTTTTCATCGAAAACAATCAGCTCATTATTTTGCTAGTTGAACCGTATTTACATCAACGGCTGTATGTTTCCATTCTTTATCAACTTCACCTTGAATCACTAATTTTGTTTCAGGCGTTGCTTCAATGCCATTCCAATCACGATGATCAATCTCAACAATCATCTCACCTGTTGCATCTTTAAATTGATACTCTTCGTCACCTAATGAAGCAACAATATAGCCAATTAACGTCACTGGTGTATCATCTTTTGCTTCTTTAGCAACTTGAACCGTATTCACTGTAACCGTACTTGGCCCAGTGAAACCACCTTTAACCACTTGAGTGTTTTGAGCTGCAAACGCACTTGATGATGCCAATACTAATGCACTTACTAATATAATTTTTTTCATTTTATTTATTTCCAATTTGATTAATGAATTTCTATGACTACATATTAGAAGTAGTAAGCTGAACTCAACATGAATGAAGATGAATTCGCAATATTATCTACTTGGTAGCTTGCTGATGCGCCCAATGCTAGGTTTGGGATCACCATGTATTCAATGCCTACGCTTGCGATAGCACCAAATACACTTTCTGATTTAGACGTTCCATGTTCATAATCAGAAATTGACTCTTGATCTGTTAAATCATTTTCCGTTTCTGTATACGCTGATGAATCATATTTATATTGAGTATACGTTAAACCTAGACCTATTTTTAATTGTAATTTCTCATTGAAATTATGAAAATAGACTGGTTTCAATGTAAATTGAGTCGCATCTAAATCAGCATTCCACTCGCGTTCTGTTTCTACAGGTGGAACATAAGATAATCTCTTACTATTAGAGTCATCACTCTCAAATTTCTTATAACCTAGTTCTAAACCAAACTCGTTAAAACGATAACCAACAAAACCACCAAAAGCGGAACTTGAATCATCAGGCGTTAGAGACACATTATCTGAAAAAGTCGTAGAGTAATCATGGCTCATGTTTGTTACGCCATATTCTAAGCCTACGTATGGTGCTGCGAATACGCTTGTTGAGGTTGCAGCCATTAGTAAAAACAAATACTTTTTCATTATAAATTTAATCCTATCGTTATCGTGTTGAGTTTGGTCTTAATTCGCAATATGAATACTATAAAGAAGAGATCGTGAAGAAAGTGTGAAGATTCTCTCTATTCAATTTGTATCAATTCATTAAGAATTATTAGACTCGCTCTATAGGTTTTTAAATAGCTGTAATAATTTACAGCATCTAAAAAACACATACTTTTTCATCATAAATTCAATACAATAAGAAGAGTTAACGAAGGATGCGTGAAGAGTTATTTAATAACTCAATTTATTGATAGGAAATAAGTAGATATGGCAAAAGATCTCTTTGCAACGTTAGATTTAAACTTACTAAGAACTTTTTTAATTCTCTCTCAAGAATTGAATATGCGAAAAGCTTCTGAGCGTTTATTTGTGTCTCAACCCGCAATCAGCCAAGCATTACAAAAGCTGCGTAATCATTTTGATGACGAGCTCTTTGTGAAAGTTCATCATGGCCTAAAAGCTACGCCATTTTCTGAAGAGTTAGCGGAAAGCATTCACCCTTATCTTGATGGATTATCATCGGTATTAAATACCTCAAAAAACTTTCAGCCAAGCGAGTTACAACAGACACTAAAAATAGCACTGGCTCCTCAAGTATTGACCTGCCTATCTGGTGCTTTATTTCACGAAATAAGAGAAAACGCGCCTAATGTCGACTTACAATTATTTAATTGGTCAGCATCAACCTTCAGCGATCTAACCAAAGGAAAGCTAGATATCGCGATTAATTATGAGTATGACAACGTTCCAAAAGAGCTCATTTCAAGTAACTTAATGACTATTAAAGGCTGTGTGATTGTTAGAACCGATCACCCAATAAAAAAACAAATAGCAACCCCTCATGACTTTGAAGGATATGAACTTGCCTCTTTAATTATTCCAGGTTGGAACGATAATAAAAGTCTCGCAGGTAAAGTCTTAGAAAATTTAAATATCAAACATAAAATTGGTTTTCGCTCAGAGTTACCAATGGCGTTAATTGATGTTGTTCAACATACTAATATGTATTTTCCTTCAACGTCGTTGTTTCCTACTCACCAGTACTTAGGCTTAAGGCGCATTGATCTTGCACTGGATCATATTCCTTTAAATTACCCTATTTACAGCTATTACCATCAAAGACATAAGAAAAACGCGTTGCACTCGTGGCTAAATCAACTCATTACTGATTTATTATCTGATGCCCACCACTAAATACTTATAAATAAAGGGTAAAACAAACCAAATAATAAGCAGTACTTATTATTGATATAATAACTGGTGATTAGAAAGTAATCACCATTCTCAATATTATTCATTCCATCAAACGGAAACAGATTTATCGGTAAGCAAGGACGCTCATTACTAAATCTAATTTATGATTAATATTGAGAGTTATAAAATGAAAAAAACTATTTTAGCACTATCCCTAACTGCCATCTTTTCTTCTTCTGTTATGGCAGAAACCATTCAGAACCCAGCAGAACTTCCAGGAATTGACAACTCTATTCCATCTGTATCAGAACGACCAAGTCCTAATTTTGGAAGCACTCCCGACTGGGGACTAGGTCCAACTCAACCACCGATGGACGATAATTCACCTGAGCGACCTCAACCTCAAGTTCCGGTGCAACCACCAATGGATGACTCTCCAGATTGGGGAATTCCACACACAACTGACGGTGAACGCATTACCACACTAGAAAATGACTTTAAAACGATAGCAGAAGAAAACAACCGTCGCTTCAACGAGCAAGATGAAAAAATCGATGGTGTTCGTGCAGGCTTACATGCGGTCGCCAATGCGCGTCCATTTGTAACTAATGGTGAATTCGCGATAGGTGCTGGCGTCGGTTTCTCGGGTTCTAAAGAGGCATTAGCACTGGGTGGTGCTTATGGTATCAATGAGAAATTGAGTGTTTCTGGTACTTTCCATTATGAATCATCTGGCAGCTACTCATCATCAGATGTTGCTGGCGGTGTTGGTGTTCAATACAGCTTTAAATAAATAACTCTCGCCCCACCAAGGATTGGTAGGGCACTTTTTTATTATTCCCCCCCTCCCCATCAAAACAATTAAAAATTAAACAAAGCACGGATGCTTTTAAACTATTATGAGAGAGTATCCAAGATGAAAAAAACACACCTAGTCCTTGCTATCGCAACTTTATTCAGTGCAAATACATTTGCTAATAACATCCATATATCACCAGAAATTAAGATTGGTCCTTATGGTGGTTTTGGTATTCAAGCAGGTGTGACTGATGCACTTGGTTTCGATGCTGCCTATGTAAGTTATGGTCGCACGGTTTATAGCAGTTCAATGTATGACGAAACCATAGATTCATATCGTTTTGGTGTTCAACAGATGTTTGGTTCAGCAAAAATACACGGTGTGCAATTTGAAGTCGGAGTTGCTAACTATGATGGTAAAAAAACCAAAAGTGGAGATACAACAAAAGAAAGTACATTAGGTTCAAGCCTTGGCGCGGCTTATGTTTTCCAAGCAACTGAGCAAGTAGGCTTAAGAGCTGGTATTGATCTTAACTATTTCCCAATGAGTGATACTTATATTCCTTATGATTTATCGACTAACTTTAATATTGGTAAGTAGTTAATGATAAGTTTTCGAGAATGAAGATTTCGCCTTTACCATATATCCATATATCCATATGGTATTAAAATGAGTATTTTAACGTCAGTGTCTATATCATAATGAAAGCAGTTAATCCTTTAACAGACAATGAAAAAATAACCCTAAAAGAAGCGATCGCTAATCATCCAAAAAATAGAGTAAGAATACGAGCACATGCGATTATTCTCAGTGATAAAGGCTACTCTATTTTAGCGTTAACTGATATTTTAGACGCTAAATTTGAGACCATATCGTCATGGATAGACCATTGGGAAGCCTGTGGAATGCTCGGATTGTATGACGCTGTTCGTATAGGTAGAAAACCTATTTACACAGAAGCAGAAGTATATCGTTTGAAGTCATTGGTTGATGAAGAGCCACATCAACTTAAACGAGCACAAGCAATACTTGAAGAAGAAACAGGTAAAAAATCCAGCTTAGACACTATTAAACGAAATATAAAAAAAGTGATTACAGTTACAAAAGAGCCCGACACTCATTAAAGTTAAAGCGTGACGATATGAAATTCAATAATTTCAGTAATATATTGAATTCATTGATTGAAATGGAACGTACGAATAAATGTGAACTCTTTTATTTTGATGAGTCAGGCTTTAGTCAGAAATCTAATCTTCCTTATTGTTGGGGACCTATCGGTGTTCAATCGCTAAGGCCTGCTCATTCACACAGCAAACGGCTCAATGTTCTTGGCTTCTTAAGTAGACAAGGTAAATTGAGTTTTCAAACAACGGAAGGAAGAGTAACTACCGATACAGTAATTGATGCATTTGAGCACTTTATCAACGCACGAAAAAACGATAAGCCATGCTTTATTATCTTAGATAATGCCTCTTTTCATAGGTCAGCAAAATTTAAACAAAAATTGCATGAGTGGTTGATGAATGATGTATTAGTTTGTTATCTACCACCGTACTCTCCAGAGCTCAATATCATTGAGATATTGTGGAAGAAAGTAAAATATGAATGGTTACCATGTGAAGCGTTCAAAACGTTTGAAGACCTCAGTATTAACATCAAAAACATATTAAATTATTACGGCGAAAAATTCACAATAACTTTTGCGTGACTACTTATGACATTTACTTTTTAATACCAACCACATATTAATTAAACAGATACAAAAATGGCGCGGCTTTGTAATAAAGCAGCGCCATTTTTATTTAATTTTTTAAATCAACTTACATCGCAAAGTTTACGAATGGAAAGCAAGGTAGGAAACCGTTTTCCGCACAGTTGATAAGACCGATCTGAACACCTTTAATGTCAGATGTCATATTAAATAAACCAACTTGAACATGTGAATCATTTGAAAGGTTTGCAACACCAACATCAACCATTGTGTAACCTTCTGAGTAGTTTACTGCAGAAAGGTTAGCACCAGTCACATCGTTCGTAATGTTAACAAAACCTAAGTTAGCACCAACATCTTCGCCTTTATGCCAATTGAATAAGCCAAAAGATGCGCCCGTCATGTTGCCATTAACTTTGTTTGCACCAATAAACAGAGGGAAGTTAACACCAGTTAAATTATCACTTTCAGACATACCTAATGCGAAATCAACACCAGTTACATCACCCGTTTTGCCATGTAAAGCGGCAAGGCGAACACCTTTAACTTCACTTGCTGCAGGGGCATTAAAGCCATTTAATGATGAGAACATCACAGGCGTACTATCAGCCATTACTGCTGATGACATTAACGATAATGCAGCACACGTACCAACTAAAACTTTATTCATAATATTTCCCTTCATTATTTTAGGATTACTAAGATCTATTTATTCGATTTATATATCTCATGCATCGCATAAAGTTTATGCAATAGTTCATAATATACTCTGTTCGAATGATAAATAAAGGTTCTCATTCAAAATATCTATTGGATTATTATATTTAAGTCAATCACTTAATGTATAACATCATCAATATTTTGATTGCCGATATGACGAACATCTTTACCTTTTACAAAGTAAATAATGTATTCACAAATATTCTGACAACGATCGCCAACTCGTTCAATTGCTCTTGCAGCCCACATCACTTTCATGACACTTGGAATCGAACTTGGGTCTTCCATCATATATTTAATTAATTGACGTATTACGGCTTCATATTCTTCATCAATTTTATCATCAAACTTGTACGCTTCTGTTGCGGCTTTTACATCCATACGAGCATATGCATCAAGTACCGAGTGCATCATTTTGACTGATTGTCGACCAAGAGCTTCGAGTGATACTAATAATGAATGCTGTTTATTCGTAAAATTTTCTAATGAGACTTTGGCTATTTGAGAGGCCACATCGCCAATACGCTCAAGATCAGTGATGGTTTTAATAATTGCCATGACCAAACGCAAGTCACTCGCGGTAGGTTGGCGCTTAGCTATAATTCTAGTACAAGCTTCATCAATCGCCACTTCCATGGCATTCACTTTGTGATCTTCATGCATTACCCGCTTTGCCAGCTCGGCATCGTGATTATGCAACGCTTCAAGTGCGTAGATAAGCTGTTGCTCTACCATTCCCCCCATGGTTAATACATGGGTTCTAATGGCTTCAAGCTCGGTGTTAAATTGGCCTGAAATATGTCGACCAAGTTGCATGGAATGTCCTTATTAAGGTAAGTAAATCGAAACGTTTAGCCGTAACGACCTGTAATGTAATCTTCAGTTTGTTTGTGTTTTGGAGAGGTGAAAATTGTATTCGCATTACCATATTCAACCAATTTACCTTGGTTAATAAAAGCGGTGTGATCACTAACTCTAGCCGCTTGTTGCATGTTATGCGTTACAATAACTACCGTATATTTACTTTTCAATTCGTAAATAAGCTCTTCAATCGTCAAGGTTGAAATAGGATCCAATGCTGACGTTGGTTCATCTAATAACAAAACTTCAGGTTCAATAGCAATCGCTCTGGCAATAACTAAACGCTGTTGTTGACCACCAGATAATCCAAATGCATTTTCATGCAAACGATGTTTTACTTCGTCCCATAATGCAGCAGCTTTTAAGGCTTCTTCTACCGCTTCATCTAATACTCGCGCTTCTTTAATCCCTTGTAAACGTAAACCATAAACTACGTTCTCATAAATAGACTTAGGAAACGGATTTGGTCGTTGAAACACCATTCCAACACGACGACGTAACGATGGGATGTCAGTATTTGGTTGATAAATATCATCACCAAACAATTTAATTGAGCCACTAATCTTACAATTATCGACTAAATCATTCATTCGATTAATGCAGCGTAACAGAGTTGATTTACCACAACCTGATGGACCAATAAATGCCGTTACTTGACCTTTTGGTATACGCATATCAATATTTGAAAGCGCCGATGCTTTGTCGTAAGACAAACTCAGATTATTGATCTCTATCGCTGTACTTTCATCAGCTAAATCATTGACATCCATTGATGATAAAAAAGACAGATCTGGTGATAATGAATACATATAACTACAACTCCAACGTTCTGTATTTTTCTCGTAAATTATTACGAATCGCGATAGCGGTTAAGTTCAAACCAATAATCACAGTCACTAATAAAAAGGCCGTGGCATACACAATTGGTCGAGCGGCTTCTACATTTGGGCTTTGAAAACCAACGTCATAAATATGATAGCCAAGGTGCATAAATTTTCGGTCTAAATGTAAATAAGGTGCAACGCTATCAATCGGCAATGATGGTGCAAGCTTTACCACTCCGACCAACATTAATGGGGCAACCTCTCCTGCTGCCCTTGCTACTGCTAGAATTAATCCCGTCATTATCGCAGGACTGGCCATCGGTAACACAATTTTCCATAAGGTTTCAAATTGAGTTGCCCCAAGCGCTAACGAACCATGACGAACTGAATTAGGGATACGACTTAAACCCTCTTCTGTAGCAACAATAACAACGGGCAATGTGAGAATTGCCAACGTAAGTGCTGACCATAATAGACCAGGAGTACCAAACGTTGGTGTAGGTAATTGGTTTGAGTAAAATAATTGGTCAATCGTTCCACCAACAACATAAACAAAAAATCCCAACCCAAAAACACCATAAACAATAGAAGGAACACCCGCTAAATTGATAACGGCAATCCGAACTAATCGAGTTAATATATTTGGCTTTGCATACTCATGTAAATAAATAGCCGCGATCACCCCTAATGGCATCACGATAATTGACATCAATAACACCAATAAAATGGTACCAAAAATGGCAGGAAATACACCGCCTTCAGAATTCGCTTCACGTGGAGGCTCAGATAAAAAGTCATATAATGTATTTACCCAATGAGAAAGCTGTTCACTTAAGATCATCGCATTCGGGTACCAAATATTAACGACATTATCGCTGCTTAATAAGTAAGATTGATTTTGGCTGTCTTTTAACACTAAATAGCTTTGAGTTAGCTGATTTGAAATCGACGTTAGCTCTTCCGTTAACGTTTTCTCTTTTTGTGTAAATGCATCATTCGACAAATTTAACGCAGGAAGATCGTCCAATAATTTATATAACTTGTGTTGTTCTTGCTCTAATAAATCTATTTTTGCTTTTTCACTTTTCACCCAAGATTCGACTTGTTGGCGAGTAAGTTCTAAACCACTTGAGGCTTTAATTATTGTCCCAAAAAACTTACCGTGCTGAACTCTATCGACCACCACTAAGTCTTTTGGTTTGCTCACCGATGCTATTTGGTCTCTGTCTAAGCTAATAAAGTCAAAACCATTGACGTCTCTGTTGCCGACTTTAATCACTAAACGTTCTTTTTTCTCCGTATTATTACTGTGGATTTTTTGCACGTCATAAAGTTGCCCAATAACAACATTACCTTCTACAGTCTTCCATTCTTGCAAAGACGTAGGCCAAAAATAAGATAACCCTTTCCACCCGATAAGCAATAAGATCCCAAGCACGGTGATCATACTGATGCTTACTGAGCCAGCCGTTAACCATATCCAAGGTGATCCTGATTTAATCCAATGCTTTATTTTCATTTAAACCAGCCTACAAACTACGGTACTTTTCGCGTAACCCTTGGCGAACCCACTCCGCCAACGAGTTCACAAAGAAAGTGAAAACAAATAATAAAAAGGCCGCTAAAAAGAGCATTCTAAAGTGTGTACTTCCCATTTCAGATTCAGGCATTTCAATCGCAATATTCGCAGCCAATGTTCTCATGCCCTCTAGAATGTTTCCGTCCATGATTGGTGTGTTACCTGTCGCCATTAATACGATCATCGTTTCACCTACGGCACGCCCTAATCCCATCATCACGGCAGAAAATATACCCGGGCTTGCGGTTAATAACACCACTTTAGTTAACGTTTGCCATTGAGTAGCACCCAGTGCTAATGACCCTTCGGATAAATGCTTAGGAACAGAGAAGATCGCGTCTTCTGCAATGGTATAAATAGTAGGGATAATAGCGGCCCCCATGGCTAAACCAACGACCAATGCATTACGTTGATCGTAACCTAACCCTTTATCACCAAGGTAATTTCTTAAATCCCCAGCAAAAAACCACCCTTCAATAACATAACCATAGTTAAATGTGAGATAACCCACACCAATCAGCGCGGGGATCAATAAAATGGCATGCTGACCACGAGGCAGCCTTCTCATTATATGAGCAGGTAAAATATGCCAGATAAAGGCAATAATCATCATGCTTAAGGGAAAAAGTATAAATAGGCTAAATACGGCGGTTAAATTATTTTCGATAATGGGAGCTAGCCAAATTCCCGCTAACAAACCAATAATAACCGTTGGTAAAGCCTCCATAATTTCAATGGTA
Source organism: Aliivibrio salmonicida LFI1238 (assembly GCF_000196495.1). NCBI lineage: Bacteria > Pseudomonadati > Pseudomonadota > Gammaproteobacteria > Vibrionales > Vibrionaceae > Aliivibrio > Aliivibrio salmonicida. The sequence continues at coordinate 2,625,894 of NC_011312.1, forward strand.
GGTTTAACATAACGACGTACATTCGCTGACATAAAATACGCAGTATAAATTGCGCTACCAATCGCAATTGGACCCGCAAATATCAACGCATAAAATGCGGCTTTTAACGTACCAAAAGCCAGTGGCATTAAACTGAATTTAGATTCAAAATCATCATTAGCTGCGGTTGATTGCCAAGTATACGTCGGCTCAGGGTACCCTTCGTACCACATTTTCCCAAACAATGATTGAACGCTCACTTCAGGGTGAGGGTTGGTCACACTAAAGCATTCCCATCCCTTGTCCGTTAAAACAATTAATTTCTCAGCATTCGGTGGTTGAGTAACAGCGAGTACTTTATTATTAAACAGATGTTGGCTGAATAATGTTTTTTCTGTCGTCGTATGAATAATGGATAACTGACCTTCAGTATCAATCACGCTTACCCCTTTTCGGTAAACTTCAGGGGCTAATTGTGCTATTGGAGCATCAAACGTGAACGAACGAATAGACGTTAATGAGCGTTTTTCATTATTAATCGTATCAAACCATTGAGACACGCTGCCATCTGCAAACTGGATTAATACCGAGTTTGCCCCTGCTAACAATGTTAATTTTTGCGCGACGCCATTAAGAGTAATGCTCTCTCGCAATTCCGCTTTATGATCTTTTAATGTCCATACTTGGAGTTCATGCTCAAACAATAAATAAATGAAATCGTTATTTGGTGTAATGACCATTGAAAGCAATCCTTTGGTGCTGCCCATCGCTTTAAATTCAATCGCTTGTGCTTTCCAAATAGTTTCCCCTGTCATTTTATTTACAGAACCATCGAGTTCCACACCCAAAAATCGTTCATCTTGAGTTTTGGCTAAAATAACACCTTCAATGGGAGTTAAACTTAACGCTAATTGTGTCAGTGGTTGTTTTTTATCATCCACTTGAATTGATGGAAAAGGCGTAAACTTCTCAGCAAAGGGGATAAGTTGTCGCTTACCATTTTTATAATTGGTCTGAAAACCTATCTGAGAAAATGTCACTTTCCCTTTATCGTCACCAAAAGCAAACCAATCTTGGCTTTCGATAGTGGCCGTAAATGTGGTTGGATGTTCAACAATTTGTTGTTCGCTAACAAATTCGTTATTGGTTAAATCAATAAATTGCACCTTACCACTGTCATCAATACGATAAACCATTTTACCTTGTTCATCCGAGCCAATCGCTAACGTCGCATTCGAGTATTGAGCAGTATATTGATGAGACGGTTCAACAGAGACCGGCGTAAAAATGGGGGCAATGACAGCAAGTAAATAAAAACAGATAAGCATAAGTGCCGCAATGATCCCTACGCCACTGGATTTCACCCAAACACGTATAATCAGATCAACAACACGACGTTGTTTATCTCGAGTGATCTGATTAGGTTTGGCGTATGCCATGATGAGTTAACCTCTGTTTTCTTATTGATATTAATAAATATGGGTGACAATTGAATGACAACAAACGTTCATCATTCCTGATTCTTTAATTTACTTAATGTAAATCCAACTTCGATAATTCTTGTAAAACAAACCGTTCAGAAAGTGCGATATATCCGTCTTGTTCTACTCTTAGTTGCCCTTCTTCTGAAAGCATATAGCGAATAAATTCAGCATCAAGTTTCGGTAATTTAGCCGTAGGCGGTTTATTTATGTATAAATATAAAAATCGAGCTAACGGATATTGACCATTAATAATATTATCGGTCGTAGGATTAATGTAATCGGTTCCATCTCGACTGATTGGTATCAATTTAACGCCAGACATTTTATATCCCACCCCAGAATAACCAATACCATTCAGTGAGGCTGAAACCCCTTGAACCACAGACCCGGAACCGGGTTGTTCATTAACATTAACCTTGAAGTCGCCATCACATAAGGCATTAATTTTAAAATAACCATAAGTGCCTGACACGGAGTTTCGACCAAACAATTGAATTCTATGTTTTGCCCAACTTGTTGTTAATCCAAGATCTTGCCAACGATTAATCGGTTTTACGGCTCCGCAACGTAACGTAGCTGAAAAAATGGCGTCGAGTTGGGTGAAATTAAGCCCTTGAATTGGGTTATCTTGATGAACAAAAATTCCGAGAGCATCAATAGCGACTCGGATTTCAGTGGGAGGATAACCAAATTGTCTTTCAAAAGCCGCTTTTTCACTTTGCCGCATTTTTCTGCTCATAGGACCAAATTGTGCGGTGCTTTCGATTAAGGCTGGCGGTGCCGTTGATGAGCCAGAAGCTTGAATTTGAATATTAACGCGAGGGTAAATACGTTGAAAATCTTCTGCCCATAATGTCATCATGTTCGCTAAAGTATCAGATCCTATCGACGATAAATTCCCCGAGACACCTGATACTCTCTCGTAATGAGCCAATTGCCCATCATAAGCCATACCATTATTAATAACGCATAGCCAAAGCAGTGCCACAGGGGTGAGTACCTGATACCACTTACGCTTCGTGCTATAAAATCCGTTCATTATGCTCTACTTTAGAATGAGTTTTTTCGGTAATACAAACGAGAAAGTGCTCCCTTTACCCAGTTTGCTTTGTATTTCTAATTGCGAATCATGATGGCTAAGCGCATGTTTTACAATAGCTAATCCTAAACCACTGCCACCAGTTTCTCTTGAACGAGCTTTATCTACTCGATAAAAACGCTCGGTTAAACGATGAATATGTTGCGCTTCAATCCCTTGTCCGCTGTCCGTAACTTTAAGTTTCGCTCCCGCAGAAGAAAGACGCCAATCAATGACGATATTTGCACCATCCGTTGTATGCTTAACCGCGTTGTATACCAAATTAGAAATCGCGCTTCGTAATTGATCTTCATCGCCTTGAACTTTAAGCAAGCGATCAATATTAAACGTAATATTATGGTTTCTATCACCACTTAACGCCTGTGCTTCTTTCTCTAAAATATCAAGCATTGCCGGTACATCAACTTCATCTTCTAACATCGATGTTGCGGCGGCTTCAATTTTAGAAAGCGTTAATAGTTGCTCAACTAACCCCTCCATCCGAGTTAATTGTTCTGTCATGACTCCGTGCGCTCTATTCCACATAGGGCCAACAAGCATGTCTGGATCTTCTGACATTTCTAAATAACCACGAAGCACCGTCATTGGTGTACGTAGCTCATGCGATACATTGGCAAAGAAATTACGGCGCATGCCTTCGAGCTGCTTGATTTGAGTAACATCACGCACCACCATCAAGTACTCGCCTTCACTGTAAGGTGCGATACGTATTTCTAAGGTTTTGTCTGAATTAATTGGCGATGGCATATCCAATGGAATATCAAATTGTTGCGCCAATAAATACTGTACAAAATCAGGGGGTCTAATTAAATTCGTTATCGGATGACCCGAATCTTCAGGCCAACGAAAGCCCAATAGCGATTGCGCTAAAGAATTACACCACACAATGTTACCTTCATGACGAAATACCACCACGGCATCAGGCAATGCTTCTGCCCCTTGTCGGAATCGTCGAATTAAAACAGATAACTCTTTACGGCGTTTTTTATGACGTTTTTGTAAACGATAAGTTTCATCAAAAATAGGCTCCCAACTGCCAGAAGCTGAGGGCGGAGTGGCTTTTCGTCCTTCATGTAACCAACGAGACATTTTAATTTGATTGTGCAAATGCCAAATCAATAAAATAAACGACGCGAGAAACAACAATGGCCATAAGGCATCAAATAAGTACCCTACAATAATCCAAGGAACATAGAAAAAAGCCAATTCTCCAACCAGCTTTTTCCATGACAGACGCTCAACCATTTAGCCTACCTTTACGTTAATAATTGACGGTTATGCGCATTGCACAGAAAAACGGTAGCCAGCACCACGAACCGTTTGAACCAAACGATCATGCCCTTCTGCTTCTAGCGCTTTACGAAGACGACGAATATGAACATCAACAGTGCGATCTTCAACGTAGACGTTAGTGCCCCATACGTTATTCAATAACTGTTCACGACTATATACACGTTCTTGATGTGTCATAAAGAAATGCAGCATTTTAAATTCTGTTGGTCCCATGTCTAACGGCTTATCATTTGCCGTCACTCGATGAGAAACCGGATCAAGTTTTAATCCTTGAACATCAATTAATTCTTCAACAGAAGTCGGTGAAACACGACGAATTACCGCTTTTAAACGCGCCATTAATTCTTTTGGTGAGAATGGTTTTGTTATGTAGTCATCCGCCCCCACTTCAAGGCCACGCACTTTATCTTCTTCTTCACCCCGAGCGGTTAACATCACAACAGGGATCTTTTTCGTAAATTCATCACGCTTAAGATGTTTGATTAAATTAATGCCAGAGCCACCAGGTAACATCCAATCCAACAAAATTAAATCTGGGTAGGGTTCGCAGAGTAAAGCAAGCGCAGTATCATAATCTTCCGCTTCAATTGGTTCGTATCCTTTCTGCTCTAATACAAAGCACAGCATCTCACGAATTGGCGCTTCATCTTCTACGACAAGTATCCTTCTAGACATTATCTTTACCTAATTTAACCAACAAAATTTATAACGCTATTATTAGAGGTAATTATGACACTTTTGTGACTATTGAAAAGAAAAGTTCATAATTTCATCATTGAATTTCAACCTTGTGGCCATTTCCTTAAAATCCCGAAAACTCTACAAGCATAATGCGTCAAAATCTCCTATCATAAGCGGACTTAAAAAAGACAGGAATTCAGCAGCATGATGTGGTTTAAAAATTGTTTAATTTATCGTTTTACTAAAGAGATTGATATCAATCCTGAGCAACTTGAAAAACAACTGAACGATTTCCGTTTCACACCTTGTGGCAGCCAAGATATGCAAAAATTTGGCTGGGTAACTGCAATGGGACGTCATGGCGATATGCTGACTCACGTAGCAAGCAACAACATTCTTATCTGTGTTAAGAAAGAAGAAAAAATGCTTCCGGCTTCTGTAATCAAAGAATCAATGAACGCAAAAATTGATGCGATGGAACTTGAACAAGGTCGTCCTCTTAAGAAAAAAGAGAAAGATTCAATCAAAGATGACATCGTGATTGATTTACTGCCTCGTGCATTCAGCAAGCACCAACAAACGTATGCGTTAATTCTTCCTGAATCTGGTTTTATTATTGTTGATGCTGGTAGCTACAAAAAAGCAGAAGATTTATTAGCATTACTGCGTAAATCTATTGGCAGCTTACCTGTTGTTCCCCTAACGGCCACTCAACCGATTGAGAATGCATTAACCGAATGGGTTAAAACAGGCGTCACTCCTCAAGGTTTTGAGATGGGTGAAGAAGCAGAATTAAAAGCGATTTTAGAAGACGGCGGCGTGATCCGTTGTAAACAACAAGAATTAGTGTGTGATGAAATTCACGCTCATATTGATGCTAACAAAGTTGTGACTAAATTAGCGCTAACATGGCAAGACCGTTTAGAGTTTATCCTTGCAGATGATTTATCGCTAAAACGCCTTAAATTCAGCGATGATGTAAAAGATCAAAACGAAGATATTGGTTTTGAAGATAAAGCCGCTCGTTTTGATGCTGATTTCTCTCTAATGAGTTCAGAGCTTGACGCTCTACTGCCTGACCTTTTCAAAGCACTTGGTGGCATTGAAGAGAAAGAGTAACTTTAGAATAAAAAAGGGTGGTTTGACATCATAATCAAGCCACCTTTTTCTCCTCGATACTCATACCTATCATCATTCATGAGAAAGGGCAGAATAAATCCAATCAGGAATAACCGCACAAGCAGCAATAGTAAATACAGCAAAAACTAATAAGCCATAATGACTTCGCAATGGTTTCGAAAATAACTGCTTTTGACCATCAATAAACATCTTCTGTTCAGCACTAATACTTCCCCAATAACGACTGACGAACACGCCTAAAACAAGAAAAACACACGTTCCAATCGGCGCATACCAAGGCCATGATATTTCCATCGACATTGTACCTAAAACAGAAATAATACTCCCTAAGCTACCTACGATAACCCCCTTCTCGTTTGCCTTTTGTAAGCGTGCGGGGAACTACACCTAACAAATAAAATTCATTATGCGTATCTTACGATCTTTCATTTAACGAGAACGTAATTATGCAAAAAGATAAAAAGAGAACACCAGAGCAATGGCACGCTCTATTTGAATCTCAGCAATCTAGCAAGCTTAGTGCCGCTGAATTTTGTCGTAACCATAATATTCTGCCAAAGACATTTAGTGCACGTAAAGCACGATGGAAACAAAAGATTAACGCTTCTACTTTCTTGAAAGTAGAAGCGTTAACATCAACTATCATCGCCACTCCACAATTACCAGATATTCAACTTTCTATCGGAAAATTGCGATTAACATTGCCAGCTAATACTGAACCTCACTGGATAGGACTCTTATTAAAAGGGTATCAATCATGAATGTATTTACTGATATTTCCACCATTTATCTTCATCGTGATTTTGTCGATTTTCGCAAGGCCATTAATGGCCTTGTCGTGATTGTTGAGCAAGAAATGCAACTATCACCGTTTAGTGATGCTCTATTTATATTTTGCAATAAGCCTCGTGATAAACTCAAAATATTGTATTGGGATAAAACAGGATTCGCTTTATGGTACAAGCGATTAGATGAAGACCGCTTCAAATGGCCACGAAATATAAATAACGATACGTTAGCATTATCAGAGCAGCAACTGACACTGCTATTACAAGGTTTTGATATCTTAGGACATCAACCGGTACATTATCAAACAACCCTTTAAATAGTTGATTCTCAGTCAAGAATAGGAGGCAACCGATTGATTACCTGTATTATCGTTATATAGTCATCTACATGACTGATAAAATAAAACCACTTCCTGATACCATTGACGAGCTGAAAGCACTTGTGCTTCAGCTTGAAAATAAATATAACCGTCTTCTAGAGCAATTTCGACTGGCTCAACATCAGCGCTTTGGTAAAAGCAGTGAATCTGACTCGACTCAATTTGATTTATTCAATGAAACAGAAGAAGAAATCATCATTGAAAATGATGACACACAAACGATTACCTACACTCGTCAAAAGCCAAAACGCCAACGCTTACCTGAAGACTTACCGCGTACTGTTATTATCCACGACATAAAAGATAAAACTTGTAAGTGTTGCGGTCTAGAGATGCATGCGATGGGTAAAGACATCAGTGAAAAGTTGGAATTTGTACCAGCTAAAGTGGAAGTTATTCAACATGTTCGTCCTAAATATGCTTGCCGAAATTGTGAAAAAAACAATACTTCAGTAGACATTAAACAAGCCCCAATGCCAGCGTCACCAATCCCTAAAGGGATTGCGACCGCAAGTTTACTTGCTCAAATTATTACGGCTAAATTTCAATACAGTCTTCCACTTTATCGTCAAGAAACGTTATTTCAGCAATGGGGTATCATTATTGGACGGCGAACGATGGCGGATTGGTTAATAAAATGCTCGGTACTATTTACCCCTCTTAATAACGAGTTACATCGTATTTCGCTTGAACATCCCCCTCTGCATTGTGATGATACATCGGTAAATCTGTTGGATGTTGCAAAAGTCGACAATGTTATATGTGGGTCTACTGCTCTGGCTATGATTCTCCAGGCTCTGGTGTTTTGCCTGGAATTGTACTTTATGATTATCAATCTAGCAGGCATGGCTACCATCCAGTTAACTTTTTAAAAGGTTATAACGGGTATTTACATACCGATGGTTACCAAGGTTATGAACAAACTGAAGCGATTTTAGTTGGCTGTTGGGCACACGCACGTCGACGATTTATTGAGGCTCAACGTGTTCAAGTAAAAGGGAAAACAGGGAGTGCAGATTGGGTATTGAGTAAAATCCAAAAGCTATACCGGATCGAATCGTTATTAAAAGAGGCTTCCCCTGAAGCCAAGTATGTTGCTAGGCAGACAGAAGCCCGCGATTTACTTAAAGAGCTCCGTGATTGGCTTGATAGCGCAGTTAGTCGAGTATCACCTAAAACAAAATTAGGTGAGGCGATTAGCTATACATTAAATCAATGGGATAAATTAGTTCGTTATATTGATGATGGATTGTTATCTATTGATAACAATCGAGCAGAGCGAGCGGTTAAACCGTTTGTTATCGGCCGGAAAAACTGGTTATTTTCGGGTTCAACGGCTGGTGCAGATTCAAGTGCAATGCTTTACAGCATTGTAGAAACAGCAAAGGCAAACGGATTAATCCCTTACGATTATATTAGGTATTGTCTAGATCGTTTATGTGTTGGATCGCCAGATATCGATTCACTTTTACCTTGGAATGTAAAAGACAAGGTGTAGTTCCCCGCACGTTTACTGCCTTTTTAAAAAACAATCCAAGAACAAATGAACCGAGCCGGATACCAACAAAAATCGATGTAAAACCAGCAATGGCTTTTAACACCGATTCATTAGATACCGCAAATAATGCAGGGATAACAACAGAGGTGGCCGCCAATAAGCTCATTCTTCGTGCAATTAATTCATAATGAACCGACGATTCATTAGGTTTAAAAAAACGCTTATATAGATCAAACGTAGCGACCGTTGCCATCGAGTTATAGGTCGAATCTAATGTCGACATCGCAGCCGCAGCCAACGCAGAAATAATAAGGCCGACAACAATAGGGTTTGTATGATTAAACACAAAATCCAAAATAACTTCATTGCTGTTTGTGAAATGTTGGTCTTGATAAAACACACTTAACAAAGCGCCAATAATGGCAAAGAATAAATACACAAAAAAAGCACCATACCCACAAAGTAACATGGATTTTTGAGCTGTCTTTTCACATTTTGTTGCCAACGTACGCTGAATGATCAGTTGATTCGTTCCATACACGCTTAAATGTAGAAAGCTCACGGCAATCACGCCTGCCCATAATGTTGTGTCTACCCCAAAATTAAACTCAAGATTAATAATATTAAGATGTTCGCGAGACACTACGCTCGGCGTATTAATTTCTATCAATAGAAATACAAAAATACAAAGACTGCCCACAAGTAAAACGGCAGACTGCAATACATCAGTCCAAATAACCGTAGAAATGCCACCGAAATACGTATACACCGCCGTAAATACACTCATCGCGATGATTGCTTCCGAGATATTAATCGGTAAAACTTGCACCAAAATCAACGCGACCGCATAAAGAACAATCCCTGATGAGATGCATTGAACTAAAATGAACACTATTGAATTGATGGTTCGAGCATACACGCCAAAACGAAGCTCTAAATATTCATAGATCGACGTTAATCCAAGTTTATAAAACACAGGAACAAAAAAAATCACCGTAAAAAAGATAACAATGGGATAGTTAAGATGAATACTCATCACTTCCATTCCAGAGCTATAAACCCACCCCGGCATGCCCACAAATGTCATTGTACTAATGTAAGTTGCCAGTATCGAAACACCCGCGGTAAACCAGCCAAACTGCTTCCCCCCAGTGGAGAAGTCCCCCTGCTTTACTATGGCGTTTATTCACAAGATAACTGATGAACATGGTCGAAAACACATAGATCGCCACCACCACAAAACTTGAATACGTAACCATTTATAATTATTCCTGTCTTCCTGAGAAAATGATCAGCACCAATATTACTTAAAATTCATCCAGTTTAATCAAACCACAATAACAAACGTGATAAAAATCACTAACAAATGCTGAAAAAGCACACAGCGATGATAAGACATAGCCATAATGAGATCATGATCTCTAAAAAAGAAAAAATGGGTACGCACCCATTTTAAACTCGACTTGGATCACGATCTTTGATCTCTAAAAAAACTATGATTCACCATAAAAGTAAATCATCAAAACGCACAGTTCTACCAGTGCTGAAATAAAACTAACTAATGGATTAAATAAGGTTTGATAAAGATGACTACCAAAAAACACATGAGTGAAGTCCCAATAGCCCAAAGAATAGCAGCCTATTTAGCCATTCTTGTTGGCTATTTTTTCTACTGCTATAACTTTGTAATTATTGATTATGTTCGCCCTTATATTGTAGAGGCCTACGATGGTATTAGCCTTGCTGACACCGCACAATTCTATACTTGGCAATCAGTTGGGGCTCTTATTGGTGCGTTGAGTTGTGCTTGGGTTGCTTCCAACTTTGGTAAAAAATCGACATTAATCGTGATCACCGCTCTCAATGGTGGCGCAACAATTCTCAATATGATGTTTACCGATTACACCATGTGGGCACTAATGCGATTCATCATCGGTATTTCACTTGGTGGCTACTTCACTGTTGCGGTGAGTTTAATGATTGGCCTTTTCACACCAACGGTACGAGGAAAATTAACCGCATTCGCTTCTTCAATGTTCTCTGTCGCTCTAATGGTCATGGGCGCTTACGCGGCCTTCATTACCAGTATTGATGCTCCTTGGCAGAGCCTAATGTGGGTTGGTGGTATTCCTCCGTTAGTCGCTGCTGCCATTATGATTTTTATTCTACCAAACGATAAAAAGATCATTGCTTATGGTGAAGAAAGCGAAAACGACGCAGCAAATAATGACACTCCAGTGAAAAAAGGGACCTGGGGCGAGATGCTAAGTAAGCCTTATCGCACAATAACCATTACTTGTTTATTACTGGCAGGCCTGAACTTTTATGGATATCAATTTTTTAGTGGCTTTGTAACAACTTACTTACGCGACGTTCGCCAATTTGACGGTGCAACCATTGGTATGATTTTCTCAATATCTGCATTTGGTTCATTATTTGGTGCTTGGATATGGGGAGCCGTCGCTGATAAATATGGCCGTAAAGTAAATGCTTTCGGCTTCATTCTTGTCGGAATTATGGTGTCAATTTTCTTTATTGCGCCAAGTGACGTCATGATTGGTAGTTTAAATATGCTCGCTCTATTAGGGCTTATATACAACTTTGGACTTTCTGCATCTGCCGTATGGGGAGGATATTTTTCTGAACTGTTTCCCGCTCATCTGCGCAGCTACGGTGCTGCACTCTTTCATGGTGGTCGTATTATCGGGATGTGGGCTCCAATGGTTCTTGTTTTCATTCAAGAGCGTTCAAGCCTTGAAACTACAATGTGGGGGTCTCCAATCATCTGGATCCTAGCGGGTCTGCTGTGGTTATCACTACCTGAAACGTTGAAAGATGGCATTTTTGATAGAAATAAAAAGCGTAAAACAGCACAAGCCTAATTCAAAATAAGTTACTCACAATCAAAATAGGCGAGCTTCATTAAGCTCGCCAATATTAAGAGAGAAATAAGATGTCTAAATATCAAGAAGCAAAACGAATCGTTCGTGCATATTTTGATGCGATAGAAAACGCAACTCACGAAAATGTATCCGACATACTAAAAGCACACACTTCTGACGATTATTTATGGCGCAGTGTTTATCCATTTCGTGAACAAAAAGGGGCACAAGCTGCTGCAGATACTTTTTGGTCACCGATACTAAAATCAATGACACGCATGCAACGTCGTCAAGATATCTTCATCGGTGGTAATAACGAAATTAATCCAGATGAAATTTGGGTAATGAGTATGGGCCACTTTATGGGTCTATTCGATGCTGAATTTTTAGGTATGCGCCCTACCGGAAAAATAATGAATGTTCGTTATGCTGAATTTAACTGCGTTCAAAATGGAAAAATAACGAAAACAGGTCTTTTCTTAGACCTTTTAGGCATGATGGACCAAGCGGGTTGCTATCCATTACCCCCTTCAACCGGTAAGCATTTTGTTTATCCTGGACCACGCAACCATGATGGTCTGTTGTTTGAAGATGCTGCACCAGAAGAAGGAATTGCAACGCTGGCATTGGTGAATAAAATGGTCGATGACCTTTCAGCCCTTAATGACAGTGGTGCAATGGGATGCCCTCCTGAAGTCTTAGCAAAAAGCTGGTCTAAAGATATGATTTGGTATGGCCCTTGTGGTATCGGTGCTTCTTACACCATCCCTCGCTACCAACAACAACATCAATTACCATTCCGTAATAACTTAAAAGATAAAAAATTCAATGGTCACGTCTGTCGCTTTGCTGAGGGGAATTTTTCGTGTTTCTTCGGATGGCCAAATCTATCAAATACGCCAACAGGTGGTTTCTTGGGTATGACTGGCGGCGAAGTGCGTGCTGATATGCAAGTCGTCGATGTGTATTACCGAGATAACGATAAACTGTCTGAAAACTGGGTATTAATCGATCTTCCTTATTGGCTAAAACAACAAGGCTTAGATGTTTTTGAACGAACTCAAACAATCATGAATCCTGAGTTGTAATATACCCAAAATAACGAATAATCTTTTAGATTATCGCAACCTTATCCGGTGTGTGCCTTATCATAAATGAGGCACTCTCCCATCACCGTTTAGACGTTGAGTTTATGAATACCATTTTATTCTATGGTAGACTCTAAGCAACTTAATTGACTGATAATCAATAAAATATGACGCTTCCAAAATTAATGATAACGTCTAAAGACGTAGCAAAACTTGCCGGAGTTTCTCAATCTACGGTTTCTCGTGTTTTTATTCCTGGTAGCTCCGCATCAGAAAAAACAAAGCAAAAGGTATTTGAAGCAGCAAAAGCCTTAAACTACCGACCAAATGCATTTGCCCGCAGTTTAACGACCAATGAATCGAAACTTATTGGTTTAGTTTTTCCTGATGCCGACTACCCAATCCACATGAAAACACTGCAATTAATCTCTAATGAATTACAGAAAAAAGGATTTTCAGCCGTATTGATCCCATGGCAACTAGATGAAGATAAACAACATTCAATTCCTAATATCTTTCAGTACCGAGTTGATGGTGTCATTGCCGCTTCAGCAACGCTCAACAAATCGTTATACGAAGAATGTGAAGAGTTTAATATTCCTATTATTCAATACGCCCGAGTAGTCGAAGGAACAAAAAGCAGTTATGTCATTAGTGATAACTACACCGCAGGTCAAATAGCCGCTCAACATTTTCATAAAAGCAATGTGAAATCGGCATTATATTTAACTGGTGAAGTACCTACATTTACTAACGACGAACGTAAATTTGGTTTTTGCACGACTTTCGAAGAATTAACAGGGAATAAAGCTCAAGTAGTCGAAGCAACTTATGATTATTCTGATTCAATCGATACTATTCGACAATTATTTTCTCAACCTCATCGACCTGAAGCTATCTTTTGCGCGACGGATAATTTAGCGATGGCAGCCATGGATGTGGCTCGTTTAGAGTGCGGCTTGCGCATACCAGAAGATCTTCAAGTAATTGGATTCGATAATATTCCTCAAACCGAGTGGCTAAATTATCAACTCACGACCTTTAAACAAGATTTTCAACGTTTAGCACGTGAATCCGTTAAGATCATTGTAGATCAGATAGAAAACAAAAATACAAACCTAGTAAGATTAATGATACCAGTCGCTTTTGTTGAACGAAAAACGACAATACAAAGTTAATTGAATCACATCCAAAAGAGATAAGGCCTTTATAAACACGAAAGATCATATCTCTAGCACTTCCCTTCCTTTCCATGTAAAATCCGGCCTCCTTCATATCCATGAGATATGACCTGACCTGAGATCAGAATACAACATTGGGAAGCAATCATGTTTAAACCAGAACTACTTTCGCCAGCTGGCAGCCTTAAAAATATGCGTTACGCGTTTGCTTACGGTGCTGATGCTGTCTATGCAGGCCAACCACGTTACAGCCTTCGTGTTCGTAACAACGAATTCAACCATGAAAACCTAGAGATCGGTATTAACGAAGCGCATGCGCAAGGTAAAAAACTGTATGTGGTATGTAACATCCAACCACATAACTCAAAGTTAAAAACCTTTATTCGTGATTTAACCCCTATCGTAGCAATGGGCCCTGATGCCTTAATCATGTCTGATCCTGGTTTAATCATGATGGTTCGTGAAGCTTTCCCTGAGGTTGTTATTCACCTATCAGTTCAAGCTAACGCAGTTAACTGGGCAACCGTGAAGTTCTGGTCAACTCAAGGGGTTGAACGTGTGATCTTATCTCGTGAATTATCACTAGAAGAAATTGAAGAGATCCGTGAAAACTGTCCTGATACCGAATTAGAAATTTTTGTACACGGTGCGTTATGCATGGCGTACTCTGGTCGATGCTTACTTTCTGGCTACATGAACAAGCGCGATCCAAACCAAGGCACATGTACAAATGCATGTCGTTGGGAATACAAAGCTGAAGAAGCAAAAGAAGACGAAAACGGTCAAATCGTTGAAGCTAATCCTATCGGTGTTGAGATTCAAGACGTAGAAGTTCAAGAAGAACGTCCCGACAATACATTAGGTTTAGGCAAACCAACTGACGAAGTGGTTCTTCTTTCTGAAGCACACCGCCCTGAAGAGAAAATGGCTGCATTTGAAGATGAGCATGGTACTTACATCATGAACTCTAAAGATCTTCGTGCTATCCAACACGTAGAGCGTCTAACCAAGATGGGCGTTCACTCGCTTAAAATCGAAGGTCGTACTAAGTCTTTCTATTACTGTGCGCGTACTGCTCAAGTATATCGTAAGGCGATTGATGATGCGGTTGCAGGTAAACCATTTGATGAAAGCCTAATGGGGACACTAGAGAGCCTAGCTCACCGTGGTTACACCGAAGGTTTCTTACGTCGTCATACACATGATACATACCAAAACTACGATTACGGTTACTCTATCTCTGATTCTCAGCAATTCGTTGGTGAATTCACGGGGAAACGTCGTGGTGATTTAGCGGAAGTTGATGTTAAAAACAAATTCCTAGTGGGCGACTCTATTGAGATCATGACGCCACAAGGTAACTTAACCTTCACGCTAGAAATGATGGAAAACCGTAAGAGTGAAGCCGTTGATTCAGCGAAAGGAAATGGCCACTTTGTGTTCATCCCTGTTCCTGCAAACGTAGATTTAGAATACGGTCTATTAATGCGTAACTTACACACGGGTGAAGACACTCGTAACCCACACGGTAAGTAAGTAATGGCGTTATTGATCAATAAAAAATGCATTAACTGTGATATGTGTGAGCCTGAGTGTCCAAACGAAGCGATCACCATGGGCGACAAGATCTACGAAATCAATCCCGATCTTTGTACTGAATGTAAGGGACACTACGAAGTCCCTACGTGTCAGTCAGTTTGCCCGATTAACAATTGCGTTATTTCTGATCCAAACAACATAGAAACGGATGATCAGCTATTAGAAAAATTTGTGAAACTTCAAGGTCTCGCCTAGTTTTTACTGCTCTTCTTGTTTCACTAAAAATGCCCAATGACCGTTAAATGTCATTGGGCATTTTTGTATCTTAACGGTGTGTTTCTTATTTCTTGATAAGTCCATACGGCTTACCAAGAAATATGTTCGGTTCATTTTGAATAGTGGGAGCGGCATGTGGTGTCTGCCAATCTAGTAACATTATCGCCAATACATTCCGATGTTCACCATCCGTCAAATCTGTACCTTCAGTCGTTGATGGCACCATGTTTTTTTGGCGATTAATATCATCTTGAATGTGTTTTTGTGTTTTATAAACAACAGGATCATTCTCTAATCCGGCCAATAAAAACGTAATTCCAACCTCTGAAATAATATCTTCTTTCGAACGTTCTAAAATTATATCGATGTTATTTCTAAGATAATCGTATATCCATTGATGACCCGATTCTTTTAAAGGAAGTTGATAGTACTTTGAATCCGCCAACAGTATATGAGTTAAACCGTAAATTTTATTGCCAAATTGCTGTTGAGATAATCCGGCGTCTTTATCATCTGGATACGCTAATTTAAATGCCTCAATAAATTCATCAACCACATCTTGCTCGCCTAACTGGCGCAACCAATACACTTGATTAGCAAGTTGCGCTGCCCACGCCTTTATCATTGCTTCGTTCGTTGCGTACTTCTTAAAGTCATAATGACGAATGATTTCTCGCAGCTCTTTATCATTACGATGTTTTAAGCCATATTCATCCGCTCTTGCCATCGATCCTAAAAGATCAATACCAAGATATAAATACTCAGGCATCGTTTTCGTTGCTTGATAACGAAGGATACTGCGACTATCGCTCTCATCAATATAACTAACCTGAATTCTGGATAAGGCTGAACTAATTGCCCACCTAACGATCAGATCTTTCGACCAAGAATTATTTGAACGTATTTTAAAAGGTGGGCAAGATGAATAAATTAGTTGATATATTTTGTGATGTCGATGATTTTTGTTATCAATTCTTATCTCAATGGGAAAAATACCTTGTTGAGGCTAGTGAGAGAAAAAGAAAACGTCAGTCAGTAATGTCTACTAGTGAATGTATGACTATTGTCATCGCTTTTCATCAATCAAATCATAGAGATTTCAAGAACTTCTATATCGGGTTAGTTCATCAATATTGGAAAGGATACTTTCCAAATTTACTTAGCTACACTCGATTTGTGAGCAAAATGCCTAGCCTAATCGCCCCAATGTGTGCCTATTTTCAATCTATCAAAGGTAAGCCGACTGGCATTGCTTTTGTTGACTCCACGAGTCTTAAAGTATGCCATAACATTCGAATTCCTCGCCATAAAGTCTTTGATGGTGTTGCGAAAAGAGGAAAAGGTACCATGGGATGGTTTTTCGGCTTCAAACTTCATTTATTGATTAACCATCTTGGAGAAATTATTTCGCTGAAAATCACAGCTAGCAATGTAAATGATAGGACTCCTGTACCTGATTTATGCAAAGAACTCTCGGGGAAATTGTACGCTGATAAAGGGTACATAGGTAAAAAGTTGAGTGAGAGCTTAAAGAACTCTGATGTCGATTTAGTGACTACCTCGCGAAAAAACATGAAAGCAAAAGAGATAAGTGCTTTTGATAAGGCTATGTTATCAAAGAGATACATTATCGAAACGATAAATGACCAATTGAAGAATATCTCTCAAATTGAACATAGCCGTCATCGTAGCGTGACTGGTTTCATGCTAAATGTAATTTCAGGCGTTGTGGCTTATTGTTTAAAAAAACAAAAGCCACGAATTAAGCTATCAGAATGTGAATTTGAACTAATCCTCGCTTAAAGCATGTTTTATCCAGAATTCAGGTTAACTATTTAACCGCTTATTAGCGTAGGCTTCTATTTGTTTTTTTGTATGCACCTCAGTTGAAAACTGATTCAAACGACTGGCCACTCTCGCCATATCTGACCATATAGCGGATGAGTATTTCGGATCCATCGTTTGACGATACATACGCAATCCATAATGACCCGCTTTAAATGCCGGCAACGTATAGAGTTGGCTTTCATAAGTATGGCGAATAGAGGCGGCATCTTGCTCAAAACTGGGCGTTGTTCTCCCACCTTCCATAATTTCAGCTTGAGTGCACGCTGAACTCAATAGCAATGCAATTAATAATAAAAATTTTGCTTTGAATAACTCCATACATCCTCTCTTAAATATAAGACACTCAAACCTAATTGATTAGATAATAAACGAAAAGTATAAAGCACCGTAAAAAATGAGTAAAGAATCAGTAAAAAGGAAATGTTTGAGATACAAAAAAAGCCTAATAATACAAGATAAGTATCATTAGGCTTTGATAGCGATTGAAGAAATAACGGATTTATTTAGTTAAATCATCAAAGAAGTTCTTAACACCAGATAAGAAACCTTCTGATTTAGGATTGTGCTTCTTCGCATCTTTCCCATCAAATGATTCTTGGAATTCTTTAAGTAGCTCTCTTTGGCGTTTCGTTAATTTAACTGGAGTTTCAACAATTAACTTAACGATTAAGTCACCCGCACTGTGAGTACGAACACCTTTAACCCCTTTACCACGCATACGGAACATACGGCCCGTTTGTGTTTCTAGTGGTACTTTTAGGCTTACACGCCCATCAAGTGTAGGGACTTCAACTTCACCACCTAACGCAGCCATCGTAAAGCTTACTGGCACTTCACAGTATAAGTTGTTACCGTCACGATCAAAGATATTGTGTTCTTTTACATGAACTTGTACGTATAGATCGCCTGCTGGAGCGCCGTGCTCTCCGGCTTCGCCTTCACCAGATAAACGAATGCGATCGCCCGTATCTACACCAGAAGGAATCTTAACGTTAAGTGTTTTTGTCTTTTGTACTCGACCATCGCCATGACAAGAATTACATGGGTCTTTAATGATCTTACCTTTACCATGACAAGTAGGACATGCCTGCTGCACAGCAAAGAAGCCTTGACGCATTTGAACTTGGCCTTGACCATGACACGTGCTACAAGTTGTTGAAGAAGTCCCTTTTTTAGCGCCCGTTCCATCACATGGTTCACAGGCCGCTAACGTTGGAATTTCAATGTCTTTCTCACAACCACGAACCGCTTCTTCTAGCGTAAGTTCCATGTTGTAACGTAAATCTGAACCACGTTGTGCACGTTGCTGACCGCCACGACGGCCACCACCAAAAATATCACCAAACACATCGCCAAAAATATCGCCAAAGTCACCTTGACCGCCGCCAAAGCCGCCGCCACCACCCATACCACCTTGTTCAAAAGCCGCATGACCGTATTGATCATATGCCGCACGCTTTTGAGCATCAGTTAGGATTTCATACGCAACTTTTACTTCTTTAAACTTTTCTGGCGCAGTTTCATCACCCTGATTACGGTCTGGATGGAATTTCATTGCTAGACGTTTATAGGCTTTCTTTATATCACGCTCAGAAGCATCACGGCTAACACCTAATACTTCATAAAAATCACGTTTAGACATGCTTTGGTCACCAATTCTTTTGATACTGCCGGCAGTGACACCGTCAGTATGAGTTCAATCTAGATAATCAGGTTCAACGTTCGAGAATGATTATCTAGATTGACCTATTAATTACGAATTTGCGGGCGGTAGAGAAAACTCCAACGCCCGCAATATATTTTCAACGAAGAATTCTAATAAAAAACATCAGTTTCTAATTAGAAATAATTGTTGATTTATAAGCTAGAAAGTTTGAGTCCAAGGAGGAAGCGCAGAGTTTGCGAACGCAAATGAGCACTTCCGACACAGGAATCGAGCTTTCTAGCGACTAAATCTCAATTATTTGTCTTTAACTTCTTCAAATTCAGCGTCTACTACATCATCTTCTTGCTTAGGTTGCTCACCTGCGTCAGCACCTTGTGCTTGCGCTTTCTGTTGAGCGATTTCCATTAGCTTTTGTGCTGCTTGCATTAGCTCTTGAGTTTTCGCATCGATTACTTCTTTATCATCGCCTGACTTAACGTCTTCTAGTGCTTTGATTGCTGCTTCGATTTTTTCTTTCTCGTCAGCTGGAAGTGCATCGCCTGCTTCTTCAATTTGTTTCTTAGTACCGTGAATCATTTGGTCAGCTTGGTTACGAGCAACAACTAATTCTTCGAACTTTTTGTCCGCGTCTTTATTCGCTTCTGCTTCTTGTACCATTGCTTCGATTTCTTCAGGAGTTAAACCACCTGATGCTTGGATAGTGATCTTCTGCTCTTTACCAGTCGATTTATCTTTCGCAGATACGTTTAGGATACCATCAGCATCTAGATCGAAAGTTACTTCGATTTGTGGCATGCCACGTGGTGCTGCTTGAATACCTTCTAGGTTAAATTGACCTAGAGATTTGTTGTATGTCGCTTGCTTACGCTCACCTTGAAGTACGTGGATAGTTACCGCACTTTGGTTATCTTCAGCTGTAGAGAACGTTTGATCCGCTTTTGTTGGGATCGTTGTGTTCTTCTCGATTAGTTTAGTCATAACACCACCCATCGTTTCGATACCGAAAGACAGAGGAGTTACATCTAGAAGAAGTACATCTTTAACATCACCAGACAATACGCCACCTTGAACTGCAGCACCCATTGCTACTGCTTCATCAGGGTTAACGTCACGGCGAGCTTCTTTACCGAAGAACTCAGCAACTTTAGCTTGAACCATAGGCATACGCGTTTGGCCACCAACTAGGATAACGTCAGTGATTTCGTTTACCGATAAATCTGCATCCGCTAGAGCAACTTTAAGAGGCTCAAGAGTACGAACAACTAAGTCTTCAACTAAAGATTCTAGTTTTGCACGTGTTACTTTAACGTTCATGTGCTTAGGACCAGTTGCATCAGCAGTAACGTAAGGAAGGTTTACGTCAGTTTGTTGAGCTGAAGACAATTCAATCTTCGCTTTTTCTGCTGCTTCTTTAACACGTTGCATAGCAAGTGGATCAGTTTTAAGGTTAATACCTTGTTCTTTTTTGAACTCGTCAACTAAGAAATTGATCATACGGTTATCGAAATCTTCACCACCTAGGTGAGTATCGCCGTTTGTAGCAAGAACTTCGAAAGTTTGCTCGCCATCAACGTTGTCGATTTCAATAATTGAAATATCGAAGGTACCACCACCAAGGTCGTATACTGCGATAGTGCGATCGCCGCCTTTCTTATCAAGACCGTAAGCTAGCGCTGCTGCTGTTGGTTCATTGATGATACGTTTAACATCAAGACCCGCAATACGACCCGCATCTTTCGTTGCTTGACGTTGAGCATCGTTAAAGTAAGCAGGTACAGTTACTACTGCGCCAGTCACTTCTTCGCCTAGGAAATCTTCAGCTGTTTTCTTCATTTTCTTAAGAATTTCAGCAGACACTTGAGGAGCAGCCATTTTTTGGCCTCGTGCTTCAACCCATGCATCGCCATTATCAGCTTTGATAATTTTGTATGGCATAATTTCGATATCACGTTGAACTTCTTCGTCTTCAAAACGACGACCGATCAGACGCTTAATCGCAAATAATGTATTTTGTGGGTTAGTAATTGCTTGACGCTTAGCTGGCTGACCTACAAGAGTTTCGCCATCAGTGTATGCAACTACCGATGCAGTTGTGCGTTCGCCTTCTGCATTCTCTAAAATACGTGGCGTATCGCCATCTAGAACAGCAACACAAGAGTTAGTAGTACCTAAGTCAATACCAATGATCTTACCCATCAGGTTATCTCCAATTTATCTATTTAAACTTACTCAAAACAACTTGAGTAAAGGTTGGGACTGAATCCCATAATTCATTCTATGACTAATAAATAAGGGCGTGAAATCACAATTCAAGGGAAAAAATAAAAAAAGTGTCATTTATTTTAAAAATAAACAAAAAAGCCTAGCAATTAGGCTAGGCTCTTATTCTTATCAGCTCTTCTTTAAAAAGAACGCTCTCTTACAAAAGAATCAAGACTCATTTTATTTTAATGATCATAAAAACTCACAGGGGGTGGGTTCTCATACCATTCATCTTTTGTTAAATAGGTTTTTCCTCCTGCTTTCACATAAGGGCTATTCTTATCAACAATTGACAAATTTTCTGGAGCCACGGTCCCCATATAATACCAAGTCGGCGTCGTTGTTAAATACTGAAAACGGCTTCCTCCTGCACCTGGTAGATAATTAGCGTTTGATAAATCACCATGTGATACTGACGTATTTACCGTTGGATAATAATCAGCCCCCGTGCTTATTAATATTTTTGCCTCTTCATTGTCTTTTTTGTTGTTTTCATTATCTGTAACCAACCAAGCTTGGATTCGAACAAAAGCAGCAACGACATTTTCACCATCGATAGAAACTTTACTTGTTCCCCCATGAAGTGGATAATGCTTACTATGAATCTTGTATTCTTTGATACCAGAATCAGAACGACGATACGGAACATCTTCTATGTATTTAATTATATAATGAGAATAATAAGCCGCCCAAGAAATAGGCTGTTTATCCTCAGTGGTATTTACCCATTCCGCAGTAGATGGATTCATACTTCCATCAACCGAACGTAATAACCAAATGTCAGTATCACCGATCGCGATACGAACATTTGTCGCCTTATTCTCTTGCGCTTCAAATACCGTAAACCATTGAGTCATTCCACTCCAATAATCAGACGTCGTAATACTTTTATCTACGATTTCATTAGCCCAATAAGATGGCGCCGCATCCCCTCTAGGAACCCCTTGTACAATCGTAGCTCCATGAGCCCAAGCAGAAGTTAAAGGAGCATCATATAACAACGCATCATTAGGCAGTGCCATTGAAGCGTACGTTTCAGAAGCGACAACATGTGCAGCCAGACTAAAAGGGGCATACAAGCATAAGGCGCTACAAAATAGCGACAGTGATTTTAATTTCATATTTACTTCCATTAACGAAACTCATTACATCCATGATGATTAAAATGTAGTAAAAAACAAAATAAATAACGACTCTCCATAAGGGCTACATCTCAAGCTTTGACGTTCGTTCCTTATTTTTAAGACTTATTCCCAAAACAAAGACTTAGCATCTTAAAGCAGAGACAAAAAAAGCGGTACCATCGCTGGTACCGCTTAATTTAAATTAACTTAATAAATCAAAAAAATTGATTATTGAGCAACCATAACCATTGCAGGACGAATAACTTGCTCATTTAATGAGTAGCCTTTCTGCATTACAACCATTACGGTGTTTGATTCATGATCTGGACTTGCTTGCATACCAATGGCTTGGTGATGCTCAGGATTAAAGGTTTCACCCACTGGGTTAATCACTGTTAGACCAAATTTTTCGATTGTTGAAATAAACGTTTGTAATGTAAGTTCAACACCTTCAAGCAACACTTTTGCCGCTTCGTTTTCTTTATCTCCGCTTTCTAGAGCACGCTCTAGATTGTCGATAACAGGCAGTAGTTCACCAGCAAATTTCTTCAGTGCGTATTTACGCGCTTTATCAATATCACCTTCAGCACGACGACGAACATTTTGCTCTTCAGCTTTCGCTCGTAAAACCGCATCTTGTTGTTCTTTAAGCTGCGCTTGGCTTGCAAGTAATGCCGCTTCTAATTCTGCAATTTTAGCGTCTTGGCTTTCTTCCATAGATTCGTTCCACTCAACATCGGCTTCAGTACCAATAGCTTCGATTTGATCTTCAACTACGATTTCTTCGTTTACTTTTTTTTCTTCGTTATTCATTTTTGCTTCTCCAGAAGACTGCTGATTAGCCATAAAGCGATCTTAATACAAACCAAGGCGACGCTCTACAAGCAAATTAAAACTTTGTCATTATTATGGGGACTAAATAAAGCGATTCAAGCATAATAGTATTAATTGTAACATTTGTTCCCCATTTAATGATGGATGATGGATATGAAAACAGCTTTTAACGTTATAGCAATCATTGGTAAACCTAGAGACCCTAATGCCATAAAAACGCATTTAGCCTTATACGATTGGCTTACTGAGCTAAATTATACGGTTTTATTGGATGAGCGTTTACGTGAAGCTCTGCCTACTATACCTGATGAATGCTTTAACCATCTTCCTAAACTTGGTGAGTTAGCCGATCTTGCAATTGTTGTTGGTGGTGATGGGAACATGCTCGGCGCGGCACGTGTATTATCACGCTTTGATATTTCCGTTATTGGCGTAAATAGAGGGAACCTTGGGTTTTTAACCGATCTTGACCCTGATAATTTTAAAGAGCCATTAACTGAAGTATTAAATGGCGAATTCATAAAAGAAGAACGTTTCTTACTTGAATCTGAAGTTCACCGCCATGGACAATTAAAAAGTCACAATTCAGCGTTTAATGAAGTTGTCCTTCACCCTGGACAAGTGGCACATATGATTGAATTTGAAGTCTATATTGATGATAGCTTTGCGTTCTCTCAACGCTCTGATGGCTTGATTATTTCAACCCCAACAGGATCAACCGCTTATTCTTTGTCTGGCGGTGGTCCAATCCTTTCTCCTAATTTAAATGCCATTTCAATTGTTCCTATGTTTCCACATACGCTTTCAAGTCGACCTTTAGTCGTTGAGGGAGGCCGCCATATTAAATTATTAGTTTCCCCAGATAATCGCAGTTCACTTGAAGTCAGTTGTGATGGACAAGTCTCTTTACCAGTTAGCCCAGGTGACGAAGTTCATATTTTCCAAAGCCCAGGCAAGTTGCAACTTATCCACCCCAAAGATTATATCTACTATCATGTACTTAGAAATAAGTTAGGCTGGTCTAGTAAGCTTTTCTAAAAACCATAATCTTAAATCATAAGCGATTCACAAAAAATTCAAATAAACTTTACTGTATAAAGAAACAGTATATACTGTTTCTTTATACAGTACTTTAGTGTTATTTAAATTTCGTAGAGAATGGCTTATGTTGGCACATATTAAAATTACTCATTTCGCAATCGTGAAATCGCTAGAATTAGATCTTACCAAAGGCATGACCACCATTACTGGTGAAACTGGTGCCGGTAAATCTATCGCGATTGATGCTCTTGGTTTATGTCTAGGTGATCGAGCTGAAGCGTCAATGGTTCGCCAAGGCGAAGAGAAAGCA
Organism: Aliivibrio salmonicida LFI1238; assembly: GCF_000196495.1. Taxonomy (NCBI): domain Bacteria; kingdom Pseudomonadati; phylum Pseudomonadota; class Gammaproteobacteria; order Vibrionales; family Vibrionaceae; genus Aliivibrio; species Aliivibrio salmonicida. Next base: position 2,650,287 of record NC_011312.1, read on the forward strand.
GAGATCACAGTTCTCTTTACTTTGGAGAACAATATTAATGCTAAGCGATGGTTAGAAGATAACGAATTATACGATGGCAATGATTGTATTCTACGCCGTGTAATCACTAAAGAAGGCCGCTCTCGTGGCTTTATTAATGGCAGCCCTGTACCTGCAACACAGCTAAAAACACTAGGTCACTTATTAATTAATATTCATGGTCAACATGCTCATCATGAATTAATGAAACCTGAATATCAGCTCAATATGTTAGACCAATACGCTGGACATCTTTCTCTATTAAATAAAACACGCAGTCGTTATCAAGCATGGCGTCAATGCGATAATTCATTGAAACAATTAATCAAAAACAGTCTACAAAACGAAGCGCAAAAACAGCTGATTGAATACCAAATAAAAGAATTGAATGAATTAGCATTAGGTGAAGAAGAATTCGCAACCCTTGAGGAAGATCATAAACGTCTTTCAAATTCGAGTGAATTAGTTGATTACTGCCAACAAGCCGTCTCTCTGTTGTATGAAAACGATGATGTGAATGCACTTCAACTTCTTCAGCATGCAAATAATCATATTCAACAATTAAGTCAGCTTGACCCGCAATTGGCCCCATTAACTGAAATGTTAAATGACGCGATGATTCAAGTAGAAGAAGCAAACCATGAGCTTAAGCATTATTTAGATACTATCGATGTTGACCCTTCTCAAATCGCTTATGTCGAAGAGCGCTTCAGTAAAGTCATGTCAATGGCTAAAAAGCACCATGTCGTCGCTGATGAATTATATGAACATCATCAACAACTCTTAGCTGAATATGAACGCCTAGATTGCTCCGATGAAAAACGAGAACTACGCGAACAAGAAGTAGAAGAATTAAAACAACACTTCTTAGAGTCTGCACATAAGCTCACTAAAAGTCGTCAACGTTACGCAAAAGAGCTAAACAATAAAATCACGGAAAGCATGCAAACATTAAGCATGGAAAAAGCCGTTTTTGATATTCAAATAGAAAGTGATGCCGCCACTAAAATTTCACCACTAGGCATTGATACTTTATGCTTCAAAGTATCAACCAACCCGGGGCAGCCTTTGCACCCTATCGCTAAAGTTGCTTCTGGTGGTGAGCTATCTCGAATTTCTCTGGCTATACAAGTTATTACGGCGCAAAAAATAGAAACACCAAGTTTGATTTTTGATGAAGTTGACGTCGGTATCAGTGGACCAACTGCAGCAGTTGTAGGAAAAATGCTTCGCACTTTAGGTGAATCAACCCAAGTACTGTGTGTTACCCACCTACCTCAAGTTGCAGGCTGTGGGCATAACCAATTATTTGTTGAAAAACAAACAACGTCAGGAAAAACAGAAACACAAATGCGCCCACTTAACACGCAAGAACGCGTAGAAGAATTAGCGCGTTTACTTGGCGGAACTAAAATTACAGCACATACCTTAGCTAATGCCAAAGAATTGTTAAACGCAGCTTAAATAGCCTTATCTACTTACATCGATGTAAGTAGATAAATACATAAAACTAAGATAAACGAAGCCAGTACAACAATTGTATTGGCTTTTTTATTTCACTTTATCGGCAATTTACGACGAAAAAACACAATAGATGCAACTAGATTCAAAATTTAGGGTCAAAATACACCAGAACAGGCTTAACCTTTTTACTTATCAAGTCAGCTTGTTTATCATCTATTTAATTATTTAAAAGGCTAAAGCTGTACGAACTATGCAATTCAAAAAATGGATCATTGCTCTACCCCTTGCTGCTGGACTATTGGGTGGTTGCTCGCTAGTAGAACCATTGGTATATCGAATCGATATTAGCCAAGGTAACTACGTCGAACAGGAAGCCGTCGATAAACTGCGATTTGGCATGACAAAACAACAAGTACAGTTTGTTATGGGTTCCCCAATGCTTGTTGAATCAGGCTACCCAAACACTTGGTATTACATTTATCTATTTACTCATGGACACGAGAAATCAGTTCAAAAGGACATGATTGCTCAGTTTGATGATAATGGTAATCTAACCAGTATTGAGGGATATTTCCCTATGAGCGATAGCTTCTTCGAAAAAATGTAATTTTCCTTACAAAAGAAAAACTACGTTTAAACACAAAAAACCGGAAATCGTTAAACGACTTCCGGTTTTTTATTTTCCGATACTGCTCTATTTTTTAGCGGCTTCTTTTTTTGCTTGTGCCGCTCTTTTTCGTCGAATCTCTTTTGGATCAGCAAGTAATGGTCGATAAATTTCTATACGATCTTTATCTCTGATTGTCGCATCTAACTTTACGTTACGGCTAAATACACCGACTTTATTTACGACTAAATCAATATCAGGATAACGTTCTAATACACCAGATTGCTCAATGATCTCTTGAACGGTTTGATCTGCTTTTACGGCAAGTTTAAAAACCACTTGCTCTGTTGGCAAGGCATACACCACTTCAACATGTATCATCTCGTTAATTATTGACATAAATCTGCTTCGCTCGCTGGGTAAATGAATTCACCATATTATTAGTAAGCTCTTGAAAAACTTTACCAAATGCCATTGCTACTAACGCGTTGGTAAATTCAAAATCTAATTTTAGTTCTACTTTACACGCCGTTTCATCTAATTCAGTAAAATGCCATCCACCCGTTAATGATTTAAAAGGCCCATCAACCAAGTTCATTCCTATGATTTGAGCATCAACTAACGTATTTTCGGTAATAAACGTCTTCTTTATGCCTGCTTTTGCTACATCGACCGACGCTATCATAGAACATTCTGTTTGTTCTATGATCTTAGAACCAGAGCACCCGGGTAAGAACTGAGGATAAGACGCAACATCATTGACTAAATCATACATCTGCTTTGCACTGAAAGGTACTAATGCAGAACGGCTAACCTGAGGCATAAATTCTCCTTTACATAATAGAGGGTTGCATCATACCATCTTGATGTTAAGAGCCAAACTACTTCCCCTATTCTCAACTAATAACGTATAATGTGGGCATTATGGCAAAGAAGAAATCAAAAGATAAAGCGGGCAGTAATACCATTGCTATGAACAAGCAAGCTCGCCACGAATATTTCATTGAAGATGAAATCGAAGCTGGGGTCGAACTCCAAGGCTGGGAAGTTAAATCTCTTCGTTCTGGTAAAGTAAATATCGCGGAAAGCTACGTATATGTTCGCGATGGCGAAATTTTCATTAGTGGTATGAACATAACACCACTGCAAGCAGCATCGACTCATGTTGTTGCGAACCCTACTCGTGTTCGTAAACTTTTAATGAGCCGTAAAGAAATTGATAATCTAATCGGTCGTGTGAACCGTGAAGGTATGACGCTTGTTGCTACTACCATGTACTGGGTTCGCTCTTGGGCGAAAATAAAAGTTGGTGTAGCAAAAGGTAAGAAACTGCACGATAAACGTACAGATTCAAAAGAAAAAGACTGGAACAGAGATAAAGCTCGAATTATGAAGAGTAGTTTGCGTTAATTTCAACCAGTTAGACTGATACTAACTAGACAGACGCTGTTTTTCTGTTAGTATCATCAGGTACCAAATCTTTGGGGCTGATTCAGGATTCGACGGGAATTTTGAAACCCTAGGAGCATGTCGTGGGGCGGTTGGCCACGTAAAAAGCCGCAAAAAAATAGTCGCAAACGACGAAAACTACGCACTAGCAGCTTAATAACCTACTCGGTGCTCTCCTGCCCTAGCTTCCGTTTGTAAGACGGGGAATAACAGGGGATCAAACCCAAACGAACTAGAATGGATTCTCCCACCTGAGAGATGAAGTTTGAATTATAATTCAGGTTAGCCATAAGATAGCGTGTCGGTTCGCAGTTTTACGGTGAAATTAAAGATCGACTAAACATGTAGCGCCAACGGTGAACGGTTCTCGGACGGGGGTTCAAATCCCCCCAGCTCCACCAAATACACATTTAAAGACGTCCTCGGGCGTCTTTTTTTGTATCTAAACAAACCAAAAATCAATAATTTACGTTAGATTGCATCATTTTAGCGTCCAATAACATCCAGTTACTTCCATCATTTCATGTATTCCTTTATGTATTCCAAGTCTATAATAGAGATCTGTGGAATACATGATTGAGGGATTTACCATGGCATTAAAGACAACTCGCTTAAATAATAAACAAATTGATAATGCAAAAGAACGAGAGAAAGATTATGTCCTCTCTGATGGTGAAGGTCTTCAATTACGAATTCGTACTAATGGTTCTAAACTATGGAACTTCAACTACATTCATCCTCAAACTAAAAAACGATTAAATATGGGGCTAGGTTCTTACCCTTCACTTAGTCTTGCGAATGCCAGAAAGCTAACCGTGTCTGCAAGAGAGTTAGTTGCGCAAGGTATAGACCCTAAAGAACATCGTGATGAGAAAAAACACCAAGACCTGATAATTCATGAACATACTTTTTTTAATGTTGCTACTGAATGGTTTGAGCGTAAGAAAGATGACATCACTGTAGATTATGCTCAAGACGTATGGCGATCTTTAGAGCTACATATATTCCCTATACTTAAAAGTACACCTGTATCTCAAATTACAGCACCAATGATTATTGAATTACTTCGACCAATTGAAGCGAAAGGAAGTTTAGAAACAGTTAAACGACTGACTCAACGATTAAATGAGATCATGACCTATTCAGTAAACTGTGGGCTTATTCATGCTAACCCTCTTGCAGGGATCAAAGCTGCTTTTAAGAAACCCAAAAAAGAAAATATGGCGGCTCTTAAACCTGATGAGTTACCAGAACTTATGATAGCCATTGCTAATGCTTCTATTAAGCGTACTACTCGTTGTTTAATTGAATGGCAACTTCATACAATGACTCGACCATCAGAAGCCGCTGGAACACGTTGGGAAGAAATAGATTTAGAGAAAGGAATTTGGACAATTCCACCAGAGAGAATGAAAAAGCGTAGGGAACATCGTATACCTTTAACTGCTCAAGCTCTTTCTTTACTAGAAGTTATGAAACCTATTAGTGCTCATAGAGAATTTGTATTCCCTTCAGATAGAGCACCATTAAAACCATCAAATAGCCAAACAGCAAATATGGCAATAAAACGTATGGGTTTTGCTGGTAGGTTAGTAAGTCATGGATTACGTTCAGTAGCCAGTACTACGCTAAACGAACAAGGCTTTGAATCAGACCTAATTGAAGCGGCTCTTGCCCACGTAGATGACAGTCAAGTACGTGCGGCTTATAACCGTACTGATTATCTTGAACGAAGAATACCGATGATGAAGTGGTGGAGTGGACATATTGAGGAAGCATCGAAAGGAAGTTTATCTATATCAGGAATGAAGTGTTTATCTTTGGTTGGATAAGCGGCATAGATAAGGCTCCCGAAGGAGCCTTATCTCAATCTAACTGATTAGACATCAACTACTTTTTATGACCCTAAACGATAAAAAGGAACTTCAGCTCAGTTATTTTAGTTATCATCTCACAACAACTCCCCGCGACAATAGATTAGAGTACGATATTTAATCATTTCTTAAGTTAGGTTTGTTACATTATTAGCAAGTATAATTTTCAAGAAACCGTATGAATCTAATTTTTTTCTCGTGATTTCACTTCGCATTTTAGGTACATCTTTATTTTCATAAGCATTAATGAAATCTTCAAACATTGAAAAATGGCTGCGAAGTAGATTAACTCTCAATGCTTTAATATTAACATTAGAATGTGCATTAACTTCACACTCCCCTATACCGAATAGTTTAATTGTGGCTAAAGCTTTCTCATGCAGATAACCAGATGTATGTTTAGGCGTTAACTCTAGAACCTTTCGCCCATTTGTTAAACGCCTAGCAACGACTTTAAATAAATCGAATATATTATCACTAACAGGATTAGCTATAAGTGGTTGTTCTGTTGCTAATCCTGCAACACTGGTTGCTCTCGTTACCTGAACGCCAAATATTGGGAATTCCGAGCCTTTATAAATATTATTACATTCAGAGCACATTAAAATATAATTTTTATCCTCAAACTCTAGAAAAGGATAATACTTTTGCGGTCGATAATGATCAACAGTAGCTTTAACTTGGACAGGAGGCTTACCAGGCTTACTACTAGCTCTCATTAACAGTTGCCCATTTTTTAAAGTACATTCACAAATTGGACACCTATGATTAGTAACCGCAAGGTGAACTCCTTGGAACTTAGACCATTTCTTTGGACTACTGCTATTAAAGTTTTGAAGAGCTACTGAGTAGTCGGCATGTTGATATAAAGTACGCATATCAATCATTGAATGAGCCTCCAAACTCACTTAAGAAGTCTGCCATATCCTGCTCTGAAGAAGCTTCATATTGTTCATAACTGATGTGCTTGTTATTTTTAAGAAAGGTTAAAAAATCGAAATATTTTTTATTATAAATCATATCACCAGCCAAACTATTTTCTAATAATTCACCAAGGTCAGATAACTGATTTTTCTCTTCCAAATTTAATTCAGGCTCTCGCATCTTAAGCGCACTAAAACGCTGGATATCATTTTGCATTTGAGTGCCAACCAAAGATGGTAATTTAAAATGGTCTAACAAGATTGATGATATATCTAGGTACTTAGTTCCACTTGTTCTTTTTTGCACTTCATCATTATTTGCTTCAATAATTCCTATTTCATCACTTTCTCTATTCAACAAAATAAGAGGGTTATGAGTCGCAATAATAATTTGTACGTTAGGATTTAATTTCTTAATAAAATCAATAAACGTTGCTTGCCACTCTACATGTAAGGATGTTTCTGGCTCATCCATTAATAATATAAATGATTTATTCTTTTGTAGAATCACCGTTAAGAAGATAATTAAAAGTTGCTTTTCACCTGACGACAAATCCGTCACTTTAATATGGTGAGAATTATTTTCAACTTCGACAACTAATGGGAACTCTTCATCATCAATAATTATCGATTTATTTGTACCTGAAAAATACTCATCAATAATTGACTTAAACTCAATCAACGGTTTATATATTTTTGTCGTTGCATCATTTATTTGAATGCTTAGTTCTTGTAAACGAGCAAAATCATCAGGAGTAGCAGTTGTAAGTTTACTTATTGCCTCATCTCGTTGCTTAATTTGTTCTCCAACAGTTTTATTAATTGATTGTAATAGACCACGCTGAAATCCTTCTAGCTCTCCTGTTAGTTTCAGTAACTGACTATCTAAGTCAACTACATCATTGTTCTGCCGATCTAACTTAATATCGAATGTATTCACCATGACAGCATTAATTTTTGATGGTGATTTACTTTGTGATATTTTAGATATTTGAGTTTCACCATTATCAAAGGTTTTTAAAATTGTTAATTCTACATATGGAGACCTAAATGACTCTAATGTTTCCTCATCATTATTAATACAAGCAAAAATGAGTTTTAACAAAGTTGATTTGCCACAACCATTCTTACCAATTAAGACATTAACATCATCACCTAACGACCATTCAACGTTTTTAGATCCAAATATTTTTTTTATAGATACATGAGTAATTTCAGTTTTTACCGCAGTCTTTAGCTCAAGTGCTCCTGACTTTAATAGTAAGCTTTTAATGTCTTTCTTAAATGATTTAAATGCATCCTCTTTATCTTTACTAGGTAAAAAAACCCTAACTATTTGATTAAAGATAAAATCTTTCCGTTCTCTGTGAGAGCCAAAACCACTTTTTTCATATGCTTGTTGCCACAAGTGCTCTTTCTCTTTTACAAAATTAGTATATATATACTGTACCAATCGGTGAGATACATTCTGTTTGATTATATTTTGACTATCAAATACTTCAGAAGTTAGTTCATCTCTTTTAAGAAAAGAGTTAAGTTCATGCATCAAAAAAATCAGAATCCAGCTAATTGGTTTTAAATGCCTATATTCAATATCTGCACTCTGAAGTCGTTTTGAAAGAGCTTTAACTACAGCCCAATGTTCCTCTTCAATTCTATTAACAATAGTTGATACCAATGTCTCACTATTGTATTTAGAAAGCAGTAAGTCAAAATCATATTCTAAAGGGGTTAAGTGCTTTTTTTTACTATTACTAATGTTAGTTAATAGCCGTTGTATTGTTTTTCTAGATTCATCATTAATGTTTTTATCATCAAGCGCATTTAGTTTGTAAGTATCTTTGTTTTCTTCATTAAATTCTATTTCATCTTTTTTTAGCGCATTTCTAAGATTATTTAAACTACGTCTAAAGTATGCATTCAGATCTGTCTGCTCAAGTTTATCTGTTTTAGAGAATACTAATTTAAATTTCTCTTGATACCCGTTTAAGAATATCCCCTCAATTGCACCATGACCACCAGCCGCAAACGGATCATTCGCATCATCAATTAATACAATATTATTACAATAATTAAAAAAATTGTAATGACGTGAAGATAGCGTATCTCTTTTTTCACCTAAAGAGTGCCCAATCCCCTCTCCATCAATTAATAAAAACTCTAGGTTAGGATCAAGCCAATCAGCTAACAAGTCGCCTTCAATGCGTATATATTCAGCTAATATAGAAATAGAACCAAAATCATGGCTTAAGAGTTTCTTAGTTTTCAGTATAAATTCATCTTTGTCACTAATACCATCTATCGTTAACGTTTTATTTGTAAATAGCGTATGACCATTTCCGCACGCTCTATTAAAGTTAGCTTCAATTTCAGCTAAAATTTCAGTAACAATTTTCTTTATTTCATCTTTAATAAATGAGTCTGATAGCAACGTTTCATCGTTAATATCTTTACCACTTATAGGCGGTAATACATTCGTAATAATGTCATTTGCAACTTTTACAAACGTTTCACCTTTAACCATTTGATTCAGCTTAAATCGGTCATCGGGGGATTGTTCTAATTCAAAAACCACATCTTCAGTGGTCGCTTTATCTTGCTTAGCTTTTAATATAGCTCCTTGAATTAATTCCTCTATTGCAAAAACTACATCATTCTTATTTTTTAAAATAATTGTTGTTTTAAAAGGAATGTTTTTTTGAATTACATATTCAGTAGGTGCAATCGTAGTTCGTCTATGACTAGTCACCGGAAAACCGTGTTTTTTAGAGCCTATGATATGTTGAACCAGTGATGTTTTACCTGCACCTGTACAGCCTATAAGGTATATTTTTTTCACATCAGGCTGCGTACCTAAAATTTCTTGTATTTCTTTAAAACTTCTCATGATTACTCAACTTTATTTTATAATACGCCAATAATGATTTTATAGCATCGGAACTAGACACTACCCACCAAGTTTGGTGTCGGCGTCTACATAATGTTTAAATATCAACCATTAATTAATACAATATATTTTCAATTAATTACACTCTAAGATTCGATACTACATTCGTTAAGTACTTAATCCTTTACGATAAGGCAAATCATTTTAACGTATCTTAAATTTGCGCTGCATCCTATAACTTACCAATAACTATAAGCTAATAGAAGCCCCCTATTGCTTAGTATCATTAACCAACATCCTAAAACCCACCAATAAACGTATCGACAAAGCCTTTAAACTTCTCAGTTAAACGCCCTACAATCTTCTTACGTTGCAGTATGGTTGGCTTGCTCTCAAGCGTTGCCGCAAAGTCATCACGCAATGGCATAACCTCACTCGTTTCATATCGACTGACTAAGCTCTCTAACTTTCCTTGATTAAGCTTTTCTTCTATTGCCATTTTCTCTAGGGCTAGACGCTTTTCTTTTTCCCAGAAGAACTCAAACTCTTCTTCTACATTCACTTGAGCTGGAATGCCATCAAGGTGCTCATTCATGAATCGTTCAATCAATTCTTTCTTACTTAATAACGTTGGGTCGGTACTCACTAAATTAGCAATGACTTGACGCTTTTTCACTTTAGCGTCTTCACTGTCTTCACCATGCAATTCACGCAATAGATGAAGAATGTAAGCCACATTGATTTCATCACGGTGCAGTAGTTCTAACTCAAAATCCACATCATCTAAAATAGAGACTTTTTCTTTGGTTGAGCCTTCACGTATCTGACGACTTAAATCAGCGTATTTACTAATGAAGTCTTGGAACTCTTGCTCATCCATCCCTGTTGATGCCATATCAAAATCAGCAAAGTTGCTCAGCATATTTTTAAGCTGCATCAGTTTACGAAATTGAAGAACAAACAACTTTTGTGCATCTTCATCAGGTAAATCATCCACCGAATCAGGGGTTGGTGTGATTACCATTAATGCCCCATACGCCTTATCAAAATCAGCTAATAGCTCATCGTAGGCTGGTGTCTCTATCACCTCTTTAGGTTGCTTATTAGAGAACAGCGTAAATGCCTCATCAGCGGCTTTTTTCAGGTTACGGAAGCACACGATATTACCGTGGGACTTCTTCTCATCTAACAATCGATTAGGGCGTGAGAACGCTTGAATTAATCGTAAGCGTGCGGGGAACTACACCTAACAAATAAAATTCATTATGCGTATCTTACGATCTTTCATTTAACGAGAACGTAATTATGCAAAAAGATAAAAAGAGAACACCAGAGCAATGGCACGCTCTATTTGAATCTCAGCAATCTAGCAAGCTTAGTGCCGCTGAATTTTGTCGTAACCATAATATTCTGCCAAAGACATTTAGTGCACGTAAAGCACGATGGAAACAAAAGATTAACGCTTCTACTTTCTTGAAAGTAGAAGCGTTAACATCAACTATCATCGCCACTCCACAATTACCAGATATTCAACTTTCTATCGGAAAATTGCGATTAACATTGCCAGCTAATACTGAACCTCACTGGATAGGACTCTTATTAAAAGGGTATCAATCATGAATGTATTTACTGATGTTTCCACCATTTATCTTCATCGTGATTTTGTCGATTTTCGCAAGGCCATTAATGGCCTTGTCGTGATTGTTGAGCAAGAAATGCAACTATCACCGTTTAGTGATGCTCTATTTATATTTTGCAATAAGCCTCGTGATAAACTCAAAATATTGTATTGGGATAAAACAGGATTCGCTTTATGGTACAAGCGATTAGATGAAGACCGCTTCAAATGGCCACGAAATATAAATAACGATACGTTAGCATTATCAGAGCAGCAACTGACACTGCTATTACAAGGTTTTGATATCTTAGGACATCAACCGGTACATTATCAAACAACCCTTTAAATAGTTGATTCTCAGTCAAGAATAGGAGGCAACCGATTGATTACCTGTATTATCGTTATATAGTCATCTACATGACTGATAAAATAAAACCACTTCCTGATACCATTGACGAGCTGAAAGCACTTGTGCTTCAGCTTGAAAATAAATATAACCGTCTTCTAGAGCAATTTCGACTGGCTCAACATCAGCGCTTTGGTAAAAGCAGTGAATCTGACTCGACTCAATTTGATTTATTCAATGAAACAGAAGAAGAAATCATCATTGAAAATGATGACACACAAACGATTACCTACACTCGTCAAAAGCCAAAACGCCAACGCTTACCTGAAGACTTACCGCGTACTGTTATTATCCACGACATAAAAGATAAAACTTGTAAGTGTTGCGGTCTAGAGATGCATGCGATGGGTAAAGACATCAGTGAAAAGTTGGAATTTGTACCAGCTAAAGTGGAAGTTATTCAACATGTTCGTCCTAAATATGCTTGCCGAAATTGTGAAAAAAACAATACTTCAGTAGACATTAAACAAGCCCCAATGCCAGCGTCACCAATCCCTAAAGGGATTGCGACCGCAAGTTTACTTGCTCAAATTATTACGGCTAAATTTCAATACAGTCTTCCACTTTATCGTCAAGAAACGTTATTTCAGCAATGGGGTATCATTATTGGACGGCGAACGATGGCGGATTGGTTAATAAAATGCTCGGTACTATTTACCCCTCTTAATAACGAGTTACATCGTATTTTGCTTGAACAACCCACTCTGCATTGTGATGAAACAACGGTAAATGTGTTGGATGTTGAAAAAGCAAAATGTTATATGTGGGTCTACTGCTCTGGCTATGATTCTCCAGGCTCTGGTGTTTTGCCTGGAATTGTACTTTATGATTATCAATCTAGCAGGCATGGCTACCATCCAGTTAACTTTTTAAAAGGTTATAACGGGTATTTACATACCGATGGTTACCAAGGTTATGAACAAACTGAAGCGATTTTAGTTGGCTGTTGGGCACACGCACGTCGACGATTTATTGAGGCTCAACGTGTTCAAGTAAAAGGGAAAACAGGGAGTGCAGATTGGGTATTGAGTAAAATCCAAAAGCTATACCGGATCGAATCGTTATTAAAAGAGGCTTCCCCTGAAGCCAAGTATGTTGCTAGGCAGACAGAAGCCCGCGATTTACTTAAAGAGCTCCGTGATTGGCTTGATAGCGCAGTTAGTCGAGTATCACCTAAAACAAAATTAGGTGAGGCGATTAGCTATACATTAAATCAATGGGATAAATTAGTTCGTTATATTGATGATGGATTGTTATCTATTGATAACAATCGAGCAGAGCGAGCGGTTAAACCGTTTGTTATCGGCCGGAAAAACTGGTTATTTTCGGGTTCAACGGCTGGTGCAGATTCAAGTGCAATGCTTTACAGCATTGTAGAAACAGCAAAGGCAAACGGATTAATCCCTTACGATTATATTAGGTATTGTCTAGATCGTTTATGTGTTGGATCGCCAGATATCGATTCACTTTTACCTTGGAATGTAAAAGACAAGGTGTAGTTCCCCGCACGCTTACAATTAATCCATGATGCTTGAGGTTCTTATCGACATAAAGTGTATTAAGGCACTTTGCATCAAAGCCTGTTAAAAACATATTCACCACAAGAAGAATATCAATCTCTTTATCTTTCACTCGTTGAGACAGATTTTTGTAATACTTATCGAACGAGTGATAATCCTTGGTGGTATAGCTTGAGCCAAACATCGCATTGTAATCTGCCATAAATGCTTCTAGCTTATCTCGACTGTGTAGTTTTACTGCATCCGTATTATTTAAGTACTTCGCTGCGGCTTCTTTAATTTCTACTGCATCAGAGCCACTTAATTCATACTCTTCTTCTTCGTTGGCCTCATAACTAAAAATCGTCGCTATTTTTAGCGTGTGTTTACCTTCTGCTTTTTTCTTAGCAAACAATTCATAGTACTGAATTAGCTCAGGGATACCCGACACACACAACATGGCATTGTAGGCGCGGCTGTGAGTCTTGCGATTATGATTGGCAATGATGTAGTCGGTTATCTTATCTAGACGCTCTGGTGACGATAACAGCTCTTTGGTATCAATATCTTCTACATCAATATCTAAGGTATTTTTAGAGCCTGTTTTATATTGATAACGACCAACGTATTCAATCGCAAACTTCAATACGTTTTGGTCACGGATAGCATCGACAATCACATAAGCATGTAGACGCTCATCAAATAAGTCTTTGGTGGTTTTCTTGACTGAGTTCTTAGCTACTGCATTTTCAGCAAAGATAGGTGTTCCAGTAAAACCAAATAATTGAGCACCCTTGAAGAACTCAATCAAACTCTTATGGGTATCACCAAATTGACTGCGGTGACATTCATCAAAAATAAACACAATGCGCTTATCTTTTAATGACTCCATCTCTTTTAAATAGCGAGACTTAGATATCACACTGTTGAGCTTTTGCAGTGTAGTAACGATTAATTTTGAATTGCGGTACTCATTAATTTTTTTGCCTTTAAGTGGCTTATCAATGAACTGGTGAAACAGCATATTGGTGTTTTCAGTACTATCCACACACCCTTTAGAAAAAGCATTAAATTCTAAGGCGGTTTGATAATCTAAATCTTTGTAAGCGTGCGGGGAACTACACCTTGTCTTTTACATTCCAAGGTAAAAGTGAATCGATATCTGGCGATCCAACACATAAACGATCTAGACAATACCTAATATAATCGTAAGGGATTAATCCGTTTGCCTTTGCTGTTTCTACAATGCTGTAAAGCATTGCACTTGAATCTGCACCAGCCGTTGAACCCGAAAATAACCAGTTTTTCCGGCCGATAACAAACGGTTTAACCGCTCGCTCTGCTCGATTGTTATCAATAGATAACAATCCATCATCAATATAACGAACTAATTTATCCCATTGATTTAATGTATAGCTAATCGCCTCACCTAATTTTGTTTTAGGTGATACTCGACTAACTGCGCTATCAAGCCAATCACGGAGCTCTTTAAGTAAATCGCGGGCTTCTGTCTGCCTAGCAACATACTTGGCTTCAGGGGAAGCCTCTTTTAATAACGATTCGATCCGGTATAGCTTTTGGATTTTACTCAATACCCAATCTGCACTCCCTGTTTTCCCTTTTACTTGAACACGTTGAGCCTCAATAAATCGTCGACGTGCGTGTGCCCAACAGCCAACTAACATCGCTTCAGTTTGTTCATAACCTTGGTAACCATCGGTATGTAAATACCCGTTATAACCTTTTAAAAAGTTAACTGGATGGTAGCCATGCCTGCTAGATTGATAATCATAAAGTACAATTCCAGGCAAAACACCAGAGCCTGGAGAATCATAGCCAGAGCAGTAGACCCACATATAACATTTTGCTTTTTCAACATCCAACACATTTACCGTTGTTTCATCACAATGCAGAGTGGGTTGTTCAAGCAAAATACGATGTAACTCGTTATTAAGAGGGGTAAATAGTACCGAGCATTTTATTAACCAATCCGCCATCGTTCGCCGTCCAATAATGATACCCCATTGCTGAAATAACGTTTCTTGACGATAAAGTGGAAGACTGTATTGAAATTTAGCCGTAATAATTTGAGCAAGTAAACTTGCGGTCGCAATCCCTTTAGGGATTGGTGACGCTGGCATTGGGGCTTGTTTAATGTCTACTGAAGTATTGTTTTTTTCACAATTTCGGCAAGCATATTTAGGACGAACATGTTGAATAACTTCCACTTTAGCTGGTACAAATTCCAACTTTTCACTGATGTCTTTACCCATCGCATGCATCTCTAGACCGCAACACTTACAAGTTTTATCTTTTATGTCGTGGATAATAACAGTACGCGGTAAGTCTTCAGGTAAGCGTTGGCGTTTTGGCTTTTGACGAGTGTAGGTAATCGTTTGTGTGTCATCATTTTCAATGATGATTTCTTCTTCTGTTTCATTGAATAAATCAAATTGAGTCGAGTCAGATTCACTGCTTTTACCAAAGCGCTGATGTTGAGCCAGCCGAAATTTGCTCTAGAAGACGGTTATATTTATTTTTCAGCTGGAACAGAAGTCTTTTCACCTCGACAATGGTATCAGGAAGTGGTTTTATTTTATCAGTCATGTAGATGACTATATAACGATAATACAGGTAATCAATCGGTTGCCTCCTATTCTTGACTGAGAATCAACTATTTAAAGGGTTGTTTGATAATGTACCGGTTGATGTCCTAAGATATCAAAACCTTGTAATAGCAGTGTCAGTTGCTGCTCTGATAATGCTAACGTATCGTTATTTATATTTCGTGGCCATTTGAAGCGGTCTTCATCTAATCGCTTGTACCATAAAGCGAATCCTGTTTTATCCCAATACAATATTTTGAGTTTATCACGAGGCTTATTGCAAAATATAAATAGAGCATCACTAAACGGTGATAGTTGCATTTCTTGCTCAACAATCACGACAAGGCCATTAATGGCCTTGCGAAAATCGACAAAATCACGATGAAGATAAATGGTGGAAACATCAGTAAATACATTCATGATTGATACCCTTTTAATAAGAGTCCTATCCAGTGAGGTTCAGTAGCTGGCAATGTTAATCGCAATTTTCCGATAGAAAGTTGAATATCTGGTAATTGTGGAGTGGCGATGATAGTTGATGTTAACGCTTCTACTTTCAAGAAAGTAGAAGCGTTAATCTTTTGTTTCCATCGTGCTTTACGTGCACTAAATGTCTTTGGCAGAATATTATGGTTACGACAAAATTCAGCGGCACTAAGCTTGCTAGATTGCTGAGATTCAAATAGAGCGTGCCATTGCTCTGGTGTTCTCTTTTTATCTTTTTGCATAATTACGTTCTCGTTAAATGAAAGATCGTAAGATACGCATAATGAATTTTATTTGTTAGGTGTAGTTCCCCGCACGCTTACATCTGATCTATTCAATAATTAAAAAGAAATCAACACAATAAAAAAGCCCTTTAATCACTGACGATAGGGATTAAAGGGCTTTGCATTTTCTATTCATTGTGAATATAACGGATTACGCTACTTTCGTCGCTTTTACCGTAATATTTGGCGCATTAAATTGTTCTTGTGAGGCAATAAGCTGTAGCTCATACGCACCTTGTTTGAAGGTTTCTTTCATCACAGAATCAACCGCTGCATTGGTACGTTCAAACGCATCAATTGGAGAGCAACCCGCAATTAAGTTAGCCAGCATTACGCCACTGATTAAATCTCCAGCCCCTACTGGCTGACGCTTTGCATCAAAGTCATATAAAGGACGAGAAATATGGTAACTGCCGTCTTTGGTGGTTAATAGCATTTCAAAACGATCTTTTTTAATTCCCGCACGACTTAAGTGTTTTACCACTACCATCTTAACGCCTTTTTCAAGCAGTTGATTATTTGCTTCAATCACTTGCTCTAAGGTATTAATAGTCATGCCAGATAAACTTTCTAATTCAAGTAAATTTGGCGCAATAATATCCGCTGATGCTAACGCAGATTCTTTAAAAAACACTTCCACTTCTGGGGCAACGATGCACCCCTTCTCAGGATGTCCCATCACAGGATCGCAGAAGTAAATCGCGTTTGAGTTGTCTTGTTTGATTTTTTTAACAGCCGTAATAATTTCTTGGCCTTGTGCTGCTGATCCTAAGTAACCACTTAATACGGCATCACAGACTTTTGTTGCTTCAATTGCTGATAGACCATCAACTAATTCTGAAATATGGCCCGCAGGCATAGCAATGCCTTTCCAGCCTTGTAAGTATTGTGTGTGATTTGAAAACTGTACCGTGTTAATTGGCCACACTTCCATTCCCATTCTTCGCATTGGAAAAACCGCTGCACTGTTGCCTGCACAACCAAATACCACATGAGACTGAATGGAAAGAATACGTTTCATAACATCACCATAATTTAAAATAGAGTAAGGGCTTCCGTGCCCTAAAATAAACGATAATCCTTTAAAACCCTAGGGCTTAATCTTCTTTTAATACTTTCACTGTGTAACTGCCATCTTTTTGAGCATATACACCGTGAATATCCGTTTCAAAACCTGGGTAATGAGCGCCGATTGCACATAGCATCTCTAAGAAATCAAGTACTGGACGAGATTCTGTTGTTACCATTTCACCAGGAAGTACTAGTGGAACACCTGGAGGATAAGGAAGGATCATATTGGCACTTACGCGACCAACCATTTCTTCCAGTTTCACTTCTTCCACATTGCCGCGTAGCTCTTCTTGCCATGCTGCGTGTGGCGTTACTTTTAGTTCAGGTAATACATCAAACGCTTTGAACATCAATTCTGGTAAACGGTATTGACGAGTAAGATCGTGAATGCCTTGTGCCAGTTCTTGAATGCGCATGCCTTCGTAGAAGCTTGGATCTTCGTTGTACAGTGAAGGTAAGAAGTTTTTCACTGTTAAGTTTAGATCATAGCCACGTTTAAAGTCAGTTAACGCACGCAGTAATTGCATTGCTTTTGATTTATCAATACCGATAGAGAACAAGAATAATAGGTTATATGGACCTGTTTTCTCTACTACAATACCGTGTTCATCTAAGTATTTAGCAACGATAGAAGCAGGGATACCTGTTTCACTCATTTCGCTATTTTCGTTCATTCCTGGAGTTAATAGCGTTACTTTGATTGGATCAAGGTACATGTGGTCATCATCGATGTCTTTAAAACCATGCCATGTATCTTTAGGATCCAGTTTCCAACATTCTGTTGTATCGATATTTTCTGGTTGCCATACATCGAAGAACCAGCTGTCACTTTCACTTTCTAGACGTTTGATCTCTTTACGGAAACGAATCGCACGGTCAATAGAGTCTTGGATCAGTTTCTTACCTGTATTACCGCGCATCATCGCCGCAGCAATTTCTGTTGATGCAACAATACCGTATTGAGGTGATGTTGATGTGTGCATCATGAAGGCTTCGTTGAAAGATTCTTTATCAAACTCACCTTTCACGTGGATCATTGATGCTTGAGAGAACGCAGCCAATAATTTATGAGTTGATTGTGTTTCATAGAACACTTTACCCGGCATCGCTTCACCACTCATACCACATTTACCTTCGTAAATAGAGTTGAAGTTAGTGTAAGGAACCCAAGCACTGTCGAAGTGGATGAATTTAGTGTCTAGCGTTTCTTTGATGTATTGAGTGTTATACAACAAGCCATCGTAAGTAGAGTTAGTAATAACCGCATAACCAGGCATAGTTGCGTTTGGTGTTGCTGCTACTTTTGCTTCAATCACTTCACGAGTGAATTCACTTTGAGGAATGCCACCTAAAATACCGTAAGCGTTACGCGTTGGACGGAAATAGATAGGGGTTACATCACTCATCATCATCATGTGAGTCAAAGATTTGTGACAGTTACGGTCAACAAGTACTGTGCTGCCTGCTGGTGCAGAAAACATACCTACAATTTTATTTGAAGTAGACGTACCGTTCGTTACGATGTAAGAGCTGTCTGCATTAAACGTGCGAGCAATATACTCTTCTGCTTCTTTATGAGGACCAGAGTGATCAAGCAATGAACCTAGTTCAGGCATTGAAATTGAGACATCCGCTTTAAATGCGTTTGGACCGTAGAAATCATAGAAGATGCTGCCTGCTGGACTTTTTTGGAAAGCAGTACCGCCCATGTGACCCGGAGTACAGAACGTATATTTACCTTCTTCTACATATTTGAATAGTGCCTTAGTAAAAGGAGGCATGATTTGATCTATGTATTCTTCAGTCGCTTGATTAATTTTCAGAGCGATATCATCGGCCATGCCTAATGCATATTCGAAGAAATGAAGATTTAGACGTAAATCCGTTAATGAAATATCTAACGTTGAATGTTGGTTTGCAAAGGCATACAAAGGCAATTTTTCATTCAAGACATTAATTTCAGTACATAAGTCTAATGAGTATTTATCCCAGTCAAATAACACACCACAAATACGTGGGTTCATTTCAACCATTTTATACAAATCTTGTGCGTCTACTGGGTAAACAACTTTGTAGCCTGCTTTTTCTAAAGAAGCATGAAGTTCGCGAACTGGCTCTTCTTTAAAGAAAACACCTGAGTGGTTTAGGATAGCAAAAATATTCATTTTATATCTCCAAGACGAAACAAGGCGCTCCCCATCTTTTTGATGGTGAGGTAGTGGAGCGCCAGGGGGTAAACTTACTAAGTTGGTAGCGTTAAGTGTTTACGCTATCGTGTGATAATTAATGGGCAGCAGCTTCAGTGCTTATGTGTTGCTCGGCTTGTTTCAAGCCCATTTTTTTTGCGTAGAACATAAGGATAACCAGTGACACGATAAAGGTTGCAGTCAGTGTTGCACCTTCTGCACCAGCAAGCGCAATCATACAGAACACACAAGCCACGCCAGAGAACATCATCGTAAAGCCACTACGAGTAGTCATACCTTCAAAGCGAATTAAGTTAATGCTTGAGTAGAAGTAAGGAAGCATTGTTAGTAGTACGGCATCTGTTGTTAGCTGATTAAATAAGTCAGCAGTATGAGCAGATTGAGAACTGAACGCAGTAAGTACAATCATTAGCGCTGTCATTTTTAACGATGCTAAGATAAGCCCTTTTTTCGCTACGCCATTTTTATCAGTTTCGCCATAGATTTTAGGGAAGTTGCCATCGTTAGCAGCACGTTTACCGGCCTCACCAACCAACATCATCCAAGAACCAAGAGAAGTGAAACACGCAAGTGCAGTAAATGCAGAAACGAATGGAGCAGACCAGCTACCGAAGATTTCTGTTGTTGCCAGTGCGAAAGGTGCACTTGATGCAGCGACTTCAGACGCCGGGAACATACCACCAATAACTTGAGTAGATAGGATATAAATAATACCCGCAATCGCTGTACCCAACATGGTTGCTAGAGGAACCGTGCGTTTTGGATTTTTTACCATACCAGATGATACAGCGGCTGATTCAACACCAACAAATGACCATAAACAAATCAATACCGCACTGATAACAGCATGGCTGTTTGTGCCTGATGATACGTTCCAGTTTTGGTTGTAAATGGCCATATCAAAATGCCCCCAACCAGCAACAGCGGTACCAACAACTGGAATAAGGATAAGCCCGAGACCTAGAGTACAAAGACGACTAACCCAGCTACCACCGAGTAAGTTTACAAAGGTAAATATCCATACAGACGCAACCGTTGCTATTGCAGCAGGGATTGGATGACTTAAAGCTGGGAAGAAAACAGATAAATAAGACACACCAGTAATGGCGATGGCTAAGTTACCAATCCAGTTTGCGTGGTAGTAAAGAACCCCAGTTTGGAAACCAAACACAGGAGCAACTTCACCAGCGTAAGCGATTGGACCACCTTCTTGTGGGTTCTTTGTTGCTAAGCGAGCAAAAACAAATGCCAAACTCAACGCACCAACTAAACAAATGATCCAACTAAAAATTGAAATTGAGCCAACAGCTGCTAATGAAGAAGGTAATAGTGCAATACCGCTCCCCATCATGTTGCCGGCAACAACGCCAGTACAGGCAATTAAGCCAATTTTTTTGGTATTCGATTCCATCATATCTCCAGGGATTATCGAATGGGCCTTTTTTCGTGCCCGTTATACTTAAATGTTCATTAAAAAGGGGAGACATTATTTAAACCAAATTATAAAAACTCATTTGGGTATAAGAACAACATCTCGCTGTAATGTTGAGATGAAGATTACGCCCAAAGACAATAAAAAAAATCAGGATAAAATTATCAATAAAATAATGATGAAAACATAAGGAAGTTTATCTTTTTACATAAACACAAAAACCATTATAAGCACTTGTAATCAACAACTTACTTAATGGTTATTTATATTTAATTTGAGTTTTATAAAAAATATAAATTCATCAAGAATGATAATGTTCTGATATAAGGAAGATACGAAAGGAGTAAGTAGAGAGACAGCGGATTAAACAGTACCCATATAAAAACAAGGTGTTAATTAACGACGAAATACAAACGTTTTTTTGTAAATCTTTAACCTCAATAGTAAAAAAAGATGGGTGTATTGTTTCATTATTATTGACTAAACAAAGCTCCCTACACTATATTAATCGCCGCGAATCCTTAGCAAACGATATTTTATACAATTCTATAACAAAGTTACTTATATTTCTTAAAGAGTGGCTTTTGCTCCCCTTTAATTCAGGAAAGATAAATTAACGATTAATAATAAGGAAATTTCATGACAAGCACAGATTCAACGCTAATTGAGTCAATGAACGAGGCATTAATGTCTGTCATTGGCACTATCAACGGCATTCTTTGGGGACAAGTTCTCGTCTATCTTCTGGTTGGTGTTGGTGTTTACTTCACACTACGTCTTGGTTTCATTCAAATACGTCAACTTGGTCATTCAATTCAAATTCTACGTAACGACAAAGAAGTCGAAAACGGCATCAGCTCTTATCAAGTATTTTGTACCTCTATGGCAGCTCGCGTGGGAACGGGTAACATGGCAGGTGTGGCAGTGGCATTAACCGTTGGTGGCCCTGGTGCTATCTTCTGGATGTGGCTTATCGCTTTATTTGGAATGGCAACCGCATTCATCGAATCAACTCTCGCTCAAGTCTACAAAGTAAAAGATGTTGATGGTCAATACCGTGGCGGCCCAGCATACTACATGGAAAAAGGTCTAGGCCAACGCTGGATGGGGTCACTTTTCTCTATCTTTTTAATCATCGCTTTTGGTTTAGTCTTCAATGCTGTTCAAGCAAACACCATTACCGATGCTCTTAGTCATTCATTTGGTTTTGATAAAACGATCATGGGTGTGGTTATCGTAGCGGTATCTGCGTTCTTCATCATGGGCGGCTTACGTCGTGTTGCAACGGCATCATCAAAAATCGTACCCGTAATGGCGGTTGGTTACCTTGCGATTGCATTAATCGTTGTGGTAATGAACATCACTGAAGTTCCAGCGGTATTAACGCTTATCGTTAAGAGTGCATTCGGTTGGCAAGAAGCCGCGGCAGGTGGTGTTGCTTATACTATCGCGCAAGCTATGCAATCTGGTATTGCTCGTGGTTTATTCTCGAACGAAGCGGGGATGGGTTCAGCAGCGAACATCGCAGCAAGTGCAACGCCAAACCCTAACCACCCTGCATCACAAGGTTTTGTGCAAATGCTAGGTGTATTTGTTGATACGATTGTTATCTGTACGGCTTCTGCGGCGATGATTATGCTTTCTGGCGTAATGGATCAACCAAATGCAGCAACAGGTATCAGCCTTCTACAACAAGCGCTAACCAATGAGCTAGGTAGCTGGACAAGTTACTTCATGGCTCTTGCTATCTTATTGTTCTGCTTTACGTCTATCATTGCGAACTACAGCTACGCTGAAACCAACGTAATGTTCTTAAACGGTAACTCTAAGAAAGGCCTATTTGGTTTCCGCCTATGTGTATTAGCAATGGTGATGTTTGGCTCAGTGGCTTCTTTACCTGTGGTATGGAACTTAGCTGACGCATCAATGGGCATGATGGCATTAATCAATATTGTCGCGCTCATCTTTCTGTCTAAGTTGGCAATTAACGTTATCAAAGATTACGAAACGCAATTAAAAGCAGGTAAAATACCTGAATTTGATCGCACTAAGTTTCCTCAACTGGATAACGTCGACACAGCATGGCATCCAGAGAAAAAGAAAGTGTAAATACTTTATTCTCTCGTAAAATAAAAAAGCCCATAGTCCTGAGTACTACGGGCTTTTTGTTATCCGTTATTTGTCATTTACATTAAACGAACTTCACTTGGCTTTACGGCTCTATACATAAAATAAGCCACGGTTTCTAGATCACTGTAAAACGCTAAGTTCTCACTTAACATGTACGTTTCTAGAGACGTATCCATAAAGAACGCTCGACTATAAGCGTCCCCCGCTTTATCTAAATTCCCATTCAGCTCCGCAAGCTTTCCTTCAAGAATGTATGAGAAAGCTGACTCTCTGCGCGCAAAAGCATGCGTAAGGTATTTTTGAGCCGCTTCTTTATCATCTTGTTTAATGGCATTCATTGCTAATGCTTCATAAATACGCGCAGGCCATATTTCATCTGTTGCAACCCCGTATTTGCCCACCAAATCTTGACTTAAATTATCAATTTTCATGGTGTTATCGCTCAATTCAAGCTCAGGGTTAAGTGCTGAAAATGCATTATAAGCAATATATAATTCAGCCAAAATATACCCATTATCAGGTTCTTCTGATGATATTTTCTCTAACAGTCGTATGCCTTGCTCAAACAATCGAGGATCCGGTTGATTGATATAATGATTTGCTTGAATCAATACCTCTAGCAACCCTTCCTCTTTAGGTAAGCCAATCATTAATTCGTCCATCTGTGCTTCAGAAACAGTAACACCCAGTGCGTTCATTAAATCAAAAGACGATTGACGTAAGACACGCTCAAGATTGGATGGCGTCATTCGATATTGACGACTAAACAACACTTTATTGGATGTATTGCTGCGATACTCTACATCTAAATAGGTTTTATTTTGCTGCTCTTCAACACGTACATCCACCGCTTTCCCAGGTAAAATCCCAGTCGTAAAGGCGGTTTTATCTAATTGAACACGATAATTACCAACACTGGCTAAATCTGCCATTAATTTTTGGCTTATCCCATCAGCAAGAAATTCCGTTTCATCTTTTTGATTACGGCTTGCATGAAACGTAAATTCGATTAAATCGATATCGATCGCTTTTGTAATGTGTGTACTGGTGTGTTGATACGTTGTCGACATAATTACTGCTATTAAAATACAAACAAGAAAAGCATCAAAAGCGAGTAGTTTCCAACGATGGAAAGAGTTAAAGCTTGCCCCCTGTTTATTTTTTTCTTTTTCAACATCTTTCGATATTGTCGTGATAGCACGGGTTAGTGGGCCTGATGGAAAAGAAAGATCATGCTCTGTTGTTGTTACTTTCTCATCAACAAGCTCGTGAGCTGCATGCCCTGATTCTGCATAATTTAACGCTGAAGAGATTACCGTTTTAGAATAGTCACAAGGTTTCCAAAACTCTGTCTCTTCAAAATTAACGAGTTGAGTGTCAGCAACAAGCTTATAACCACGTTTTGGCACGGTCACAAGGTATCTCGCGTTATCTAAACGCCCATCTCTTAATATCTTGCGTAATTCAAAAATAGATTGAGTGACAACTTGATCAGTGACGAACGCACCATCCCAAACATGTTGTATTAATTCATCACGGCAAAATACTTCACCGGAATGTTGGGCTAAAAAACGAAGCAAATTAACTAAACGAGGTTCAACCGAGACTTCCCTATCTTGGCGATATAATTTATTTTCTTCAATGACGAGAGTCCAGTCATTAATTTGAAAACATAATCCGACCATAAGATACTCATTGGTGTTAAATCGTTATTAATATAAGCAGTTTATGCATCTCAAAAAATAAAGATTATCTATTTATATTGATACGATTCATAAAAGAGATGGCGATTATAAATAAACTATTTATATCTGCCTATATCATTCCCTTATCAAAAATGAAATCTTAGGATCCAACGAATTAAAACAACATAAAAAGCAAAAAATAAAAATATAAGCTATTGAATTAAAACAAACTAATAAAATTCAAGATATAAGAAAGATAACATAGCATAACCATTTTTCACATGAACAAGTCTATTTTTAATATTAATAGAACCTAGCGTTTATGAATGCAACATAAATGGAATATAAATAGATCAAGTTTTATCAACTTATAACCTTATAAAAAGAAGGGAAAATAAAAATCAAGAAAACATAAAAATGCTATTAATATTTACATCACTAAGCAATAAATAATAGTGAACAAAAAAACATATAATGTATTGACCTAAAGTTAACTTTACCTTTTACAGTGTCTCTACGTTAATAATGAGTATAACAAGGAGTCACTATGACACGCTTTGAACACGCCAACATCACCGTTCCAAACATAGATGCGGCCATCGCTTTTCTATTAAATGCAGCACCTGACTTTAGAGTCAAAATAGATCAAACGCCAGTAGGTAGTTATCGATGGGCTCATGTCGGTAACGATGAATGTTATTTTGCCTTACAAGAACCCAAAGATGCGATCTCATCACAAGATACCCGTAAGCCCTATCACAATATCGGTGTTAACCATATTGGAATGATCGTCGACAATTTAGACCGTCTTCAGGAAAAATTACTTACTTT
The DNA here is from genome assembly GCF_000196495.1 of Aliivibrio salmonicida LFI1238. Taxonomy (NCBI): domain Bacteria; kingdom Pseudomonadati; phylum Pseudomonadota; class Gammaproteobacteria; order Vibrionales; family Vibrionaceae; genus Aliivibrio; species Aliivibrio salmonicida. Next base: position 2,675,764 of record NC_011312.1, read on the forward strand.
AGGTTACGAACAGAATGGTCTAGTCACTCAAGAAAAACATGGGCGACGTACTTACTTTTATGACAAAGCAGGATTCGAGTGGGAGTTAGTAGAATACGACAGTGAAAAGCCGGAAGAACGTTACAGTTACTAATCAATAAGAAAGGGCGAACTCAAATAGGTTTGCCCATTTTTTGTATTAATTAAATCGACGTCAATTTACGCGTCTTTAGATTGCAGTATTTTATGGGTCATATATAACCCGATAATCATAGCAACAAAAAAGATAATCACATCTTTATTACCAAGAGCGATGCTTGATACGGCGGGTCCCGGACAAACACCGGCAATGCCCCATCCTAAACCAAAAATTACCGCACCGATAACTAATCGCTTATCAATTTTTTTATTGGTAGATAAACAAAACTCACCTGCATTTAATGGTTTTTCTTTCGGCTTAATCAATAGGAAATACGCGGGCATAAATACCAATAACGCCCCTCCTATCACAAACATTAAGCTTGGATCCCACTCTCCAGCAATATCTAAAAAAGCAATCACAACGTGAGGATCTGCCATTCCAGAAATAACCATACCGATACCAAAAAGAAGCCCTGAAACCAGCGATACAAAAAGAAATAATAAAGTAGTCATCATCGAATCCAACTAAAGAAGGTGATTGAGAACAAAAACAGTGATAGCCGCAACAATCATAAAAGTAGCGGTAGCAATCATTGAGCGAACAGACAATCTACCAATACCACAGATCCCATGCCCACTAGTACAACCATTGCCTAAACGGGTGCCAATACCAACCAGTAAACCAGCAATAACAAGGGTGCTCACCGTCGCATTATACTCACTAGGCACATAAGCACCAAGATAATGAACACCAACAACACCACCAAAGATCATTCCCACAATAAACAAGACACGCCAAGCATAATCTTGTTTTTTAGGTACTAATAGCCCAGTAAGCACCCCACTAATTCCTGCGATTTTACCATTTAGCAGTAATAACAACGTCGCAGAAACGCCAAGTAACATGCCGCCAAATAAGGACTCCCATGGAATCGATATACTCATTATTTTCTTCTCTCTTTTAGGTTAACTCAGTGTTAAGCATACTAAATCACGAACATTAGTCAAAGGTTATTTAGCAACAACTAATTTAGATTATGTGAATTTACAGTCAACTAAACAGACAATAAGAAGTAAAATATGGAATAAATACTTAACAAACTCAATAAAAGAGAAAAAAATTCTATAAACTTGATTTTTTATGACATAAATGAGTAAGTTATTCTCCGGTGAAGCACGTATATTTCCCGTTCATCTTGTTGCTATTGCACAAAAAATATCGATACATTAAAACAATATAGAATGGACACTTTATATGGATAAGAAATACCTTTCGCTGCTGCTGTTTTGCTCTGTGTGCTTCATTTGGGGAACCACATGGCTTGCTATGGAAATAGCCGTCGATACCATCCCACCTATTTTTTCGACGGCTCTGCGCTTTCTTATTGCTTCGCCTATTCTAATTTTATTGTCGAAGATTTTTAATCAGCCTTTATTCTTTCCAAGAGGGAAAAATAAGTGGATGATTATTGTCGCTGTTTTCTATTTTGCGATTCCATTTACCTTAATGATAGCTGGTGAGATGTATATTTCTTCTGGCCTTGCATCTATTATTTTTGCCAACATGCCAATTGCCGTAATGATCACATCCACTTTATTTTTAGGACTTAGACTTTCACCCCATCAATTTGCAGGCTTGTTTATTGCTGTTAGCAGTTTGTATGTCATTTTATCAAATGAACTGGGGATTGGTGGTGATGATTTACTGATTGGTTCAGCTGCGTTAGCGTTAGCCGTTGCTATTCATGCGATCATGTATGTGATGGTGCAAAAATACTGTAAAGATATTCAAGTCATCACTTACAACGCCATTCCTAGTTTTATTGCCGCACTATTATTGTTTATTACGTCATTTGCTTTTGAACAGGTCGACGTACAAGCGTTCTCATCATCTTCTGTAATAGCTGTCGCTTACTTAGGTGTCTTTGCAAGTGTCGGTGGCATTGTGGCTTATTTTAAATTAGGTCAAATATCAACCCCCTTTGCCGCATCAATCTGTTTCTTAATCTTCCCATTAGTCGCACTCAGTTTGTCTTCACTCACTTCTGGAACCACTATTTCAGATAAGTCCCTTATCATGCTAGCGCCGCTGCTTGGTGGGATTTTACTGTCGAAGATCCCACGAAGTGCACTCTCATTAAGTAAATTAAAAGTCTTCTATAAATCGGCATCATGATGAAAGAGACAATCTGGTTATTTATAACTAGGGACTAAAAAAAGAAGAAAGGGCGCAATTAGTGCCCTTTCTTGTGTCGACACCCTATTCATATTAAGGTAGTTTAGGAGTATAGACGTATAGAATGCTATGAATTAAAAATAACTTAAGGATAAGTTGTGCCAATTAGAATCCCTGACCAACTCCCTGCTGCTGAAGTATTGCGTGAAGAAAATATCTTTGTCATGCAAGAATCTCGAGCCACCACACAAGCCATTCGTCCTCTTAAAGTGATCATATTAAATTTGATGCCTAAGAAGATAGAAACAGAAACTCAATTTCTTCGCTTGTTATCAAACAGTCCACTACAAGTGGATGTTGAGCTATTACGCATTGATAATCGCACCAGTAAAAATACCCCGACCGAACATTTAGATACTTTTTATCGCCAATTTGAAGGCATTAAAAATCGTAATTTTGATGGATTGATAATTACTGGCGCTCCATTGGGTTTAGTCCAATTTGAAGATGTTATTTATTGGGAGCACTTACAAACCATCATGACGTGGGCAAAGGATCATGTCACATCGAGTTTGTATGTTTGTTGGGCGGCACAAGCCGGTTTAAAATTGCTGTATGATTTACCAAAACGCACACGCAAAGAAAAACTGTCTGGTGTTTACAAACACACCAACCTTGAACAACATCACCCCATTTTACGTGGTTTTGATGATCAATTTTTAGCGCCTCATTCTCATTATGCGGATTTTTCTGCCGATTATCTTAACGCTCATACCGATCTCGACATCCTTGCTACCTCAAAAGAAGCCGGGGTTTATTTAGCATCAACCAAAGACAAGCGAAATGTATTTGTTACTGGTCACCCTGAATACGACTCTCTCACTTTACATAATGAATATCTTCGTGATTTAGGTGAAGGAATGGAACCTATTATTCCGGTTAATTATTACCCTGATGATAACCCTGATATTCCACCAAAAGCGACGTGGCGTAGTCACGGACATTTGTTGTTTTCTAATTGGTTGAATTACTGTGTTTACCAACAAACACCGTATGATCTTGACCATTTTTCAGAGCTCAACTTCACCCGCGATTAACTCCTCACTAGGGCGTAATACATCAATTACGCCCTCCTAATAATAAAACCACCTAGATTTATCTGATAGATAGCCCACACTTTTTTATTTCGATCAAAAAAATAGTCATCCCTTTAACTCAGATCAATCAAACCTCTATTTACAAAACCAACAACACTCTAAATGAGAACAAGCTCAATAAAAGCCTCTGATATATAAGGTATTAATGCCTGTAATTGATTTTTTATTATTTTTTGCATTTATGCAGGTGGTTGTATTTTGAGTTTATCTTTCTATTACTAGTGCTCTATATTGGCTCTCGCTTTGGCGGGATTGGTTTAGGCGTCGTTTCTGGGATTGGTCTGGTTATTGAAGTGTTTATCTTCAAAATGCCCCCTACATCTCCTCCCGTTACCGTTATGCTTATTATCTTAGCGGTTGTTACTTGTGCATCGATACTAGAAGCCGCTGGGGGCCTCAAGTACATGCTGCAAGTCGCAGAGCGGATCTTAAGAAAGAACCCGAAACGCGTTACTATCATCGCTCCTTTTGTTACCTATGCGATGACATTCTTGCTAGGTACAGGTCACGCGGTATATTCGATTATGCCTATCATTGGTGATGTAGCATTAAAAAATGGTATTCGACCTGAACGCCCTATGGCGGCGGCTTCTGTTGCCTCTCAAATCGCAATTACCGCTTCCCCTCTTTCTGCTGCGGTTGTTTACTATTTAGCGCAATTAGTCGATATCGATGCATCAATTACCTTATTGTCGATCTTAATGGTTACGGTTCCTTCAACGTTATTTGGTACACTAATGTTGGCGCTGTACAGTTTACGTCGTGGTAAAGAATTAGACGATGATGAAGAGTATCAAGCTCGTTTAAAAGATCCTATTTGGCGTGAAAAAATCTTAAACACTACCTCTACGTCTTTAGATGAAAAACTACCAACCAAAGCCCGCAATGCGGTACTTATCTTTTTAGCTGCCATCGTATCTATTGTTGTCATCGCTATGTTGCCAGAGATCCGTACCATCACAGAAGGTGGCGCTCCGATCAAAATGTCAGTCGTGATCCAAATGATGATGTTGGCGTTTGGTGGTGTCATTCTATTAGCGACGAAGACCGATCCTCGTGATGTTCCAAATGGTGTGGTGTTTAAATCAGGTATGGTTGCCGCGATTGCTATCTTCGGTATTGCTTGGATGTCAGATACCTACTTCCAATACGCAATGCCTCAATTTAGAGCCGGAATTGTGGATATGGTGACACTTCACCCATGGACATTCACTTTAGCGCTATTCATTGTATCTGTAGTGGTTAACTCTCAAGCAGCAACGGCTCGAATGATGTTACCTGTTGGCCTTGCTCTAGGTCTAGAGCCTGCTTTGGTGATTGGTTTAATGCCTGCAGTTTATGGTTACTTCTTTATTCCAAACTACCCATCAGATATTGCTACGGTTAACTTTGATAGCTCAGGTACGACTAAGATTGGTAAATACTACTTTAACCACTCGTTTATGTCGGTTGGTTTAATCGGGGTAATTTCGGCCTGTATGGTCGGTTATGTATTAGGACAAATAGTGATTGGTTAAGGCAACCTAATCAGACTTAACGTTTAAAAAAAAGCCCGTGAGCATGGTTGTTAATAACAACCTGTATCACGGGCTTTTTTAAAACAATCTTACAGAGATAAACTAAAGAACAAACCAGCTAAACACGCACTCATTAAGTTAGCTAACGTGCCACCAAGTACCGCTTTAAAACCCATATTCGCGACTTCAGCACGGCGCTCTGGTGCCATCACACCAATAGAACCTAATTGAACCGCTATCGAGCTAATATTAGCAAAACCACATAATGCAAAAGTAATAATTACTTGGCTGTAAGCTGATAATTGATCTTTATGTTGAACAAAGTCGATAAAAGCAACGAACTCATTTAATACTATTTTTTGGCCAATGTATGAACCCGCCATCACCATTTCACTTTCAGGAATACCAATGATCCAAGCAATAGGTGCAAATAAATAACCAAACACAATTTGCAGCGTTATGCCTTCAAAGCCAAACCATCCAGCAACCATTTCTAGTCCGCTGTTTAGCATTGCAATCACACTGACAAAAGCAATTAACATCGTACCGACAGCGACCGCGATTTTCATGCCATTCATTGCACCACTTGCCAGTGCATCTATCACATTACTCTGTTCGCTTTTATCGATCGTTAACTCATGCTGATCAACCGGCGTTTCTTGCTCAGGCACTAAAATCTTAGCCATTAATAAACTGCCGGGTGCCGCCATAAAGCTTGCTGCGATTAAATATTTAAGCTCAACCCCTAATCCGGCATAACCACCTAGAACACTACCAGCAACCGATGCCATACCACCGACCATCACAGCAAACAGCTCCGAACGTGTCATTTTTGCCAAGAATGGACGGATAAGTAGAGGAGATTCACCTTGAGATAAGAAGATGTTACCTGTCGCAACTAAAGATTCAACCTTACTTGTTCCTAAGAATTTCTGAACCGCGCCACCTAAAACAGCGATCACTTTTTGCATGATGCCTAAATAATACAGAGCAGAAATTAAGGCACTGAAGAAAATAATGATTGGTAATACACGAATCGCAAAAATAAAGCCTGTTGATGCTAAATCACCAAATAAAAACGCGATGCCTTCATCAGCAAAACCCAACAAACTTGATACCCCACTGCTTAGCGCAGCAAGAGCCGTCTGACCCCATGGAAAGTAAAGTACAAGAGCTGCAAAAGTGAGTTGTAGAAAAAGAGCTCTAAGAACGGTTTTCCAATTGATAGCTGAACGTTTTTCAGAAAATATCCATGCACAAAAAATAAGCGCGCACATGCCAAGTAGAATAAATAAAATGGTCATAGTAATGCCTATTTAATGATTAAAGATAAATATGAAGAAACGAAAGGGCACGCCGCAATAAAGGACGTTAATGGTGAAGCGTTACTGTACCAAGAGGAGGTAGAAATAGATAAAAAGCGGTTCATTTGGGTTCCTTTACAAGCTGTTTAACAGTAGCTGGTCCTAATCCTTGGGGTCATTCACTGTTCCCTGTGACGGCTTGTATTGGGAAAAGGAGTATACATTGTGCAGATTTAAAATCACCAAATATGTGACATTAATCACTGAATTTACCTAACTGAAAAACAACCGTACTAATAAGGTACAAATAACCAAAAAAAACCGCCTTTATCACCATAAAAATAAACATATACAACGAAATATATACAGGCAATTTCAATCATAAGCATGCTACAGTTATAGGCTAAGCTTAAAATTGGAATATAAATATGGCGAATACAGAGCACATTGAAAAACTGGATAATATCGATAAATTCAGTGTTATTACTTATCGTTGTGGAATCGCACTTTTTAGCTTGGCACTTCTTCTTTCGTGCATTGCACTGTCAGATGAGATCGGACTTATCGCTCTTGAACAACCTCTCGATAAATTGGCGTACCTAGCCTTAGCGGTATCAAGTGCAATGAGCGCCGCAAATTTGCATGTGTATGATAAAAAAATCCGTATAATAATTACGTGGTCAACGTGGATAGGTTTAGTATTATTAAGCCCGTTAGACAATAGCCACTACTTTTGGTTACCTATCGGATTCTTGTTTATTACCTTCTCTGGTATTGCGATGAAAGAATCATTTTGTTTCAGCGTTCCGGGACTAAAAGCCATTCCATTTTTACTTTGTACCGCCGTGTTAATGCTCGCATTAAATATCTGGATCATTGCACTCGCTTGTTTGGCATTTTCTAGCGTTGTATTTGCTTTTCTTGCTATACAAAAATGGCGTATGCCACTGCACTTTGATATTGGCAATAAAGCGTATTATCAAAATTAAATCGCGTCAATAACAGTGCCCCCATCCCTAAATGGATAGGGGTAATTTAATCAAATGATTCATTTTATAACTGGAACTTGTTGCTCCAATACTGGTCTATAATTTTTTAGGATCTAAATAACAAGATTATGATATTACACGTTTTCTATGCTTTTCTTGTTGTGATCTGCATTGTCCCTATTGCTCCCGGTCTAATTGGTGTATTAAGCTCATCATTGAGTTATATCCCCTCCATTAGATTAACTCAGTTTACTCTGAATGGCTATCATGCGGCTTTTGAGTGGAGTGGCGTTTGGCATTCCATTTTATTAACGCTATCCAGTGCAATCATCAGTACCTTCTTTACTTGCATTATCTCCTTTGCCATTTTGCAAAGTGGTTGGCATCGTCCTATTTGGAAAAAAATAGAACCACTTCTAGCCCCTTTACTTGCGATGCCCCATGTTGCTTTCGCTATTGGGTTCGCCTTTCTTTTCTCTCCAACCGGAATGATTGCCAGACTCATTGCTCCCATAACTAATGAACCTTTATTTTCAATCATTAATGACCCGTTCAATATCGGTCTAATCTTAGTGCTCATCATTAAAGAAGTGCCTTTTTTGTTACTCATGAGCATTCCGATAATGCAGCAGCTCAATATTGATAAAACAATAAAAGTAACGACCAGTTTAGGCTATAAGCCTCATCAAATGTGGTGGAAGTGCCTTTTTCCTCAATGGCTAAAAAAAGCGCGCTTCCCTTTATTGGCGATCATTGCTTACAGCGTTTCAGTGGTTGATGTGGGTTTAATTATTGGATCCAGTAATCCCCCAACCTTTGCTGTTTTAGTTTGGCAATGGTTTAGTGATCCAGACATTAACCTTCAGCCTAGAGCGGGCGCAGGGGCTGTTATCCTATTTATCCTGTGTTTACTGCTAATTGCCATTCACCGCTTTATCGAATGGGGAATAACAAGCTATTGCCGAGCATGGCAAATCTCTGGCCGATTTGGATTTTTATTTCCAGGGCTTTCTTTATTTGGGATGGTTAGTAGCATTATTGTTATCTCTTTTCCTATTATGTGGGTATGGAGCATCACACAGCGGTGGCGATTTCCTAATTTAACGCCTACTCAGTTCTCTCTACGGTTCTGGATTGAAGAATGGCCGAATATTGTCCCTACCATTGCTGACAGCCTTTTTATTGCTCTTATTTCAGCAAGTATCGCGCTTGTATTGGCATTAATTGGGCATGAATATAGACTTAAATATCGTTGGCATATCCCGCCCCTACTGATAGCGATACCGATGTTAGTACCCCAACTTTCTCTTTTGTTTGGTATTCAAGTTGCCGCACTCTATTTCTCTCATGATTCTTATTATATTTGGGTGATTTGGTCACACATATTTTTCTCTTTCCCTTATATTTTTCTTGCACTAGATGGCCCTTGGCGTAGTTTTGATCAACGCTTAATTCAAACTGGGTTAAGCTTAGGTAAATCACCATTGCATTGTTGGTTCACGATTAAAGCCCCCTTACTTTTTCCTGCCATTATTTATGCGGGAGCAATAGGGATCAGTGTCAGTTTGGCTCAATATTTACCAACAAAGATGTTAGGAGCAGGAAGAGTGATGACGCTAACGACGGAGGCTGTGGCATTATCCAGTGGATTTGATCGTCGAATTACGGCACTTTATGCACTTTGGCAAGCGCTGTTGCCTTTTGTTTTCTTTACGTTAGCCGTCGTTATCGGTCGATATTATTCTCGTCATTCCCACATCAATATTAAGACAAGGAAGGTTGAAGGTCATGAGCCTATCAATAAAGAATCTCACCATTTTCACTCATAGTGGGACTGAGTTATTGTCCTCTTGCTCTTTATCTGTAAATAAAGGGGAAGTACTGAGTATTATGGGGCCAAGTGGCTGTGGAAAATCAACACTATTAAACGTGATCGCAGGTCATCTAACGAATGATTTCAACTACTCAGGCAGCATCCAGTTAAATGGAGAAAACATTGATACTTTGGCTCCCCATAAAAGAAATGTCGGTATTCTCTTTCAAGAAGATCTTCTTTTCCCTCACCTTTCGGTATGGGAAAACCTTGCCTTTGCTTTGCCTAATGCAATTAAAGGAAAAGAACGACAAGCAGAGGCCATTAACGCATTAAAAAACATTCAATTAGACCATTTAGCTCACTCTTTTCCAGATCAAATATCAGGAGGTCAACGAGCTCGTATTAGTTTAGTCAGAATGCTTCTAGCAAAGCCCAAAGTCGCTTTACTTGATGAACCTTTTAGTAAATTAGACAAAGCACTTCGTATACAATTTAGAGATTGGGTATTCACACAACTCGCTGAAGCCAATATACCTACACTATTAGTCACTCATGATAATGATGACATTCCGAACAATAGCCAACAACTCTCTTGGCCAATGGAGATTCCCCATGCTTGATAAGTTCAGCATCCAACTTATACGTAAACCCTTATCAATAACGGCAAGTCAATTAAATAAACTTGGTATAACCGCAAATCAAACGACGGTTTTTGGCTTCGTTTTAGGCTGCATGGCTTTTCCGGCGTTAATCTTTCAAGAATACAATATTGCTTTGGTTTTCATTTTACTAAATCGTATTTGTGATGGTTTGGATGGGGCATTAGCAAGAATCAACGGCATTACAGATTCGGGAGGATTTTTAGATATTAGTTTAGATTTTCTCTTTTATTCTTTAATTCCTTTTGGATTTGTTCTCGCAAATCCAGAACATAACGCCATTGCAGGCGCATTAATTATCTTTTCATTTATCGGTACTGGCAGCAGTTTTTTGGCTTTTGCGGTGATGGCAGGAAAAAGAAATATAGATAACCCAGTCTACAAAAACAAATCATTGTATTACATGAGAGGGCTAACCGAAGGAACAGAAACGATTGGCTGTTTTGTTTTATTTTGCTTATTCCCTTTTCACTTTTCAATCATTGCTTATGTGTTTTCCGCTCTATGTTGGATCACGACAATAAACAGAATTTGGTCTGGGTTTCATACACTAAAAGACAGTGAAAAAAGCGATCAATGATAAATCAATCCTCTTGCTCATAAACTAAAAAAGCCACCGCAAGTAACCTTGCTGTGGCTTTTATGATTCTACTTATTGTTAAATAAAAATGAGTTTAAAAGTCATCAACAGCAAATAGAGTTTCCATATTCAAACCTTGTTGCGTCATTATTTCTCTTAAACGCCTTAACCCTTCAACTTGGATTTGTCTTACTCGTTCTCGAGTTAAACCAATCTCTCGGCCTACCTGTTCTAACGTTGACGCTTCATACCCTAACAGTCCAAAACGACGTGCAACGACTTCTTTTTGTTTTGGATTTAATTGACCTAACCAGCCAACTAAAGATTCGTTAATATCGTTTGTTTGTGTTTCGGATTCAGGATCGGCATGTTTCGTATCCGGAATAATATCAAGCAGCGCTTTATCTGAGTCACCTGCAACCATTGAATCAACAGAAGCGACCCTCTCGTTTAAACGCAGCATTCGACTCACATCGCTTACTGGTTTATCTAGCTTTTCTGCTATTTCTTCTGGTGTAGGTTCATGATCCAATTTTTGGGATAGCTCACGAGCGGCACGCAGGTATACGTTTAACTCTTTCACTACGTGGATAGGTAAACGAATGGTTCTCGTTTGGTTCATAATGGCACGTTCAATCGTTTGACGTATCCACCAAGTGGCATAAGTAGAGAAGCGAAAGCCTCTTTCTGGATCAAATTTTTCAACCGCGCGAATTAAACCTAAATTACCTTCTTCAACCAAATCTAATAAAGCAAGACCACGATGGTTATAACGACGTGCAATTTTCACCACTAATCGTAAGTTACTTTCAATCATTCTAGATCGAGCGGCAACATCACCTTTCAAGGCTAGGCGACTGAAATACACTTCCTCTTCAGCGGTTAGAAGTGGTGAAAATCCAATTTCACTTAAGTACAGTTGAGTCGCATCCATTACTTTTTGCGAACTACTAACTTCAAGACGTTCAGATTTTTTTTCTGTCTTTGTCGTTAGTTCAGTTTCATCAACTACGTCTAAATCAAATTCTTCAACTTTAGTTACTGCATTGCTTTTACTCATAGCGCCTCCCTATGGCGAGCCAGCAAGACATTACAACTCAGCTATGTCATCCCTGTTACGGTAAATACCGTTGTGGATTTACCGATTTCCCTCTAAAACGGATCTCAAAATGCAAACGAACGCTGCTCGTACTTGAGCTACCCATTGATGCGATTTTTTGTCCCGCATTGATGTGTTGACCTTCTTTCACAAACAATGATTCATTATGGGCGTAGGCACTTAAGTAATCGTCATTATGTTTAATAATTATCAGGTTGCCATAACCTCTTAATGCATTGCCTGCATAAACCACGGTTCCTTTTGCGGTTGAGATGATCTCTTGGCCACGTTGACCTGCGATATCTATCCCTTTATTTCCTTGGTCTCCTGTTGAAAACTTAGCAATGATTCTTCCTTTAGTTGGCCATAACCACGAATCTACCTTCTCCGATTTTTTTTCTACTGGTTTTGGTTTCGGTGTTGGCTTCGGTTTTGGCTTAACAACCGGCTTCGGCTTAGAAGATGTTATCGATTTGTTAGATTCAACATACTCCTTCGATTTCGCCTTTTCAACCTTTTTTGTGCTTTGTTTTTGAACAGGTTGTGTTTTTGTGCTAGCGGACGTAACGGGTTTTGCCGTACTCGGTGCTTTATTCGTAGCAACAGGAACAACGGCAACCGCTGTTGCAGTAGACCTTGGGGTACCATTCTCTTTAATAACGGAATGGCCATCATCACCGTACGCAGGAGCAATATATCGAGGGCCCCATAATTTTATTTTTTGTCCTGGCTGGATCACATAAGGTGCTTTAAGTTCGTTATATGCAATAAGCTCTTTAACATCTTTATTCGTTACATATGAAATAAAATATAACGTATCCCCGCTTTCAACCTTGTAGTAACTTCCTCGATAGCTGCCACGCTCAGTGCCACCATAAGAAGATGCCTTACTATTAACGCTTGATACTGGCGCAGGACGATGTGGCCCCAATGAACAGCCAACAAGCAATAAACTAAGAGCTATCACACCCAAGTAAGAGAAAGAGAAGTATTGTTTTATTTTATCCATATTCACTTATGCTAAGTCCCCTGAAACTAAAGGCACAAACCGCACCTCTTCGATCACTTCAGAGTGGAATTCATCTCCATGACGGGTAATTCGGAGCAATTGTTGTGACTCTGTACCAATGGGAATGACTAACCGTCCTCCCTCTTTTAATTGATAAAGAAGATCATTAGGAATGGATTCTGCGGCAGCGGTAACGATGATGGCATCAAACGGGCTTTTACTTGGCCAACCATTCCAACCATCAGCATGCTTAGTTGAAATGTTATAAAGATCTAACAGCTTTAATAAGCGCTTCGCGTTCCATTGTAATGATTTAATACGCTCAACAGAGTGCACGTGCCCTACTAATTTGGCTAATACTGCGGTTTGATAACCTGAGCCTGTTCCAATCTCTAACAAGTTGGAGTCATATTGAAGCTCCAATAGTTCCGTCATTTTTGCAACAATATACGGTTGAGAGATCGTCTGACCCTCACCGATTGGTAGCGCATTATTTTGATAGGCTTGATGTGCTAATGCTTCAGGAACAAATCGCTCACGTGGCAATTGTCGGATAGCCAAAAGAATATCCTCATTGAGGATACCTTGCTGACGTAAGAATTGATCAAGTAACTCAGAGCGAGAATGCATCATTAATGAGTGCTCTCCGGCAATGATAGCCACTCTTTCATCATTGTTAATGAATCATGTGCTGTTAAATCGACTTGTAAAGGGGTAATAGACACACAGTTATTGGCAATGGCATAGAAATCCGTGCCCTCTCCAGCGTCTTGCTTTTTCCCTGGAGGACCTAACCAATAAATGGTTTCTCCTCTAGGATCCTTTGCCTTTATCATGCTTTCAGAATGATGCCTTGCACCTAAACGAGTCACTTTCCAATCTGATAATTGTGAATATTCACAGTCCGGAACGTTAACATTCAATACTCTTTTGGTTGTTAATGGTTTTACTAAATGATTCTTAACTAATTCAACCGCAACCTGAGCTGCCGTATCAAAATGTGTTTTTCCGACCAATGACATTGCTATGGCTGGCAAACCTAAAAAATGCCCTTCTGTTGCCGCTGCAACGGTACCAGAATACAGCGTATCATCCCCTAAATTAGCACCATGGTTTATCCCTGTAATGACTAAATCAGGTAAGTTATCTTTCATTAACTCATTCAATGCAAAATGAACACAATCGGTTGGGGTTCCTTGTACTGAGTGAATATGCTCCGCAATTTGGCGGACACGAAGTGGCGATTCTAGAGTAAGGGAATTTGACGCGCCTGAACGATTACGATCAGGAGCAACAATAGTAATATCTGCGATATCAATAAGAGCTAAAGCAAGAGTATTCATCCCTTCAGCAAATACCCCATCATCATTACTTAGCAATATATGCAATTTCTTCACTCAGTTCTCCACTTCATTTCTTAAGTCGTTCTAATCGTATGTACGTTCAACTTCAATTTCTTGTAACAATTCACGAACGATAACCGTAGCAAAACTGCCCGATGTTAGTGAAAAGTTTAAGGTAAGTTGATCGCCTTCCACAGACCAATGTAGGTTCTCTGGATGTAATTCAATGCTACGGCGTTCATGACGCATACGGTTACCACGGATCAAGGCCATTAAGTCTGGTTCAGCATCCAGTTGTGGTTGCTCAAACATTAATGCTTTCTCTGTCGTTGGCAGTTGATTATCTCCAGCAAGTGCTGCACTGATTGATAATTCACCCTTTTTAATTTTTTGAATGCAGTCTTCTGACGTTACATTCTCATTAACCGTACGATCGTTTTGATCAAGTAGAATATCACCATCAACAGGTAGAGAGAAGTAACCCTCTGTTATTCTTTGAGAAATAATATGGTTAAAAATCCACGAACGCGCTGCTGATAGATAAAAACTGCGTTTCGTATTATCACGAGTACGGACATTTTCACGCCCCCAACGACGCGCTTCTGTTACGTTATTGCCTTCATGTCCAAAGCGTTGAGCACCAAAATAGTTTGGTACACCCGTTACTTTTACCTTCTCTAAACGAGCCAGTACATCATCCATATCAGTCACTTCAGTCGCAATTAACTGAAAGCTATTTCCGAGAAGATCGCCTGGACGTAATTTTTTATGATGACGCGTCATTTCTAAAATTTCAACACCAGGGTGTGCCACTTCAAATAGAACAAAATTCAAGTGATCACTTTTTGGAAGATGAACGCTTAACCACTGTTCAGTCACCGCATGGCGATCTTTCAAACCAGCCCAGCTGATGTCTTTTGATTTAACACCACAAAACTTAGCGAATTCATTCGCTACGTATTTCGTGTTTTCTCCAGTTTTACGAATTTTAACCATTAAGTGTTCACCTTTACCAGTGAACTCATACCCTAATACTTCTTTTACAATAAAGTGTTCAGGTAGCTGCTTTAATTTACCAGTTGCAACTGGCTTTCCGTATAACCATGAAAAAGTAGACATGATGTCTGACATAAGTTTGTCTCTAATTAATAAGATTTTTTAACTAACAGCACCACAGCTTCACAAGCGATGCCTTCTTTTCTACCAGTAAAGCCTAAACCCTCGGACGTGGTCGCTTTGACGTTCACATTATCCAAGCTTGTTTCTAAATCTTCAGCAATAGCAGCGCACATATGTTTAATATGAGGCGCCATCTTAGGGGCTTGTGCAATGATTGTGACATCCGCATTCCCTAGCTCTAAGCCTTTTTCTTTAACTCGACGATATACATCTCTAAGCAAAGCTCTGCTATCGGCGCCTTTCCATTTATCATCAGTATCAGGGAAATGACGACCAATATCTCCTTCCGCAATGGCACCAAGCAAAGCATCACACAATGCATGCAGTGCAACATCACCATCTGAATGAGCAATTAACCCTTGCTCATAAGGAACGCTGACTCCACCAATAATAACTGGGCCTTCTCCACCAAATTTATGTACATCAAATCCGTGTCCAATTCTCATTCGTTGATTTCCTTTTTCATTTTTTGAAGGTAGAACTCTGCTAAATCAAGATCTTCAGGTTGAGTTATTTTTAAGTTATCGGCCCGACCTTGTATGAGTTTAGGCTGATATCCCATAAATTCGATAGCAGAAGACTCATCCGTAATCGATAAGCCCTGTTCTAAACCTGTTTTTAATGCGGTATACAATAACTCGGTAGTGAACAGTTGCGGTGTTAATGCATGCCACAACACACTGCGATCAATCGTTGTACTGATGCTTAAATCTGAATTTGCCTGCTTCATCGTATCTCGAACTGGCGAGGCTAATATACCACCCAGATGATCCGGGATCACGGCTTCAATTAACTTAGCAATGTCGCTATGGCGAAGGCAAGGGCGTGCCGCATCATGAACCATCACCCATTGACTTAATGTGTTTTTTTGTACGTATTCTAGACCAGAAAGAACAGAATCAGCACGCTCTTCCCCACCAGAGACTCGAATAACTCTCTTATCGGTAGCAATAGATAACGCATCAAAATATGGGTCATCATCGCTGATTGCAACAATGACAGTATTGACCATAGGAAAGGCCAATAAGTTCTCAATGGTATGTTCAATGACTGTTTTACCATCAAGTACTAAATATTGTTTTGGGCGATCGGCTTTCATTCGGCTGCCAACACCTGCAGCAGGCACGATTACGGTAATAAATAAAGGAGACAATGAAGACATTTTTTATTCCTCACTATTTTCATCAATAATGCGATAAAAGGTCTCACCTTTTTTAATCATACCGAGTTCATGCCTAGCTCGCTCTTCTATTGCCGCTGAACCTTTTCTTAAATCGTCGATTTCAGCAAACATTTGTCCATTTCGATTACGTAACCCTTGATTTACTTCTTCTTGAAGCTGAACATCATTGGATACTTGAGCGTAATCCTCCATGCCATTTTTTCCAAACCATAAGGTATATTGCAGCCAACCTAAGGCAATAATCAGTAAAACGGCGAATGCACGCATAGTAGCTCCGGCAACAAATGTTTGAGTTATAATGAAAAGAGCGCTAACTATATCAACCCCTCATTAGAACTTCACTAGCTGTATAGCTGAAATAAAAAAAACCGCCTCAAATGAGACGGTTTTTGTATCAAAATTCTAATCGAACGATTAAAGAATTAAGTCATATTCTCAAAAATTGAGATTATTGACCTTTAACTTCTTTAAGACCGTTGAATGGCGCTAGTTCACCTAGAGCTTCTTCGATACGGATTAGTTGGTTGTACTTAGCAACACGGTCAGAACGGCTCATAGAACCAGTTTTGATTTGACCTGCCGCTGTACCAACTGCTAGATCAGCAATTGTTGCATCTTCAGTTTCGCCAGAACGGTGAGAGATAACTGCTGTGAAACCAGCATCTTTAGCCATCTTAATTGCAGCTAGAGTCTCTGTAAGTGAACCGATTTGGTTGAACTTGATAAGAATTGAGTTAGTGATGCCTTCTTCGATACCACGAGCAAGAATCTTAGTGTTTGTAACGAATAGATCGTCACCAACTAGTTGAATCTTGTCACCAAGAAGTTCAGTTTGGTGCTTGAAGCCAGCCCAATCAGACTCGTCTAGACCATCTTCGATAGAAACGATTGGGAATTGCTCAACAAGACCAGCTAGGTAATGGTTGAATTCTTCAGCCGTAAATTTCTTACCTTCGCCTTTAAGGTCGTAGATACCGTCTTCTTTGTTGTAGAACTCAGAAGCAGCACAGTCCATAGCAAGAGTAACGTCTTTGCCTAGCTCGTAACCAGCAGCTGCAACAGCTTCTGCGATAACTTCTAGCGCTTCAGCGTTAGATTTAAGGTTAGGAGCGAAACCGCCTTCATCACCAACCGCTGTGCTGTAGCCTTTAGACTTAAGAACTTTAGCTAGGTTGTGGAAAACTTCTGCGCCCATGCGTACCGCTTCTTTAAGCGTTTTAGCGCCAACAGGTTGAATCATGAATTCTTGGATATCAACGTTGTTATCAGCGTGCTCGCCACCGTTGATGATGTTCATCATTGGTAGAGGCATAGAGAATACGCCAGGAGTGCCGTTTAGTTCAGCAATGTGAGCGTAAAGAGGCATAGATTTAGCAGCTGCAGCAGCTTTAGCATTCGCTAGAGAAACAGCAAGGATTGCGTTAGCGCCAAATTTTGCTTTGTTTTCTGTGCCATCTAAATCGATCATGATTTGGTCGATTTCAGCTTGGTTTTTCGCGTCTTTGCCGATTAGAGCTTCTGCGATTGGGCCATTTACAGCTGCGATAGCTTTAAGAACACCTTTACCTAGGAAACGAGATTTGTCGCCGTCACGTAGCTCAAGAGCTTCACGAGAACCAGTAGATGCGCCAGATGGAGCAGCAGCCATACCAACAAAACCACTTTCTAGATGAACTTCAGCTTCAACTGTTGGGTTACCACGAGAATCGATGATTTCACGACCTAGAACTTTAACGATCTTAGACATTGTGTTTCCTCTATTTTCTTTAATTTAAAAGCTAAAAATAGCTGCCACAACATTGGACAGCTACCCGTAAATCCTATTACTTTTCGAATTCACCGCGGGCATTTTCGCCTGCTGCTTTAACAAAACCTTCAAATAATGGGTGTCCATCACGAGGTGTTGATGTGAATTCAGGGTGGAATTGAGCAGCCACAAACCATGGGTGGTTAGGGATTTCAATTATCTCCACAAGCTTCTTATCAGCAGATAAGCCAGAGATCTTAAGACCGGCTTTTTCAAGCTGCGGAAGTAAATTATTATTTACTTCATAGCGGTGACGATGACGCTCTTCAACTGTTGCGTTACCGTAAAGCTCACGAGCTTTAGAGCCTTTAGCAAGATGACATAGTTGAGAACCAAGACGCATTGTACCGCCTAGATCTGATTTCTCAGTACGCTCTTCAACATTACCGTCGCCATCAATCCACTCTGTGATTAGACCAACAACAGGGAATTTCGTGTCTTTAGAGAATTCAGAAGAGTGAGCCCCTTCCATATTAGCAACGTTACGCGCGTAATCAATTAGCGCAACTTGCATACCCAGACAAATTCCTAAATATGGTACTGCATTTTCACGAGCGTATTGAGCAGCAAGGATCTTACCTTCAATACCACGGTCACCAAAACCACCAGGAACTAGAATTGCATCTAGACCTTCTAGGATTTCAGTACCTTTAGATTCAACATCTTGTGAATCTATATATTTAATAGTGACGCTCAAGCGATTTTTCAAGCCCGCATGTTTTAATGCTTCGTTTACTGACTTGTAAGCATCTGGTAATTCAATGTATTTACCAACCATACCGATAGTAACTTCACCAGTCGGGTTCGCTTCTTCATAAATTACTTGTTCCCACTCAGAAAGATCAGCGGCAGGAGCGGTAATACCAAAGCGTTGACACACTAAATCATCAGTACCTTGCGCTCGGATCAATTGTGGGATTTTGTAGATTGAATCTACGTCTTTCATTGAGATAACTGCTTTTTCTTGTACATTACAGAAAAGAGCAATTTTCTTACGTTCGTTTGCTGGAATAACACGATCTGAACGACAAACTAAGATATCTGGTTGGATACCAATAGACAGTAGCTCTTTTACTGAGTGTTGAGTCGGCTTAGTTTTAAGCTCGCCTGCTGCAACCAAGTAAGGAACAAGTGTTAAGTGCATAAACATTGTGTGTTCACGACCTAGCTCAACAGCAAGCTGACGAATCGCTTCCATGAATGGCAGAGATTCAATATCACCAACTGTGCCACCAACTTCAACGAGTGCGATATCATGGCCTGCAGCGCCAGAAATAACACGTTCTTTAATCGCATTCGTAATATGAGGGATAACTTGAATAGTTGCACCTAAGTAGTCACCGCGACGTTCTTTACGTAGAACATCAGCGTAAACTCGACCAGCCGTAAAGTTATTACGTTTAGTCATTTTGGTGCGAATGAAGCGCTCGTAGTGACCTAAATCTAGATCAGTTTCTGCGCCGTCTTCCGTGACGAATACTTCACCGTGTTGAGTTGGGCTCATTGTGCCTGGATCAACGTTGATGTATGGGTCAAGCTTCATCATAGTGACTTTTAAGCCACGAGCTTCAAGAATAGCTGCTAATGATGCTGCTGCAATACCTTTACCTAGAGAGGATACAACCCCGCCAGTTACAAAAATGTAATTCGTCGTCATACGTTACCTGAAATTGGTGTATTGAGGAATAAAATGGATTTTATCTGGACGGGAAATGAATA
The DNA here is from genome assembly GCF_000196495.1 of Aliivibrio salmonicida LFI1238. Classification (NCBI taxonomy): domain Bacteria; kingdom Pseudomonadati; phylum Pseudomonadota; class Gammaproteobacteria; order Vibrionales; family Vibrionaceae; genus Aliivibrio; species Aliivibrio salmonicida. Next base: position 2,695,421 of record NC_011312.1, read on the forward strand.
TACCAGAACCGCTTTATGGCCACAACGTGAAAAGTATCACAGTTAATTGATTTATTTTTTGCTCCAAATCAATTCCGCTCACTTCGCTTCACATTTTCCCACTCAGAGTCTAGTTCATTTAAATCACATTGCTGCAAAGTTTTGTGTTTTTTAGCGATGTTCGCTTCAATTTGACGAAAACGGCGTTCAAACTTATCATTTGCTTTGCATAACACTTGCTCTGGATTTTTTCCTAAATGGCGAACTAAATTTACTGTAGCAAAAAGTAAATCGCCTAATTCTTCTTCTACTTTATTTTCATCCCGTGGATTTTTTATCGCCTCTTCTAAAACCTCTGCGACCTCTTCATTCACTTTTTCAGCAACCGGTTGCAGTTCATTCCAGTCAAACCCTACTTTTGAGCATTGTTTTTGTATTTTATTGGCTTTTAATAATGCAGGTAAGGCGGTAGGAATTGAATCTAAAATACTGTCATTCCCAATCTTAGACCTTGGGTCACTTTCCTGTTTATTTGCACGCTCTTGTTGCTTTATTTTGTCCCAATTAGCACTAATCTCATCATCCGTAGAAAGGATTTCATCACCAAAAACGTGTGGATGACGGCGGATCAATTTTTCATTTAATGTATCTACCACATCATTAAAATCAAACAGCTGCTCTTCTTTTGCTATTTCAGAGTAGAAAATAACTTGAAATAATAGGTCCCCAAGTTCTTCTTTTAAATTAACCCAATCTTTCTTATGAATTGCATCCACCACTTCATAGGTCTCTTCTATGGTGTGAGGAATAACAGAATCAAAGGTTTGCTTTTGATCCCACGGACAACCAGATTTCTTATCCCTTAACTGAGTCATAATTGAAAGTAACTGTTCCATATTATTTGGGGTTGTCATACCTATTTTCCTGTGATTAAAAACAAAAAAGCGGTGACCATTATAGTCACCGCTTTTTCAAAAATACATTCGCCTTAAACTAAAGGGCATTTAGAAAGCTTACTTTAATAAACCCAGTGCTGCTGTCGGCGCTTGTTTTGCTTGGGCTAGAATCGAAGAACTTGATTGAGTTAAAATTTGATTCTTAGTTAAGTTTGTCGTTTCTTTAGCAAAATCAACATCTTTAATTTGACTGTTTGAGTCAGAAATATTTTCATTGATGTTGGTTAAGTTATTAACTGCACTTTCAAAACGATTTTGAAACGCACCGAGTGATGCACGATTACCATCAACATATTGTAATGCTGCATCAATCACATCAATAGAACGCTGAGCTCCACCAACGGTCGTCAGATTCATAGAAGCAACGGTATCGTCTGATTCCCCACCCATTTTCAACTCATTAGCGAGAGAGCCACTGAAGGTTAATGGAGAAGAGATAGTCTCACCAGACATGAATACTTGTAGGACACCTTTTTCAGTAACAGAAGCGCTTAACTCATTTGTCTGGCCATTAATGTAAGTAGCCAACTCTTCAATATCATCACCCGATTTTGCGGCAATATTGATTTTTTGTTCATTACCATTTTTATCATTATATTGAACATTAAATTGCGAATTCTCTTTGCCTACCGTCCAGTTAATATCACGACCTTCTTCTGCAAAATAAGATTTACCGCCCATCGTCGCTTCATCTGCTCGCATACTATTTAATGTCATCGCAACGGCTTCGCCTGAATCCGCGCCAATTTGAAATGACTTAGTACCAAACTCACCATTAATTAAACGAGTTCCTGCAAACGATGTTGTTTCAGCGATACGATTCAACTCATCCGTTAGTGAGCTTGCCTCTTCTTGCATTGCTTCACGGTCAGCATCCGTGTTTGAACCATTTGAAGATTGCAGTGATAAATCACGTAAACGCTGAAGAACATTTGTTGTTTCTTTCATTGCGCCTTCAGCAGTTTGAGCTATCGACATACCGTCATTGGCATTACGAACAGCAACATTCAAACCACGAGTTTGTGCTGTCATACGATTTGAAATTTGCAGACCAGAAGCATCATCAGCAGCGCTGTTGATTTTTAAACCTGAAGACAATTTCTCCATTGAATCCGCTTGAGCAGCTGTTGCATTATTCATGTAACGTTGTGCTGTCATTGCTGAGATATTTGTATTTACTGAAATTGACATAGTTCTTGCTCCGGGTCGCTTCATTTATTGTTATAGGATTGAAGCCTATAATTCATCGTTGATACATTTATTTACGGCTCGAAGTTTCAGAACTTGAATAATTTTTATAAAAAAAAGCCGAATATCATCGCTAATATTCGGCTCTATTTTTTATCTGTTTTAATTATCAATAACTTAAAGAAAATCTACATCAATTTATTTTCTCTGTTTTACTATGATAATCGAGAGGCTTCCATGACATCTTTTACTTGTTCAACACGAGTAATTAATCGACTAAGGATGTCAGCACTGAACACTTCAAGATCAAAATCCATAATAGTCAGCTGCTTTTTGTAATCATTACGGCTCTTCATGCCAGACACTTTTACTTTTTCATTCGCAAACAGACTGGTAAGATCCTTCAATAAACCAGAACGATCCATGGCTGTGACTCTTAACGTCAATATATAAGAGCCAACAAAACCACTCCCCCACACCGTGTCGATAATTCGTTCTGCAGCATGATGACGTAATTCATCAAGCTGATCACAATCACTGCGGTGAACTGAAATACCACGACCTTGAGTTATGTACCCCGCGATAGGATCACCAGGGATCGGCTGACAACAGCGTGCTAGGTGCGTCATTAAATTATCGACACCTTCAACCACCACTGCATCATTGCGTTTTTTATTCTGCGCCTGAGCTTGTGCTTGTGCCTTCGCTTCAGATTCTTGCAATTGCTCTAACGCTTTTTGATCTTCTTGCTCAGCGGTTGGTTTATTCACTAACGCATTAATGTGATTAATCACTTGGTTAATACGTAAGTCGCCACTACCAACACCAGCAAACAACTCATCCGTTGAATTCACATTAAAGCGCTTAAGTGCGTATTGCTCTGCATCTTTTAACGTTGCGCCAATTTTTGCTAATTCAACTTCTAAAATCTCTTTACCTGCATCAAGGTTTTTTTCACGACTCTGTTTTCTAAACCAGGCATTGATCTTTGCACGAGCACGGCCAGAGTTCACAAAACCCAAGGTTGGGTTTAACCAATCTCGAGAAGGGTTCGGTTCTTTTTGGGTAATAATTTCAACTTGGTCACCCATTGCAAGGTTATGGGTAAATGGCACGATTCGTCCACCCACTTTCGCACCAATACATCGGTGCCCTACTTCTGAGTGAATATGATACGCAAAATCTAAAGGTGTCGCGCCCATTGGTAGATCAACAACATCACCACGAGGGGTAAAGGCATAAACACGATCATCAAACACTTGACTTCGTAATTCATCCAGCATTTCACCAGAATCTGACATCTCTTCTTGCCAATCAAGCAGTTTACGTAGCCACGTAATCTTCTCATCATAACCAGTACGACTGCTGTTTGATGAGCCTTCTTTGTATTTCCAGTGCGCAGCAACCCCTAGTTCTGAGTCTTCGTGCATATCCTTTGTTCGGATCTGGATTTCAATGGTTTTCCCTTCAGGGCCTAAAACAACCGTATGAATAGATTGATAGCCATTCGGTTTTGGGTTTGCAACGTAGTCGTCAAATTCACTTGGTAAGTGCTTAAACTTCGTGTGTACAACCCCTAATGCGGCATAACAATCTTGCAGTTTATCCGCAATAATTCGAACCGCTCGAACATCAAACAATTCATCAAATTCCAAGCTCTTCTTCTGCATTTTACGCCAGATACTGTAGATGTGCTTTGGACGCCCACTGACTTCGGCATTGATGTTATAACCCGCCATTTCATCACTTAACCCCGTGACAAAATCATGGATATATTGTTCACGAACAATACGTCGCTCAGACAATTGTTTTGCTATTTTCTTATAGGTATCAGGATGCTGATAACGGAAAGAGTAATCTTCAATTTCCCATTTCAACTGACCAATACCTAAACGGTTCGCTAAAGGAGCATAAAGATTATTACATTCTTTAGCCGCTGCTCGGCGAACGTCTTCAGGTTCATTTTTCACTTCACGTAAATTACAAATACGCTCAGCTAATTTAATGATCACACAACGAAAATCATCAACCATAGCCAATAACATTCGACGAATATTATCGACTTGGGAAGAGGCTGACTCTTCCCCAACAGACGCATTCAACTGACCAATCGCGTCCATCTCTTCAACGCCATCAATCAGTTTTTCTATTTCTTTATTGTAGTTTTCAGTTAACGTTTCTCTGTCTAACACACCAGATGAAACTAAAGGAAATAACTGAGCTGCAATTAAAGTCGGCTTATCCATGCTTAGGGTGATCAAGATTTCTATCATCTCTCGACCACGCCACAACAAGAGTGGACCATTTTCATGGGAATCCACTAACTCTTGGCATTGTTGATACACCTCTGTCAGTTTTTTAGAGGTGCTCTTATCTTGTTCAAGGCTGATTATCCATTCAGCTAACTCAAACGTTTCATTTTCCTTAAGATGTGCTCCGCGAACTGCGACCATGTCCGTTTCCTATAATCCAATTTTATAATGATTCTGCTTGGCTCCATTTCGCTTACCTGACGATTTCTGCCAGTTATCGCTCAAACAATGCCATAGATTCTAAATGTCCCGTATGTGGGAACATATCAAGCATACCTAGCCTAGTAAGCTTGTAACCGCGTTGAATAAGCAATTGGCTATCGCGTGCAAGTGTTGCTGGGTTGCACGATACATAAACGACGGTTTCAGGCTTCAATTTTGCCACAGTTTGCATCACTCCTGCAGCCCCTGCTCTGGCAGGATCCAGTAAAATCTTTGTAAACTTTGTGCTTGCCCACACTTGCTGATCAATCGGCTCTTCTAAATTTGCTTGATAAAACGTCACATTATCTAATTCATTTCGTTTTGCGTTAGATTGAGCGCGCTTAACCATTTCTTCAACGCCTTCAATACCTACGACTGTTTTTACTTTCTGTGCCAATGGCAAACTGAAATTACCTAAGCCACAGAATAAATCGAGTACACAATCGTCCGCATTGAGATCCAACCAAGTTAATGCTTGATTTACCATGCTGTCATTAATTGAGGCATTAACTTGAATGAAATCTTTAGGCGTAAAATAAATCTTCACCTCATCAATGACATAATACGGTTCTTCGCCATATACGTGATTCAATACATCTGACTCAGGCATTAGGTATAGGATCAAATCTCGTTCTTCACAATAATGAAGTAAAGCTTGTTGATCTTTTTCATTAAATGCAGCGACATGGCGAATGAGCAATACACTTCCGTTATCTGCTTGAACTAATTCAACATGACCTAAATGTCGCTTACCTTTAAGCTGATTAAGTAAGGTGTATAGCGATTCTAAATGCTGATCGAGTTCTTTTACTAAAACGGGACAATGACGAACATTAACAATTTCTTTGCTCTGTTTTTTTCTAAAACCAAAATCCAATTGATTCGTTTGTTTATTCATGATTAAACTAATACGAGCTCGGCGTCGGTAATCATGCTCATTCGCAAGAATGGGTTCAGCAACATCACAAGCATCAACACCTTGTTTTTTCATTAACTCTTGCAGCTTGTCATTTTTAGCAATGATTTGCTCTGCATGCTGTAAATGTTGAAGATTACAACCACCACAATCGTCATAATGCTGACAAATTGGAGCTTGGCGTTTACTGCTTTTTTTTGTCAATTTAATCAATTTAGCACGAGAATATTGTTTCTTTTGCTCAATGAATTGAATTATCGCTTGTTCTTCAGGTAAGGCGCCTTCGATAAACACCGGTTTTTTATCCACAAAAGCAATACCCGCACTATTGTGGTCTAATCGAACCACATCTACAGATAGGTGTTTTGTGTTTACCGAAGCTTTCTTTTTCGGTTTGAAGAATTGCGCCATGATTACTGCCTGATTTACAAAAATTAGCACTATTATACCAAAACGATTTGAAGATGCAGTCCTCATTTGTGCCTAAGCTTCAGGTTTATAGATTGAACAATTGAGCTTCACCTTGAACTTGATTAAGCTACACGGTTAGGGAAGTTAATTAAAATGAAGAGATATGACAAAATACGGCTTACGTGCACGAGTCATCACACTAACATTAGCACCAACGTTAATTATTGGTTTGCTATTAAGTGGCTTTTTCACCATAAACAGATACCACGATCTTGAAACTCAGTTAGTCTCAAGTGGAACCAGTATTATTGAACCGCTTGCTATTTCAAGTGAATACAGCATGACAGCAAAAAATCGTGAAGCCGTACGTCGACTGATCAGCTATGCGCATCGAAAACACTCAAAAATTGTGCGTAGTATTGCGGTGTTTGATGAAAATCATGACCTGTTTGTCACGTCCAATTTTCATCCTAACTTTGAAAGCCTCACTTTTCCTAAAGACAAACCTATCCCGCTTCTGCTTGATATTGAATTTTTAGATGATTCATTAATTTTAAGAGCGCCAATTTTAGCCGAGGGGCAATTTACCGCAAACTTTGATGCTTCCCATGTCAATGAGGCGCTAGGGTATATTGCTATTGAGCTCGATTTATCAAGCTTACGACTCCAGCAATACCAAGAGATATTTTCAGCCTTATTAGTCTTAATTTTAGGTCTCAGCTTATCTGGCGTTTTTGCCTTTCGTTTGATGCAAGACGTAACCCAACCTATTTCACACATGGTAAGTGTTGTTGACCGTATTCGCCGTGGTCACTTGAATGTGCGTATCGAGAATAAATTGCATGGCGAATTAGATACTCTCAAAAACGGCATCAATGCCATGGCGATTTCTTTATCTGATTATCATGTTGAAATGCAACAAAGCATCGACCAAGCGACTTCCGATTTACGAGAAACGTTAGAACAGCTTGAAATACAAAACGTAGAGTTAGACATCGCTAAAAAACGCGCTCAAGAAGCTGCTCGAGTTAAATCTGAATTTTTAGCAAACATGTCTCACGAACTGAGAACACCACTCAACGGGGTTATTGGTTTTACTCGTCAAATGCTAAAAACATCACTGTCTGATAATCAAAAAGATTACCTACAAACCATTGAGCGATCGGCCAATAATTTATTGACCATCATTAATGACATTCTTGATTTCTCCAAATTGGAAGCGGGCAAATTACTGCTAGAGAATCTACCGTTTGATTTCCAAGACAGTTTAGATGAAGTGGTTAGCTTACTCGCCCCAAGCGCTCACGAAAAAGGATTAGAAATTACGTTAAAAATCGACCCTCGCATTCCATCTGGGTTAATTGGTGATCCTTTACGAATTCAGCAAGTACTAAACAATTTGGTTGGTAATTCAATTAAATTTACAGAAAAAGGCAACATCGATATCTCCATCGAGTTAAAACACCTTAATGATGACTTTATTGATGTGCAGTTTGTGGTTCGAGATACCGGCATTGGTATATCTGAGCGTCAACAAGCACAACTATTCCAAGCATTTAGTCAAGCGGATGCGAGTATATCTCGTCGTTATGGTGGTACTGGCCTTGGTCTTGTTATTACTCAAAAACTCGTGTCTCAAATGGGCGGAGAAATAGGATTAAGCAGTCGTCTTCATCAGGGATCTACATTCTGGTTTACGATGAGAATGCATCCAACAGAATTACCAATGATTGATGAACGAGATGTCAGCCAATTAGAGAAGAAAAAACTGCTCTTAATTGAACCTAATATGCAGTCAGCCTCCATATTACAACAACAATTTATTCACCATGGTGTCTTCGTCACTTACCGTTCTACATTGCCAGACACACTTGAAAATCACGATTATGCATTAATAAGTTTAAGCTCAAGCGATAAACCTGATGCAGAAGCATTAAAAGCAATGGTTAAGAAAATTACACCATATTGCCCAACAATTGTAATTGGATTACCAAGTACTGAACTGACCTTAACCGAAGAGCTCAATAAATATTCATACATGACGTGTTTATCAAAACCGTTTGCGAAGAAAAAACTATTAGATGCTTTATTAGTACAACCGAATTCTCAAGTTATCGAAGCGTTACCTGATTTAATGGCGTCACATGACGTGCCAAAACGCTTACCGATCAAAGTGATGGCTGTTGATGATAACCCAGCAAACCTTAAGCTAATCTCAGCATTACTGCATGAACAAGTTGAAAGTGTGGTTACCTGTAAGAATGGTATTGATGCCGTACAACAAGCAACAGAGCAAAAGTTTGATATTATTTTGATGGATATTCAAATGCCGAAAATGGACGGCGTAATGGCATGCAAAGAGATCCGAAAAACAGCCCTGAATTCTGGAACGCCTATTGTTGCGGTAACGGCTCATGCAATGGCCGGTGAACGAGAAAGATTGATTAGCGAAGGCATGGACGATTACTTAACAAAGCCAATTGAAGAACATGTACTGCAACAAGTCATCATTCATTGGAGTCCATTAACCGATCATAAGGAAGTAGAAAAAATCGTTATTCTTCCTGATAATATTCCTGATATTACAATTGATGATCCATCTTGCCCTGCGACTAGTAGCATTGATTGGAGTGCAGCACTAAAACAATCAGCAGGAAAAGAAGATCTCGCAAAAGAAATGTTGCTTATGCTTATTGAGTTTATTCCAGAAGTCGATAGCTGGGTGACGAAAGCCATTGATAAAAAAGCAACAGCAGAAGATCTTTGCCACTATATCCATAAGCTTCATGGTAGCAGTTCATATTGTGGGGTATTACGACTAAAGCAATTGTGTAATTTGATAGAGACGGCGTTACGACAAGGACAAGACATTAAAAATATTGAGCCTGAGTTATTCGAACTTCAAGACGAAATGGAAAAAGTAACCTCTGACGCTCAAATCTTACTTAACTAAGACTTCCTATCTTAGTGATACGCCATTAATCAAGTAATTAGTGGCGTAGTATTAAGACTCAAAAATAACCGTCGCTACCGCATAATGACGCTCATCAGAAATGGTGAGGTGAATGTGTGACACTGAGGACTGCTGAGACAACACAAGTGCTTTACCCGAAAGCGTTAAGATCGGTTTTCCATTATCATCATTTGAAATCGTAAAATCATGAAAAGTCACTCCATGAGAAATTCCAGTCCCTAAGGCTTTTGACGCGGCTTCTTTTGCGGCAAAACGTTTTGCGAGAAAACGCCCTTTTTGCTTTAATCCTTGATAACGCTCAAACTCAGACTGACTTAAGATGCGTTCAGCGAACGCATCTCCTGAGCGAGAAAGGGCTTTCTCTACCCTTTCTATTTCAGCGATATCAGTCCCAAGGCCAACAATTGCCATTACTTACGAGCACCTAGCATAATTCTATGCATATCAGCGACCGCTTTCTCTAATCCATCAAACACCGCTCTTCCCATAATCGAGTGACCAATATTTAACTCATAGATTTCAGGCAATGCTGCGATAGCTTCAACATTGTGATACGTCAAACCATGACCCGCATTAACAATCAGCCCTTTACTTGCCGCATAAGTTGCCCCTGCCGCAATTTTTTTCAATTCAATTTGTTCGGCTTCTTCTGTTTCTGCATCAGCATACGCACCAGTATGAAGCTCAATAAAAGGAGCCCCACACGCAACAGCTGCATCAATCTGGGCGTTATCTGCATCAATAAACAAGGATACTTTAATACCTGCTTTTGATAACGTTTGAGTTGCGGCTTTCACTTTTTCAAGTTGACCAACGACATTCAAACCACCTTCAGTAGTTAACTCTTCACGCTTTTCTGGCACAAGACAAACAAATTCTGGCTGTGTTTCTAATGCAATTCCGACCATTTCATCCGTCACTGCCATTTCTAAATTCATTCGAGTTTGCAGTGTTTCACGTAAAATTCGCACATCACGATCTTTTATATGACGACGATCTTCACGTAGATGAATCGTAATACCCGCAGCACCTGCACGTTCTGCAATTTCAGCAGCGTGCACTGGATCGGGGTATTTAGTCCCTCTTGCATTACGAAGAGTGGCTACGTGATCGATATTGACGCCAAGTAAAATTGAACTCATTTTAGAATACTCCTTGTTCTTGGAAGAAACAGTTCCCTACTTTTTAGGGGCTTACCGCCAAGATACGGCTTTAAGGCTATACGTGTAAAGCGTTTTGCCGCTTTTAATTGCTCTGGTGTTATAAATCGACGCTCACTGATAGCGATAAGTTCATCACCTTTGAAACTCATTAAAGGGTCGTGTCGAATCGATGCCATGAACCCTTTCTGTTCTCTGTAGCGATACGTCATTTCAGGAGAAACCATTTCACCACTGCCTGCGCAATGCAAGAAATCCACGCCATAACCCAATGACGACAGTAAAGCCAATTCAAAACGTCTTAATGCAGGTTCTGGGTTTTTAGTCTGAGCAAGTTCAGTCAATGCGGTGAGATAATCGAGAAATAAAGCAGGATACGGGGTTTCTTGTTCAATCACCCTTACCACTAGTTCATTAATGTATAAGGCTGAATATAAATTAATTCCAGTGAGAGGAATAGCCAGACTGATAGTTTCAGCTTGACGCAAAGTTCGCATTGAGCCTTTACCCGACCATTTCATCAATAGCGGTGTAAATGCTTGTAATACACCTTTAAGGTTTGAACGCTTACTGCGTGCCCCTTTAGAGATAATAGATAAACGGCCATACTCTTCGCTAAATACATCTAAAATTAGACTGCTTTCGCTATACGGTCTACGGTGCAGGACAAAACAACGTTGTAAGCCTTCTTCCACATTTATTACCTATAATAAAGTTCGCAATACACTTTGATAACAACAAAAAAATCCCAAATAACTAAAATAATTTTATCTACTTAAGTTATATGGGATCTTGTTTTAGCTCTTATTTATATCTAGAGGATTATAAATCGTCGATGTAACCAAGAGAACGAAGTGCTCGCTCATCATCAGCCCAACCAGATTTAACTTTAACCCAAAGTTCTAAATACACTTTGCGGTCAAATAACCCTTCCATATCAAGACGAGCTTCACGACCAATGACTTTGATCTTTTCGCCGTTCTTACCTACGACCATTTTCTTTTGGCCAAGACGTTCAACAAGGATCAAACCATTAATATGAAAACCATCCATTTTAGGATTGTAATCAAAACGTTCGATCTCTACTGTTACCGAATATGGCAGTTCTTCACCCGTAAAACGCATCAGCTTTTCACGAATGATCTCTGAAGCCATAAAGCGTTGTGAACGGTCAGTTACGTATTCTTCAGGGAAATGATGAACTGCTTTTGGTAAATGATCACGAACTAGCTTTTGAACAACATCAACATTAGAGCCTGATTTTGCTGAAATTGGCACAACGTCAACAAAGTCCATTTTTTCAGTCATCGTTTGAAGATGAGCCATAACGTCATTTTTATCTTTAACGTTATCTACTTTGTTTACCAATAGAACAGTAGGGAATCCAGCTTTTCTCAGCTTATTCAATACCATTTCATCGTCTGGTGTCCAGTGAGTACCATCTACCAAGAATAAAACCAAGTTAACATCACTTAATGATGAGCTTGCAGCACGGTTCATTAAGCGGTTAATCGCACGCTTTTCTTCAATATGAAGACCTGGCGTATCAATATAAATCGCTTGATAATCCCCTTCCGTATCAACACCCATAATGCGGTGACGAGTCGTTTGAGGTTTACGAGATGTAATCGAAATCTTCTGTCCCAATATTTGGTTTAGAAGTGTTGATTTACCTACGTTTGGACGACCAACGATAGCAATAAAGCCACAGTGTTGGTTGTCGCTAGATTCTGTTTTAGCTTCTGATGAGAAGTACGCATCTAGATCGAATTCTTTGTCATCTGACATTAGTTTACTTGTCCTAATGCTATGTCAGCAGCCGACTGTTCTGCCTTGCGGCGACTGCTTCCTTTGCCGATAACAGGCTTATCCAAGCCTGCTACGATACATTCAATAGTGAACTCTTGATTATGAGCTTCACCTTTAATTTTTGTCACAGTGTACGTTGGTAACGGCTTACGACGACCTTGTAGGTATTCTTGAAGACGTGTTTTTGGATCTTTTTGAGAGATACCTGGTTCAATCGAATCTAAGCGTGTTTTGTACCATGCTAAAATAATTCGACGAATGACTTCGGTATCACTATCAAGATAAATACCACCAATGATCGCTTCAACCGCATCCGCTAAAATTGAATCTCGACGGAAGCCACCGCTTTTCAATTCGCCAGGGCCTAAAAATAGGTAATCCCCTAACTCAAATTCACGACCTAACTCAGCAAGAGTATGACCACGAACTAGCGTTGCACGCATACGACTCATATCACCTTCATCCACTTTAGGAAAACGGTGATAAAGTTCATCAGCAACCACAAAGCTCAAAATTGAATCGCCTAGAAATTCTAAACGTTCATTATGAGTTCCGTTAGCACTACGGTGAGTCAGTGCTAACTTAAGAAAGCCTTCATCATTAAATTTATAGCCTATTTTGCGTTCTAGGCGTTGTAATGGAGATGTCATATTATTTCAATCAGTCTATGCCACCGATGCGGTTAAAACGAACACCAGTAGGAATAAAGGAAGGCAGCATACTATCGCTACCACGTTCAAATTCAAAGCTGATCCAGATCCCGACCGCTTTACCAACTAAATTCGCTTCTGGGACAAAGCCCCAATAACGGCTGTCAGCACTGTTGTCACGATTATCGCCCATTACAAAATAGTTACCTTCTGGTACTACCCACTCGTTATACCCTGGTCGTGGTTGGTACATAGATACTCGATCAGAACGCATTGGGTTAACCAAAATATCATGCGTAGTATCACTTGCTAACTGCTCGGTATATTGAACTAAGTTAGTGCGATCTTGCATGAATTCACTGTCTTTCATGTTCGTTAACGGGATAATATTACACTTGCTCTCACCCTT